>NZ_JBDNHO010000026.1:0-5611 GCF_041688735.1 Brevundimonas sp.
GCTTTGATTTGGGCGAAACCGGCGTTCGTGCATTGATGGCGCGTCCCGGAGGCGTCCCATGAAACTGGTCGGCAGACTCATCGTCACTCTGGTCGTCTTGGCGGCGATATCCTTCTTCGCGGCGCCCGGCGTGGCCTTCTTCGCCCTGCGGTCTGCAGCGGAGGCCGGCGATTCAGCGGGCTTGGCGGGGCTGGTTGACTACCCCGCCGTACGCCAGTCCCTGCGACCACAGCTGGACGGCAATCCGGCCGCCGCCGCCCCGGCCCCGACCTTCATGGAAGACCCCATCGAGGCGGTGCGCCGCCAGATCGAGCAGGCCTCCGCCCCCGCGGCACCCGATGTCGAGGCCTATCTGACCCCTGCGGCGCTCGCCGCCCTGACTCGGGGCGAGGGCCGCTACGCCTCGAAACGCACCGCCGCCGCCCTGCCGTCGCCCGACAGATCCAGCACCGGCGGGCCGCTGCCCCGGCCGGTCTATTGGGGCATGAACCGGGCCCGGATGAGCGTCGCCGACGAGGGCGGGTTCGAGACAGTCTTCACCTTCGAGCGCAAGGGTCCGTTCGAATGGAAACTGGTCCACGTCGGCCTGCCCGAGGGTGTAACACCCTCCGTTCGCCCCGCTGACCGCTCCGGCGGTGCCATTTCCGGTGGCGGGCGACGCTAGCCACGCGCGGCGACTCGCGGCAACCGTGTCCATGGCAAGGCGTTAGGACGCCAGAGGGTCACATGAACAAGAAACTGGTCGTCGGCCTGGTCGCCGCGACACTCGCCGCTTTCATCGTCGCCTGGGCGGTCGCCCCCATCGTGGCGGCCCAGTCCCTGATCCGCGCGGCCAAGGCCGGAGACACGGCCAAGCTGGAGCAACGGGTCGACTTCCCGTCATTGCGCGAGAGCCTGAAAGCGGAGTTGAACGCCGAGGTCCTGGCCCGCGTGCGGGGAGACCCGCGCCTGACGGAAAGCGATTTGGGCGGCATCGGCATGATGCTGGCCCCCATGCTGTTGTCCGGCGCGGTGGACACCGTCGTGACGCCCGAGATCGTCGCCGCCATGGTCCGCGACGGCGAGGCACCCGACCCCACCGGCGCCCCCGATCCCGCCCCCAAGACCGGCGACGACGGCGGCGACATTCACCAGTCCTGGGGCTACCGCGACCTGAACACCTTCTCCGTCACGCTCACGCGACGCGATGCGCCGAACAAGCGGCTGGCCCTGCTGTTGGATCGTCGCGGGCTGTTCAGCTGGAAGCTTGCGGCGGTGGATCTTCAGAGCGGGACTGAACCCTGACCCGCCAGCGCCGCCCGCACCGCCGCCAAGCCGTCTTCCGCCTTCGTGCCGTCCGGCGCGCCACCTTGGGCGAAGTCGGACTTGCCGCCGGCGCCCTGTCCACCCATCGCCATGACGGCGGCGCGGGCAAGGTTGGCGGCGTTGACGGAGGTGGTGATGTCCGAGGTTACGGCGACAGTGACCGCAGCCTTGCCTTCGGTCACGCCGATCAGGGCGACGACGCCCGAGCCAACCTGTTTCCTGAAGTCTTCGGCCACGCCGCGCAGGCCCTTGCCGTCGACGCCGTCCAGCACGCGGGCGATCAGTCTGACGCCATTGATCTCTTCCGGCGCGGCATTGGCTGAACCGCCGCCACCGCCGCCCAAAGACCCAGAAAGCGCCAACTGCTTCTTCAGCTCGGCGACCTGTTTCTCCAGCGCCTTGCGTTCGCTGGTCAGGGCCTCGACGCGGGCGGGGACGTCCAGCAGCTGGACCTTGAAGCTCTGGGCCAGGGCCCTGGCGACGCCAGCCTGGCCCAGCAGATACTGGCGAGCGGCCTCTCCGGTCAGGGCCTCGACGCGGCGGATGCCGGCGGCGATCCCGGTCTCCGACACGATCTTGAACAGGGCGATGTCGCCGGTGCGGGCCACATGGGTGCCGCCGCACAGCTCGACCGAATAGGGTTTGTCGCCGGTCAGGCTGCGACCGAGCGTCAGGACACGGACCTCGTCGCCGTATTTCTCGCCGAACAGGGCGATGGCCCCGGCCGCGATGGCATCTTCCGGCCCCATCAGCCTGGTGTCGGCGGGCAGGTTCTGGCGGATGACCGCGTTCACCTCGGCCTCGATGCGGTTCAGTTCGTCCTCGGTCACCGGCGCGTTGTGACTGAAGTCGAAGCGCATGCGGTCGGCGTCGACCAACTGGCCCTTCTGGGCGACATGGGGGCCGAGCACATTCTTCAGCGCCGCATGCACCAGATGGGCGGCCGAGTGGTTGGCGCGGGTGGTCAGGCGGGCGTCCGGCGCGGCGCGCAGCTGGGCACGGGTCCCGACGGCGAGGCTGCCCGATGTCACCTCGATCGTGTGGGCATAAAGATCTGCGGCGGGTTTGAGGACGTCGAGCACGCGGGCGCTGCCGCCGGCCCATTCGATCTCGCCCTTGTCGCCGGCCTGGCCTCCGCCTTCGCCGTAGAAGGGCGTCTGGTCGAACAGGACCTCGGCGACCTCGCCGGTCTCTAAGACGTCGGCGGGCGCGCCGTCCTTGAGGATCGCCAGCACCTCGCCCGAGCCGTCGACCGCGTCATACCCGGTGAAGACGGTGGGGCCGAGCCGGTCCTTGAGGGCCAGCCATTCGCCCGTCGAGGCCGACTGGCCAGAGCCCTTCCAGTTGGCCTTGCCGCGCGTCTTCTGTTCCTGCATCGCCGCGTCGAAGGCCTCGGTATCGACGGTGAAGCCGCGACGCCGCGCCTCGTCCTGGGTCAGGTCGAGCGGGAAGCCGTAGGTGTCATAGAGGGCGAAGGCGGTCTGGCCGGGGATGACGCCGCCTTCGGCCAGGTCACGCGTGGCGTCTTCCAGCAGGCCCATGCCGCGACCCAGCGTGGTGCGGAAACGGATTTCCTCCTGTTTCAGCGTGTCCTCGATCGAGGCCTGGGCGCGCTTCAATTCGGGATAGGCCTCACCCATCTCGGTGACCAGCGTCGGCACCAGGCGGTGCATCAGGGGATCGGCGGCGCCCAGCAGATGGGCGTGGCGCATGGCCCGGCGCATGATGCGACGCAGGACATAGCCCCGGCCCTCGTTCGACGGCGTGACCCCGTCCGCAATCAGGAAGGACGACGAGCGCAAATGGTCGGCGATGACGCGGTGGCTAGGGGCCTGCGCGCCCTCGGCCTTCGTCGAGGTCGCGTCCTCGGAAGCCGCGATCAGGGCTTTAAAAAGGTCGATCTCATAGTTGGAGTGCACGCCCTGGAGCACCGCCGCGATTCGCTCCAGACCCATGCCGGTGTCGACGCTGGGCCGGGGAAGGTCGCGAACGATCTGATCGTTTTCCTTCTCATGCTGCATGAAGACGTTGTTCCAGATCTCCACGAACCGGTCGCCGTCCTCGTCCGGCGAGCCCGGAGGGCCGCCGGGGATGTGGTCGCCATGGTCCCAGAAGATCTCGGTGCAGGGTCCGCACGGGCCACTGTCGCCCATGGCCCAGAAATTGTCCGATCCGGCGATGCGGATGATGCGGCTCTCGGGCAGGCCCGCGATCTTCTTCCACAGGCCGGCGGCCTCGTCGTCGTCGATATAGACGGTGACCGTCAGCCGGTTCGGGTCGAGGCCGAACGTCCTGGTGGTCAGGTTCCAGGCCATCTCGATGGCGTGGTCCTTGAAATAATCGCCGAAGGAGAAATTCCCCAGCATCTCGAAGAAGGTGTGGTGGCGCGCGGTATAGCCGACGTTGTCCAGATCGTTGTGCTTGCCGCCGGCGCGGACGCATTTCTGCGAGCTGGTGGCGCGTTTGTAGGGAGGCGTCGCGCCGCCGGTGAAATAGTCCTTGAACGGCACCATGCCCGCGTTGACGAACAACAGGGTTGGGTCGTTCTGCGGCACCAGCGGCGCCGACTGGACCCTGGCGTGACCGTCGGCCGCGAAATAGTCGAGGAAGGTCGAGCGGATACTGTTCAGGCTGGACGAGCTGGTCATGGGCTGCGTGGTCGTTCTGGGGAGGCTGAGGGAACGGGCGTCATATAGGGCTTTGACCCCCAATGCATCACCCCGCCACATGGCCTCGGCGCGGCGGCGGGCCTAGAACTGAAAAGATGACGACGCTGCATGTCTGGTTCGATGGCGACTGCCCGCTGTGTCGGCGCGAGATCGCCCTGTTCCGCCGGCTGGACCGGCGCCGGGTGATCACCTTCATCGACGTGGCCAGCGGAGAGGGCGGATGTCCGCTGGACCGGGCCACGCTGCTCGCGCGGTTTCATGCGCGCGAGAACGGCCGGATGCTGTCGGGGGCGGCGGCTTTCGCCGCCATGTGGCGGGCGATACCCCTCCTGCGCCCCTTGGGACTGGCGGCGCGGAACCGGAGGGTCCTGTACTTCCTCGAGCGGCTTTACCTCGCCTTCCTGAAGATGAGGCCCGCGCTTCAGCGCGCGCTGGGTGGCCGCGGTCCATCCCGAAAAAAGGCCGCCTGACCCGGGTGGGGATCAGGCGGCCACTCCGTCCGGCCCGGCCCCACCGGGGTCGGATGGCGGGTCGGGGGACCCGGCCGGAGAAGGTCTACTCCTCACCCCGAGGGGGGAAGAATGTTGGATCAGCCTTCCAGGTCCTGGCCCTCGTCCGGTTCGGGCGTGCCCAGCAACTCCTCAGCGATCTTGGTGGTGGACTTGCGCACCTTGTCCTCGATCGAATCGGCGATGTCGGGATTGGCCTTGAGGAAGGCGCGCACATTCTCTCGGCCCTGGCCGATGCGCTGGCTGTCATAGGAGAACCAGCTGCCCGATTTCTCGATGATGCCGGCCTTGACGCCAAGGTCGATGATCTCGCCCAGTTTGGAGATGCCCTCGCCGTACATGATGTCGAAGATGACCTCGCGGAACGGCGGCGCGACCTTGTTCTTGACCACCTTTACGCGGGTGGTGTTGCCGACGACCTCGTCGCGGTCCTTGATCGCGCCGGTGCGGCGGATGTCGAGGCGCACCGAGGCGTAGAATTTCAGCGCATTGCCGCCCGTCGTCGTCTCCGGCGAGCCGTACATGACGCCGATCTTGTGGCGGATCTGGTTGATGAACAGGACGATACAGTTCGACTTGGAGATCGAGGCGGTCAGCTTGCGCAGCGCCTGGCTCATCAATCGAGCCTGAAGGCCGGGCAGGCTGTCGCCCATCTCGCCCTCGATCTCGGCGCGGGGCGTCAGCGCCGCGACAGAGTCGATCACCACGATGTCCACAGCGCCCGAACGCACCAGGGTGTCGACGATCTCCAGCGCCTGTTCGCCCGTGTCGGGCTGCGACACCAGCAGGTCGTCCAGATTGACGCCCAGCTTCTGGGCATAGCCCGGGTCAAGCGCATGCTCGGCGTCGACGAAGGCGGCGGTGCCGCCGGCCTTCTGGATCTCGGCCACCGTATGCAGGGCTAGCGTCGTCTTGCCCGAGCTCTCCGGCCCGAACACCTCGACCACCCGACCGCGCGGCAGGCCGCCGATGCCCAGCGCCATGTCGAGGCCCAGCGATCCGGTCGAGACCGACGGGATCGCCTGAACCACCCCGCCCTTGCCCAGCTTCATCACCGAGCCCTTGCCGAAGGCCCGGTCGATCTGCGCGATCGCCGCCTCCAGCGCGCGCTGCTTGTCGCCGTCGTCC
>NZ_JBDNHO010000027.1:0-13833 GCF_041688735.1 Brevundimonas sp.
GACTGATCCAAAGCGTTTTTCGAGCCCCAGCCATCGCATAATCGGCACCGCTCGGGACCCCACCGACGGTGGTCTTTCTTCAATGTGGCCAGTAGCTTAGCGGCATGCAGATGGGGTCCCGCTTTGGACGCCGATCCACACGCCGTGCACAAGCATTGAAACCGGATCACCCCGAAGACCTGGCTCAGAGGGTCAGCCAAGCCAGGTAGGTGAGCGCCGCGGCCAGGATAAGGACACCCCCCAAGGCTACCCTCGGCCCGGCAACCAGGCTGGAGACCGGCTGTGTCGGAAAGGCCATGGCATGGGTCAGGGCTACCATCTTGTATTCGTGGGCCCGGAGGAATGCCGCGTTGGTCGAGAGCACCATCAGGTCGCGGCGGCTGCGGTAGCGCATCAGGCCGAAAAGGCTCCAGCCCGGGTCCGCGGGGATATTGAGCGGGTCGACATAGGTCGAAACCTTCCGTTACGTCAGCAGCGGGATCCCGCCGCCGGCAATCAGCGTCGGGGCGAAGACCGAGAAATAGTGTTTCATCAAATCCGTTCCACTGCGGATCTTGCCCGAGACCGGATCGGCCGCCGGCTCGCGCCTGATATGGATCAAGTTGAACATGAAGAACTCGCGCCCGTCATCCTGTTCCAGGAAACGCCGGATCAGGGTCCTGTCATTGAGGCCCTGGGGCCAGAGGGCCGCGGCCCGGGCCACGAAATCCTCGACCTCATGCGGCCGGAGCGGTCCCCGCCAGTTGTCGTACCAGAGCCGAAAAATGAGGTAGAGGCCCGCGGCCAGCGCCCAGATCATCCAGGGGTGAATGTTCACGAAGCCCTCAATTCGACCAGGTCACATAGGTATCGCCGGGGCGGATCGGTTCCTCACCGGTCCGGTCAACCCCCACCGGTACCTCGACGAGGGCCGGCCACTTCGGGGCCATCTGGGTGGCGTCATGGGCCTGCAACTCTGCCCTCAGCCTCGCGACAACCTCGGGCCGGCTGGCTGCGAGGTTGGTCTTTTCGGTCGGGTCTTTGGCCAGGTCGTAAAGCCAGACACGCGCCGGACGGTCGAGCACCTGCAGTTTCCAGTCACCGGAACGGACCACGCGATAGCCGCCCGAACGCCAGAAGAGGGCTTCATGCGGCCGTCCGGCCCTGCCGTCGGCCAGGAAGGGTGTCAGGTCGACGCCGTCCATCCGCCGGTCCGTCGGCAGGGGTGCGCCGGCCGCCGCAGCCGCCGTCGCGAAGATGTCGAAATGGGAGACCGGCGCTGACATCCGCGTACCGGCGGGAATCCGCGCGGGCCAGTTCATGTAGTAGGGCACCCGGATTCCACCCTCGAAGAAGGTCAGTTTCCAGCCCCGGAAAGGCTTGTTGATGTTCGGCAGGCCGATGTAGTTGGCCCCGCCGTTGTCGCTGCTGAAGACCACGAGAGTGTTGTCGTCGAGCCCCTGGGCCTTCAGTTCGTTCATGATCCGGCCGACGCCGCGGTCCAGGGCGATGATCATCGCCGCATAGACGCGCTCACGGTGGTTGGTGATGTGCGAGAGGGCGTCGTAGTCCGACTTGAGGGCCTGCAAGGGTGTGTGCGGTGCATTATAGGCCAGGTACATGAAGAACGGCCGGTTACGGTTGGCGCGGATTCCGGCCAGCGCCTGATCCGTCAAATAGTCGGTCATGTAGCGGTCGGGATGGAACCGCTGCCCGCCGTTGTACTGGACACTGTAAGGCAGGTTGGCCCACAGGAAGCGATCGAGTGGATCGAACGACTGACGCGAGTTGACCACGTTCGGGTCGCGTTCCGGCAGGAACATCTGTGCGCCGACCATAAAGCCCAGGCTCTCGTCAAAGCCCTGATCCTCCGGTCGCATGCCGGCAGTTTCGCCCAGGTGCCACTTGCCCAGGTGCATGGTGTGGTAGCCGCGGGACTGCATCAGCTCCGCGATTGTTATCTCGCCGGCCGGGACGCCCATCTGCTCATAGGGGGGGACCTGGTCCACCCGGTCACTGCGGAAGACGGGTCGCATTTCATTATCTTTGCGCCACAGGGTCGGCAGCAGCCGCGCCATCTGGACCGGAACCGAGGTGAACTCAAAGCCGAACCGGGTTGGGTAGCGGCCGGTCATCAGGGCCGCGCGGGAGGGGGAGCAGGTGGCGTTGCCGGCATAGCCCTCGGCCAGAATCGCGCCGCCCCGGGCGAGGGCATCGATGTGAGGCGTGGGGACGGTGCCGTCACCCAGACCGCCATTCAGGCTGATGTCATTGAAGCCCAGATCATCGGCCAGGATGACGATCACATTCGGCGGCCGATCGGCGGAGGCCATCGCCGGCGTTGCCGGTCCGGCTTCCCAGACAACCAGACGATTCGGTCCAACCGGGCCGCCGCGCCAGCCGGCCATGTGAAGGATCACATAGTCCTTGAGCGCGAGGCCACCGATGCCGAGCAAAAACAGGCCCGCCACGGCTCCACCAATCCAAATGGCCCGCTTCATGGTCAGTCCCCCGTCGGGCCCCTCGTAACGGACCCTTCTATATATTGTCATATACCATGCCAATATATAGAAGGGCCTGTAAAGTCCCGGAACCTTCAGGAACCTGCCAAAATGAGTGAGCGACACGTGATGGCGACCCTTTTTCTGTTAGCAGGCCTGATCCTGCCTCCAGGCGCGGCCATGGCGGGAACCCCGGCCGAGGACTTCGTCGCCAGTGATGCCGACCGCTCCGCCGCGCTCAGTCCCGCCGAGTTTCGTCGCTTCATCAGTCTCGGGGCTGCGGCCGGGCGCCCCCGGGCGGTGATGGTCCGTGACCGCAATGTCTATGACCGGGCCTTCCAACAACTGGACAGCGACCGCAACGGGCAATTGTCACGCGCCGAACTGCAGCTCCGCTAGCGACCGCAGCCGACCCGATGATCCCGGTCGCGCGGTGCCCTCGAGCGGGAAATGAAGCCAGCCGTCCGTTCCCGTGTCCGGTCGGGCTGGCAACGGTCGCGGGTACCAATGAGGCGATCCACCGCATCCCCCGTCTGGCTTTCAGGGCGGCTTAGCATTCAACCCCAAACACGGTCTGCGCCTTGAGTGCCACTCAGATGGCGGGCGTGCCGTCGAGCGAGACCCAGGCCCATGCCACACATCATCTCTGCCGACAGTCTCGCAGGCCGCGTGGGGGACGATCTCGGTTTTTCGGACTGGGTTCTGGTCGATCAGGAGCGGATCGACCGGTTCGCGGCGGCGACCGGCGATTACCAGTTCATCCATGTCGATCCGGTGGCGGCGGCACAGACTCCGTTTGGCGGCACCATCGCCCACGGCATGCTGACCCTGTCCATGGCCATCGCCATGCTGCCCCCCGGCTATCTGCTCGTCCAGGGCCTAGTGATGGCGGTGAACTATGGGTTCGAAAAGGTCCGGCTGATCGCCCCCGTTCCCTCGGGCTCGGAGATCCGGGCCCGGCACAGGTTCCTGGGTGCCACCCAGCGGGGATCCGGCTGGCTGCTGCGCAATGAGCTTACGGTCGAGATCCGGGGCATGAACAAGCCGGCCCTGACGGCTGAGTCCCTGATCCTGCAACTGACGGCCTAGCGATGCGCGGGGCGATCTACGACTTCATCATCGTCGGTGCCGGCTCTGCCGGCTGTGTGCTGGCCGAGCGACTTTCGCGTGATGCGGACCATACCGTGCTGGTGCTGGAGGCGGGCGGGCCGGATGACAGTGCCCTGATCCGCACGCCGATGCTGATGGGCCTCGCCATTCAGTCCCGGGCCTACAACTGGCACTATGAGACCGAAGCCCAGGCCGGGCTGAACGACCGGCGGCTTTACTGGCCCAGGGGCAGGACCCTGGGCGGTTCGAGTGCAATCAATGCGATGCACTACATCCGGGGTGCGCCCGGAAACTACGACGAATGGCGCGACGTCTTCGGATGCGAGGGCTGGGGCTGGGACAGGGCCCTGCCGGCGTTCCGCGAGGTCGAGGGCCAGACGCGCGGAGCAGACCGATATCACGGTGCCGATGGACCGTTGACGGTGCAGGACATAGCCCCGCTGAACCGGCTGACAGAGGCCTTTTTCGAGGCCGGGGGGCTGCTCCAGTATCCGCGCAACCCCGATTTCAACGGGGCCGCGCAGCTGGGATTCGGTCCCTATCAGGTCACACAGCGTGGCCTGCACCGCTGGAGTGCGGCCGATGCCTTCCTGAAACCGGCCCTGTCGCGACCGAACCTCACCGTTAGAACCGGCGCGCTCGCCCGCCGGATCCTGATCGAAGGTGGCGTCGCCCGGGGCGTGGAGGTGGGGATCGCCGGCCAGAACGAGCAGTTCACCGCCCGGCGAGAGGTGATCCTCTGTGGCGGTGCCGTGAACTCGCCGCAACTGCTGCAGCTGTCGGGCATTGGCGATGCCGCGGATCTTCGCGCCGCAGGCGTTACGCCCGAGATCGACCTGCCCGGCGTCGGTCGCAACCTGCAGGACCATATCGACATTACCGGCCAGATCTCGACCCGTAGCGCGGCCTCGATCGGCCTGTCCTTGCGGGGATTGCCGCCCCTGGTCGGCGGTGTCGCTGCCTGGCTGGGCGGGCGGCCGGGCCCCCTGTCGACCAATCCGATCCAGGGCGGCGCCTTTGTCCGTTCATCCCGGGCCGGCGACCTTCCGGACATCCAGCTGGTTTTCACGCCGGGTCTGGCCGCGCCGCACGGACGCGAACTGCCGCTCGGGCACGGGGCGACGCTCCATGCCTGCGTGCTCTATCCGGAGAGCCGCGGCCGGATCCGTATCGTCAGCGATGATCCGTCCGTGCCACCGGCGATCGACCCGGCCTATCTGACTGCTCCGCATGACCTTGAGGTCCTGACCGATGGTCTGGAGATCGTCCGGACTGTGCTGGGTTCGGCAGCGTTTGATTTTGACCGCCGCGCCGAGTTGCTGCCGGGTCCGGACACGACCAGCCGTTCCGCGCTGATGGATGACGTCCGCGCACGGGCCGAGACCCTTTATCATCCGGTCGGCACCTGCATGATGGGGCAGGGCGAGCTTTCTGTGGTCGACCCGCAGCTGAGGGTGCGGGGCGTTGAGGGGCTCCGGGTCGTCGACGCGTCCGTCATGCCCCGACTGGTCGGCGGCAACACCAATGCCCCGACCATCATGATCGCCACCCTTGCCGCCGCTATGATCTTGGAGACAGCCCAATGACCGGGACCCTGACAGCCCCACCTGCTTCAGGCAGGATCCGAGCCCTTATCGAGGCTCAGCAGGCCGCTTTCGCACAGGCCCCCCGACGCTCGCTGGCCGACCGGCGGCGCGACCTGGGTATCGTGGCAGCCCTTGTAGTCGACAACGAAGACGCCATTGCCGAGGCGATCGATGCCGATTTCGGCGGGCGATCACGGAACGAGACGCGGCTGCTCGAGATTGTCGTCACCGCCAAGGCGGCGCGACATGCCCAGAAGAACCTGTCGCGCTGGATGAAGGTTCGCGCGGTGCCGACGCCCTCAATGGCCGCACCCGGGCGATCCCTTATCCGGCATGAGCCCAAGGGCGTCGTCGGGATTGTTGCTCCCTGGAATTATCCGGTCCAGTTGAGCCTCGTTCCGTTGATTGCCGCTCTGGCGGCCGGCTGCCGGGCCCTGATCAAGCCGTCCGAACTGACCCCCCGGACCAGCGAACTGATGGCCCGCCTACTGTCCGAGAGGTTCCCCGCCGACCAGGTTGCGGTCGTGACCGGTGGGGCGGATGTCGCCGAGGTCTTTTGTAACGAGCGGATCGACCATCTGTTCTATACCGGCTCAACGCGAATCGGCCGTTCCGTGGGCGAGGCGGCCGCCAGGAACCTGACGCCGGTCACGCTTGAACTCGGCGGCAAGTCTCCCGTAGTCGTCGATGCCTCAATTCCGCTGGACCGCGTGGCCCATCCCCTGGCCTGGGGCCGGTTTCTGAATGCTGGCCAGACCTGCGTCGCGCCGGACTATGTCCTGGTCCAGGGCAATCGGGCCGAGGCCCTGGGTCAGGCCGTGATCCGTCAGGCCGGGATCTTCTATCCCGACTTCGCTTCCAACCCCGACTACACGGCCATCGTCTCGGACCGGCACCATGCGCGATTGACGGCGATGATCGACGAGGCGCGACACAGGGGGGTGCAGATCCTGCAACCACCTCACGACGCCGCGTCCCTTGCCGGAAGCCGGCGGATAGCGCCCACCGTCATGATTGACCCGCCCGCTGATCTGGCCGTCATGCGTGAGGAGATTTTCGGACCGGTGCTGCCGATACTGAGCAGCGCCTCGATTGCAGCGGCCTGCGCCCGGGTGAACGCTGGCGAACGGCCGTTGGCGCTCTATGTGTTCAGCGATGACCGTGCCGTCGTCCGTCAGGTGCTGGACAGCACCATCTCGGGCGGGGTCTCGGTGAACACGACCATGGTCCATCTCTCCAATGAACACCTGCCATTCGGCGGCGTCGGCGAGAGTGGGTCGGGAGCCTATCACGGACAGCGTGGCTTCGAGGAGTTCAGCCATGCCCGCAGCGTGTTCGAGGCGGGCCGGTGGCACTCGAGCCGGCTGATCGCGCCGCCGTATGGTGCCGTTTTCCGCTTCGCTGCGGCCATCGCCCTCAAATCCTGAGCCCGGAGCGCTTTCGCCGGACAGAGGCGGAATTGCGCTAGGGAAGGGTCCGGTAGCCGAGGAAGACAGTCGCCAGCATCACCAATTCGACAGCGATCAGCGGCATGGCCTTTGTGCCACTACCGTCCAGGACTGCACTGAACAGTCGTCCCAGGATGATGACCGCGAGCATGATCATCGGAATGATCAGGACGTCCGACCGGTTGCGCACCGCAGCATAGATCGCTGAAAGGCCGAACATCAGGAAGAGTGCGAAGAAATCGCCGCGCAGAGTCGACAGTCCGACCGGGCCTGTCGGTTCCAGCCCCAGTCGTAGGGCGATCCGTGCGGGTGTGAGCAGGAATCCTGCGGCCAGCGGCAGGGTCAGGGCCCCGAGGCCAAACAGTGCAAACCGGACGATCGTATTCAAGACGTGGCCCTCTTGGCATAGTCGGTGACAGAACTGCGTCCGGGAAGGTCAGGATCCCCCCGACCGCCGACCGCCCGGAACGCTTAGCCAAGACGGTATTCTGCAGCAAAGCTTAATCGTCTCAAGCCCACTTTATTTTGGCACTTATGGTGCTAACGTAACCGACAGGTCCGGCGTGTAAAAAGCGAGACAGGACGTGGGGAGGCTCCAGCTTTTAATAGCGCGGCAGCCAAGGGGAGGTTTGTTATGAAGACTACCAGGAAACTCGGCATATCGCTGTTGTCGCTCACAGCGGCCATGGCCGCTTCCAATGTTGCCATGGCGCAGGACCCGCAAGGCGGTGCCTCGGAGCCCACAAGGCTGGACGAGATCATCGTCACGGCGACCAAGCGGGCCGAAAGCCTGTTCGACGTGCCGGTCGCCGTGACGGCCTATTCAAGCGAGCAGCTTCAGGCCGCCCAGGTCCGCGATGTGCGCGATCTGCAGATTGTGGCTCCGACCCTTGCGGTCAACTCCAGCACCGGTTCGACGCAGACGATCTTCACTATCCGCGGTATCGGAACCCCGGGCCAGAACACGGGGCTTGAGCAGTCCGTCGGTGTGTTCATAGACGGCGTATATCGGGGCCGTCCGGGGGCGGCCCTCGGTGACCTCGCCGATGTCAGCCAGATCGAGGTACTGCGGGGACCGCAGGGGACGTTGTTTGGCCGGAATACGTCGGGCGGCGTTATTTCCGTGCAGACAAGACAGCCCGAGTTCATCCCTGGCGGCCAGATCACGGCGTCTGCGGGCGACTATGGCTATCGCCAGTTCATGGCCACCGTCACCGGACCGCTATTGGGCGAGTCCGTGGCGGGACGCCTGACCGCGACCTCGCAGGAGCGTGACGGCTACGTCGACGATTTCCGCCTGGGGGGCACCTACAATGACCGGTCGCGCTGGTCGGTTAAGGGGCAACTGCTCTGGGATATCTCGCCCGAGGCGACCCTGCGTCTGATCGCCGACCGTTCCGAGACGGAGGAGGCCTGCTGTGCCGCCATACCCGTCTTCTATGGCCCGACCTCTGCGGCGATCACTGCGCTCGGGGGCGTGCTGCGTACAGGGACGGCCGGGTCCTATGGCGGAGTCACCGGCCGCTTTGTCGACAACAGCATCTATGATGTGGCGCTAAATCCGGCCACCCAGCCCCTGGACGATTCCTCGGTCGATCAGGGAGTTTCGGCCCAGCTGGACTGGAACCTGGGCGCGACGGACCTGACCGTCATCGCCTCGCGCCGGACCTTTGAGACCCTGCCCTCGATCGATGCCGACTTCACCAACCTCGATCTGCTTCAGCAGACCACCGGTCAGGACATCACGGAGGGGTCCCTCGAGATCCGTCTGGCTTCGGCCGATCCTGACGCCCGTCTCGAATGGCTGATTGGCGGTTTCCTGTTCAATCAGGACATCGTCGCCGATCAGGAACTCCGTTACGGCACCCAGTTCCGCAGTTACATTGAGGCGATCACGCCGCGCGTGCCTGTCGCGCCCGGGGTGACCGTGCCGATCCTGACCCGTCTGGAGCAGGCGACCGGACGTCCCGTGGGCACGTTCCTGGCCGCCGGCCTCGCCGTCAACGACGACTATGACTACGAAAGCCGCAGCGCGGCCCTTTTCGGCCAGGCGACCTTCAATGTGAATAATCGGCTCGCGATCACGGGTGGGCTTCGCTACTCGCGTGAAGAGAAGAATGCAGACTATCGGATCCAGTCATTCGATCCGCTCTCCCAGATCCAGTTCGTTGGCCCCTTGGCCCCCTTTGCGGCGCTCCGGAGCCTGCAGCTCTACCCGGCGGTCAATCCGTTCTCTGCGAAGATCAATGATGACGATGTCTCCGGCACGGTCAGTGCCGCCTACGAGCTCTCCGATGAGATCAACCTGTTCGCCCGCTATGCCCGGGGCTACAAGTCTGGCGGTTTCAATCTCAACCGCACGGCCGCGCAGACAACACCGGGCAACCCGGTGGCGGACCCCAACAGGGTGATTTTCGACCCTGAGATTGTTGATTCATTTGAACTGGGGACCAAGGTCCGCTTCTGGGACGGTCGGGGCCAGCTCAATGCCAACCTGTTCTTCCAGGCGCTGGACGATTACCAGACCAATGCCTTTGACGGCAGCAACTTCCGGATTACCAACGCCGGCGGAATGGAAAGCAAGGGACTGGAGTGGGACTACCGCATCCGGCTGACGGACAATATCACCATCGATGGCGGCGGCACCCTTCAGGACGTCCAGTTCACCGAGTTTGCCAATGCCACACCGACCGCCGGCCAGGCCCTCGCCGGTCAGAGGGTTCAGGACCTGAGTGGCAAGACGCCCAATTTCGTCTCCGACATCCTGATCTCTGGCGGCATCACCTATGAGACGCCGCTGACCGGTTCCCTCGGTCTGCGGGCTAAACTCAACTATCTGTTCCGGTCGGAATACGCCACCGCCCAGGACCTTGACCCGCTCTCCTTCCAGGACGGCTATGTCATGCTCAATGCCAGCATCGGCATTGGCACGCTTGACAAGGCCTGGGGTGCGGAGATCTGGGTGCGCAATCTGACGGATGAACGGGTCGCCAACATCGTTTTCGACACGGTCTTCCAGGCGGGCAGCCAGAGCGCCTTCATGGAGGCTCCGCGCACGATGGGCATCACCCTTCGTCGCAATTTCTGACCGGGGACGACGCCAGGGCGCGACCATGGGGATCAAGGCACTGATCGGGCCCATGGTCAGCCAGGCTATCACCTCGAACCGGAGACGCGATGCACAGCGTCGCCGGTTCGAGGCGGTCCGTGTTCGGGCCGGAAAACCGCATGAAGTCCTGTATTTCCATCAGGTGGATGACCCCTATTCTGCCCTGATGGCTGGCCGACTTGCCGGCTTGGTCGAGCAATACGGGGTCGTACTTACTCCGCATCTGGTGCCGCCGCCGCCCGACTGGGCGGCACCGGAACGGCAGAAGCTGACGGTGTATGCCCGGCGGGACGCGGCGCTGCTCGCCCCCGCCTATGGTCTGGACTATTGTGACCGGACGCCACCGACGGTGCCGGAGCTGGAACGCGCCCGCTCCATTCTGCAGTCCGCCATTGATGCCGGGCGTTTTACGGTCGCGGCACCGGTCGTCGCCCGAGCCATGTGCGCGGGTGAGTCCCTCGACGCTGCGGAGGCGGACTTCGGTTCAGCGACCCCGGCGACCGTCGCCACGGCGCTTGAGGCTGGCGACCGCCTGCGGGAACGGCTCGGTCACTATCTCGGCGCGACCCTGTATCATGCCGGTGAATGGTATTGGGGCGTTGATCGTCTCGGCGACCTCGAGGTGCGGCTCAGGGCCCTTGGATGCGGCACCGGCGGTTCGGCGGCTTGCCTCCTGGCACCGCGCCCGCAGCCAAGGTTTCTCGAAACCGTCAGAGCCGCCGATGCGAGTACACCGGCCCTGGAGATTTTTCTCTCGTTCCGAAGTCCCTACACCTATCTGGCGATGGAACGGGTCCAGGCCCTTGTCAGCCACTACGGGGTGGAACTGCGTCTTCGTTTTGTCCTGCCCATGGTCATGCGCGGCCTTCCGGTCCCGGCGGCCAAGCGGAACTATATCCTGCGTGACTGCAAACGGGAGGCCGAGCGTCTCGGGATACCTTTTGGCTCCGTCTGCGATCCGGTGGGGCGGCCGGTGGAACGCGGTCTGGCCATCCTGAACGGTGCCATACCAACGGGAGCTGGCCCGGCTTTCGCATGCTCATTCCTGCGCGGTGTGTTTGCCGAGGCGATCGATGCCGGGTCCGACCGGGGCCTGCGTCATTTGGTCGAACGGGCCGGACTCGACTGGCAACAGGCCCTTGTCTGGATGGCGGATGAGAGCTGGCGCGACGTCGCAGAGGACAATCGCCACACCATGTTCGCTGATCATCTCTGGGGCGTGCCGTCGTTCCGGTTTGGAGACCTGGCCACCTGGGGCCAGGACCGGCTCTGGCTGGTCGAGCAGGCCATTATTGAAACCCTTGGCGGGCCAAAAGCGACCGCTTCAGACCTCAGGACCGAGACAGAAACATGAACCTTCGCCGCGTTGCACTCACCGGTCTCATCCTCGTTGCTCTGGCGGCCGGGGTGCTGACCGTGTGCCAGCGACCCATCGGGGCAGGCCTTCTGGGGCGCATTGCGAACACTCAGGTCGGTCGCGACAGTGTCGCTGACATGGCTGACGGTCTCAATGTCGCGCTCTGCGGAACCGGGTCCCCCTTTCCGGACCCGACCCGGGCGGGTCCATGCAGCGCCGTGATCGTCGGTGGCAAGGTCTTCTTGATTGACAGCGGGGAGGGGGCTGCCCGCAGCCTGGCGAGAATGGGTATTCCGGCCTCGCGGATCGAAGCGATCTTCCTGACCCATTTCCATTCCGATCACATCGATGGCCTGCCGCCGGTCCTGCTGCAGAGCTGGGTCAGCGGTACCCGTACGCGGCCAATGCCCCTGTACGGACCGGAGGGAGTCGATAGTGTGGCCGCCGGGTTCAATGCCGCCTATGGGCTCGACTCGGGCTATCGGGTCGCGCACCACGGCGCTGCCATTGCGCCGCCCTCCGGACAGGGAGCCGCCCCCGTCGCCTTCAGTAT
The DNA here is from genome assembly GCF_041688735.1 of Brevundimonas sp. Lineage (GTDB taxonomy): Bacteria > Pseudomonadota > Alphaproteobacteria > Caulobacterales > Caulobacteraceae > Brevundimonas. The sequence goes on from NZ_JBDNHO010000027.1 coordinate 11,644, forward strand.
CCAGGGTGCAGCGGCCGCTGGCGGGCTCGTGGTCTACAATGCTGATGGCCTGGTTGTGACGGCGTTCACCGTCGATCATGATCCGGTCCATGCTGCCGTCGGCTATCGCTTCGACTATGCGGGGCGCACCGTGGTCTTCAGTGGCGACACGGCGGTCTCGGCCCATCTGAACGCCATGGCGGCCGGTGCCGACATCCTCGTTCACGCTGCGTTGCAGCCGGCCCTTCTTTCGACCATCGAAAAGCGACTGGATGACAAGGGGCTGGCGAACCTGGCCCAGGTCATGCGTGACATCGTCGACTATCACGCTACCCCCGAACAGGCAGCCGATGCGGCGAAGGCCGCGGGCGTGGACACGCTAGTGCTGAACCACCTCGTGCCACCCCAGCCCCTGGACTATGGTTACGCGGCTTTCCTCGGCGATGCGCGCAAGCGTTTTGACGGCCCGATCATCGTCGGTGAGGACGGCATGCTGTTCAGCCTGCCGCGCGGTGACGACAGCATGCAGCGCAAACGCCTGTTCTAGCATTACAGTTGCACTGACGATCAGCCTCTGAATCTATAGGCGACCATGATTCGGAGGTAATGGGATGTCAATCGGCGTCCAAAAGGGGCTCTGACTCAGTTTTGATGAAGTTGGCAGGCTGACTGGCGTGGGGGTCCACGTCCGGATCAGCATCATGGCCAAAGCCCTTTCTCCGTCCAACCTCATCCCAGCAGGGTTCGTCACGACCGAAGCCTGGCCTGACGGTGATCGCACCACCATCCATATCAAGAGCACGGGCTCGACCAGTCGATGTCCAGGGTGCGGTGCCACGAGCCGGCGGGTTCATAGCCGCTACAATCGCCAGGTGTTCGATCTGCCGATAGCGGGTAAGTCCGTGGTACTGCAGGCCAGCGTGAGACGATTTCGCTGTGAGTTCGTGACTTGTAGCCGGCGCATTTTCGCCGAACGGTTTGATGCATCCGTTCTGATGCCATGGGCGCGGCGGACAGCGCGGCTGGACGGCCTGGTTCACCATCTCGGTCTGGCGTTGGGCGGTCGCCCCGGGGCCAGTTTCGCCAAACGCCTGCTGCTGCCCGTTAGTAACGACACTCTGCTCCGTGTCGTGCGCCGGCGAGGCTCTCCCCAGGTCCCTCGGCCTACGGTCATCGGTATTGATGACTGGGCTTGGCGACGCAATCATCGCTACGGAACGATCATCTGTGATCTGGAGCGCAGGCGTCCCATCTGCCTGCTCCCCGACCGCGAAGCCGCCACGGCTCAAGCGTGGCTGAGCCAACAGCCCCAGATCGCCATCGTCGCGCGCGATCGGGGCGGTGCCTATGCCCTGGCAGCCTCCAGGGCGCTTCCCCATGCCGTCCAGGTCGCCGACCGCTGGCATCTGATGGAGAATGCAAGCCACGCCTTCCTCGATGCGGTTCGTAAATCGATGCGCCAGATCCGAAGCGCCGTTGGCGCGATGACCATCAATCCAACCCTGCTGAGTGCCGCTGAACGCCTTCAGTATGAAGGCTATCTCAGGCGCGAAGAAGCCAATGCCGCAGTCTTGGCCCTGACCAAAGAAGGCCTCCCGATCAAAGAGATCGTCCGACGAACCGGCAACAGTCGCAACCTGGTGCGCCAGATCGTTCGTGGCCAACGCAACGACATTTTCCGGGTGCGAGAAAGCTCGTTGGAGGGATATCTGCCATGGCTCGATGCCGAATGGTCGGCGGGACGGTGCAACGGCGCCGAGCTTTGGCGACGCCTCAGATCGCAGGGCTTCGGTGGTTCGCTTCGGGTTGTCACGGAGTGGGCGACCCGGCGTCGGCGCGCCGAACAGATCAACGCTGAGACGCTCAGCCGCATTCCATCTGCCCGAACCATAAGCCGTCTGATGACGGTCTCCCGAGACACGCTCACAAAGGCCGAGACCGTTACCGTTGCCGCTGTCGAGGCCGGAGTACCGGCGCTGATCGAAGCTCGAGAGGTCGTCTCGGCCTTCCATCTGATGATCCGCCGAAAGACCGACAGCGACCTGTGTGGATGGATCGAGCGTGGCCGCGCCAGCCTTATGGCGTCCTTCGCCAACGGGGTTGATCGGGACATCAATGCCGTCCGCGCAGCAATCACCTCCGGCTGGTCCAACGGCCAGACCGAGGGCCAGATCTCCAAGCTCAAGCTCGTCAAACGCCAGATGTACGGCC
>NZ_JBDNHO010000028.1:0-1886 GCF_041688735.1 Brevundimonas sp.
GCTGTTCAAGAAAAAACCCCAGGTCAGCGCACCTCGCACGCCAGCCGTGCCCGAGGGCGTGGTCGCCTGGGCCGTGGGCGACATCCACGGCCGGCTCGATCTGCTGGAACCGCTCGTCCAGCACATGATCGCCGACCGCGCCGCCGCCCCGGCGGAGCGCACGGTCGTTATCTTCCTCGGCGACTACATCGATCGGGGGCCGCAATCGCGCGACGTGATCCGCTATCTGAGCAGCCTGCCCCGGGATCTGGGCATTGAGTGGCGCTTCCTGAAGGGCAACCACGAGGAAGCCATGCTGGACTTCCTGAAAGATCCAACCACCGGTCCGACGTGGTGTGAATACGGCGGCGACACAACTCTGGCGTCCTACGGCCTGCGCCTGCCGCAGATGAAGCACAAGCCCGAGGCCTGGGTCCATGTCTCGGCGGACCTCGACCACAAGGTCACGCCAGCCGAACGCGCATTCCTCGAGGAGCTGGAGCTCAGCCTGTCAGTCGGCGACTATTTCTTCGCCCACGCCGGGGCGCGGCCGGGCGTCGCTCTGTCCGAACAGTCGACCCGTGACCTGATGTGGATCCGGAACAGCTTCCTCGACAGCGAGGTCGAGTTCGAGAAGGTGGTGGTTCATGGCCATACGCCGCAGATGAGCGTCCACGCTGACCAAAGGCGCATCGGTATCGACACCAAGGCCTACGATTCCGGCGTACTCACCGCCGTCCGGCTGGAGGGACAACGTCGCTCGCTCGCTCAGGCGACCCTGGATGGACCCTTGATACGCGCCCAGCTGCTGTGAATCGGCGTGGACAATGGACCCGTTTAGCGGGGTGATCGGCGTCGAAAAAGGGCTCTGACGCAGTTTTGGTGACGGGATCATGGTGTCGAGCCGATCAGCCTGGCCTGTAGGAGATCGAGCTTTCTGCCGCCGCACATCCGGCGTTTGAAGAGCTTGAACTTGGCGATCTGACCCTCGGCTTGGCCGTTGGACCAACCAGAGGTGATCGCCGCCCGGACGGCGTTGATGTCGCGGTCTATGCCGTTGGCGAAGGATGCCACCAGGCTGGCGCGACCACGCTCGATCCAGGCGCGCAGGTCGCCCTCACCCTGGGCATCGGCTGGTAGAGCCCGTGCTCCGGATGTGGATGGTGGTGCGATCACCGTCGGGCCAGGCACCGGTCAGGATGAAGCTCGCAGGGATGAGGCTGGACGAATAAAGGGCTTTTGCCATGACGCTGATCCGGACGTGAACCCCGCGCCAGTCAGCCAGCCAACTTCACCAAGACTGCGTCAGAGCCCGTATTGGACGCCTATTCACAGTCCGCCATTTCGGTGATTTACCGGCCAGGCGGTCCGTTTTTAATTCCACGATCTTCCAGCGGAGCCGCTCCATGTTCTCCGTTGTGCCTGTTGCGTGGCCTGATCCGGGCTCAGCGACAAAAAGTGCCTCGGCTGCGGCGAAATAGCGACGCCACGGCTCAGCTTTGACAGCCCCGGGTTCTGCGATTACGAGCATAACGTCGAGTTGCCAAAGCTTGAGTGTCGGCTTGGGTTAATGACTTCAAAAAAAACAATGTTTGGTCCGGAGCCAGCCCCTATGTCCGCCGCCCATCTGCTTGCTCCGCTTGTGAACCGAACCCGTCGATCTGACCAGTTCAAGCTGCTGCTGTTGGCCAGTGCCGCCGCCTTCATCGGGGGGCCGGCGTTCGCACAGGAAGCGGGTGGCCTGACACCGCCCGCCGGCCGGGAACTGCCGGTGGATCCGCGTGTCGTGGCCGGCGATGTCGGCTTCAGCTACAACTCGCCGACGCGTCTGGTGATCAACCAGTCCAGCAACCGCGCGATCGTCAACTTCAAGAGCTTCGACATCGCGGCGGGCGCGGGCGTCACGA
>NZ_JBDNHO010000029.1:0-31005 GCF_041688735.1 Brevundimonas sp.
CCTTCGCAACCCGCTCGCCGGGCGTCGCTTTCGAGGGCAAGGGTTTTGGTCTCATCTTCGTTCCTTCGTCACTACGACGAGACCAAAACCCTCCTCTAAACTGAACCCTCAATCTGTCTCAAAGGCGCTGACGGCGGACAGTTCGGCAGGCTCAAGGACTGGCGACGCATCCATACCCGCTACGACCGATGCGCACACACCTTCATGTCTGCCATCACTATCGCCGCCACGGTGATCTTCTGCCTATGATCAATGAGTCCTGAGCCTAGCCTCTAGCAATCCGCACGGGTTCGGAGCGTGACATGCCGCAGCGCCTCAGCGCACGACAGGAAGAATGTCTGAGGCTTACGGCCTTCCTGACGGACAAGGAGATCGCCGCCCAGCTCGGCCTTTCGGAACCCACCGTGAAGAAACACGTGTTTGAGGCGTGTCGCCGCATGGGGGTCAATCGCCGCAAGGCGGCGCTCGCTCTCCTGGAACGAAAAGTACCAGAGCCGAAAGACCCCATGGACGGCCTGACGCCCGCCGTGCCCACTGGTGCCGCAAAAGGGAGTTCAGACCATGGGTTCGAGCAAACAGCCGCTTCCACAATGGACTTGGGAAGATCTGGAAGCGGCGCTGGACGGGTTCACGCGAGCAGGAGCGGGCGAGCCGCTGCGGGCGCATCTGATGCGGGGGCTGAAGGACGACTCGGTTCATTCGAATCCCCGGGAACTGCTGCAGCAGGTGCTGAGCGCGGGCTGGGTGATGGCCCAGGTGGGCGCCCAGAGCGGCGCCTCGGCTACCGTCCCCCGCCACGCGGCGGGTGGCGTCGCGTCCTGATCATCGGCGTGATCGCCATCCTTTGCGCGGTCATGCTGACGGCGCTCGTGGATCTGGTCGCCAGTTACCATGCCAAGCTTCGCGTCATCGATCGCGTCACCGGCGAATATGGCGTCGCGCATCGTCAGGCCATTCCCGGCGGTTAAGCCGTCGGCGGCATACGATCCGGGAGGGGTCGACATGGCACCTTTCCAGGCCTTCTATCTGTATCTCAGCCTGTTGACCTTCGCTGTCGTGTGGTGGCGAGGCGGCCACCCCGAACGCGCCGGCGTTGCGATCTTCGTAGTCGCTTACAGCCTCAGCATTCTGGTTCAGGACCTCACCATCGGCGACCTGCGCTGGGGCGAGGCCGTCGTGGACCTCGCGACCCTGGGTGCCTTCATCTGGCTGGCGATCCGGGCGGATCGCTGGTGGATTCTCGTCGTCTGCGCCTTCATGTTCCTCGTGATGGTGGCCCACAGCGTCATGATCATCGTGCCGCAGCTGGACGCCCGCGGCGACGTCGCGGCGCGATGGGTTCTGGGGACGGCCGCCATCCTCGCCCTTCTGGGCGGCCTCCTCGAACGTTGGCTGGCCGGAGAGACCCCCGTCAGCGGCGATAAGCGCTGGCGACGAACCAGATCGTCTTGAACATATAAACATATCCTTATATGTCTGTCGGCGACCGAAATCGCCGGAGCTCCGCCTTGTCCCGTACCTCGTACCTGTTCACGTCTGAAAGCGTATCCGAGGGCCATCCCGACAAGGTCGCTGACCGCATCTCCGACACGATCGTGGACCTGTTCCTGTCCAAGGATCCCGAGGCACGGGTCGCCTGCGAAACCCTGACGACGACGAATCTGGTCGTTCTGGCCGGCGAAATCCGCGGTCAGGGCATCATGGACACCGCCGGCCAATGGGCCCCGGGCGTGCAGGACGAGATCGAGGCCGCCGTCCGCGCCGCCGTGCGCGACATCGGCTATGAGCAGACGGGCTTCCACTGGGACAAGTTCGAGTTCATCAACCGCCTGCATGGGCAGTCAGCAGACATCGCCGTCGGTGTCGACGCCGCCGGCAACAAGGATGAAGGCGCGGGCGACCAGGGTATCATGTTCGGCTACGCCTCGAACGAGACTCCCGAGATGATGCCGGCGACCTTGCAGTACAGCCACGACATCCTGAAACGCCTGGCCGAGGTTCGCCATGGCGGCGACAAGCGACTGGAGCCCGACGCCAAGAGCCAGGTCACGATTCATTACGAGGACGGCAAGCCGGTGCGCGCCACCTCGATTGTGCTGTCGACGCAGCACGCCGCCGGCCTGTCGTCGGCCGACGTCGCCGAGATCGTAAAACCGCATATCCTCAACGTGCTGCCGGACGGCTTCACCGACGAGAACACCGTCTGGCACATCAACCCGACCGGTATCTTCGAGATCGGTGGACCGGACGGAGACGCGGGCGTGACGGGCCGCAAGATCATCGTCGACACCTACGGCGGCGCGGCGCCGCACGGCGGCGGTGCCTTCTCGGGCAAGGACCCGACCAAGGTCGACCGCTCGGCCGCCTATGCCTGCCGCTACCTGGCCAAGAACGTGGTGGCCGCCGGCCTGGCCGACCGCTGCACCATCCAGATCAGCTATGCCATCGGCGTGGCCAAGCCCCAGTCGATCCACGTGGATCTGCACGGCACCGGCAAGGGTGCCGTCACCGAGGCGGTGCTTGAGGCCAAGATCCTGGGCCTGATCGGCGGTGCCACGCCGCGCGCCATCCGCGAACACCTGGGTCTGAACAAGCCGATCTACGCTCGCACCGCCGCCTACGGCCATTTCGGCCGCGCGCCGGACGCCGACGGCGGGTTCAGCTGGGAGAGGACCGATCTGGTCGACCAGCTGAAGGCTCTGGCCTGATCGACCCGGCGCGTCTAACAGGCGCGCCCATGGCTTCCTCCGACGATCCCTCCCACCGCCCGCTCCGCTCTTTCGGTCGCATCAAGTCGCGGGCCATCAAGCCGCGACAGGCGGCGCTGTTCGACACCCTGTTGCCGTCCATCACCGTGCCCGATCCCAAGGCCGGACCGATCGATCCGGCGGTGCTGATGCCGGGTGCCGCCGGCGTCTGGCTGGAGATCGGCTTCGGCGGGGGCGAGCACCTGGCCGAACAGGCGAGCCGCCATCCGGACGTGCTCATGATCGGCTGCGAGCCGTTTCTGAACGGGGTCGGCTCGGCGTTGCGCCATATCGACGAGCGTGACCTGAAGAATGTCCGCCTGCACGCCGACGACGCCCGCGACGTGATGGCGGCGCTGCCGGAGGGGTCGCTCGACCGGGTCATGATCCTGTTCCCCGACCCCTGGCACAAGGCGCGGCACAACAAGCGCCGGCTGATCCAGGACGAGACGACGGCGGAAGTCGCGCGTCTGCTGAAGCCTGGCGGCATGGTGCGGTTCGTGACCGACTGGAAGGATTACGCGGAATGGGCGCTGGCGCGGTTCGAGCGTACGCCGGGCCTCGTCTGGCAGGCCGAGGCCGCCGACGATTGGTGCGTGGCCCCGGCCGACCATGTCATCACGCGGTATGAGGAGAAGAAGCTGGGCGATACGCCGCCGATCTTTCTGGATTTCGTCCGCTCGGCCTAGCACAACGTCGGTCTGGACCCAGGGGTCGCACCATGAGCCTCGTTCTTCACGACATCTCCGCTCCGGCCTTTCTGCGCGGGCTGCACAGCCTGTCCGGGCTGGTCGACAAGGCCATCCAGTCCGGCGTCGACGAAGCGGTGCTGATGGACGCGCGTCTGGCCCCGGACATGAAGCCTTTCCCGGACCAGATCCGAATGGCGGCCTTCTCGGCCCGTAGCTGCATCGGCCGCCTTACCAGTCAGGCGTGGCCGAAGACCGACGACGCCGAGGCGACCCTGACCGATCTCAAGGAGACCATCGCCTGTCGATCGCGTTCATCGAGGCCACGGACGCGGCGGCCTTCGAAGGCGGCGAGACACGCCGGATTGAGCTGCGTTTTCCTGGCGTTGAGCTGAATTTCGAAGGCGCGGGCTATCTGACCAGTTTCGCCCTGCCGAACTTCTATTTCCACCTCAGCATGGCCTATGCGGTTCTGCGTCATGCCGGGATCAAACTGGGCAAGCCGGATTATCTGGGCCAGTTGGCACTGGTCTGACTTCGGGGGCTGACAAGGGCGATCAGGGAGGCTATACGGCCTGCAACATCGTTAGACCGGCGTCCAACGGCGCCGTTTAAAGCGGCGGCCCTGGATGGCCCGCCGCTTTTTGTTTGCCCGCGCTGGATTGAAATCGCCTTGAAGGCCAAGACCGTCGAAGACCGCGCTCTGCTGGAGCTGATCGAACCCGTGGCGGAAAGCCTGGGCCTCGACATCGTGCGCGTGCGGCTGATGGGCGGCACCCTGCGTCGCCGCCTGCAGATCATGGCCGAGCGTCCCTCCGACCACGACATCGCCGTCGAGGAATGCGCCCGCCTGAGCCGCGCGGTCTCCGAGATTTTCGACGCCGCCGACCCGATCGCCGGCGAGTATCTGCTGGAAGTGTCCTCACCCGGCGTCGATCGTCCCCTGACGCGCAAATCGGATTTCGACCTGTTCGAGGGCTATGAGGCGAGGCTGGAAAGCGATCGCATGATCGAGGGCCGCAAGCGCTTCAAGGGCATGATCGCCGGAACCGACGGCGACAACGTCGCCATGGATCTGGAAGGCGAAGACGACACCGCCCTGATCCCGTTTGAATGGCTGGTCGACGCCAAGCTGGTGCTGACCGACGAACTGATGAAGGCGGGCGCCGTGAAGCGCGCCGCCCGTAACGAAGACTCCAACGAAAACTCTACTGAGACCGAGGACTAGACCATGGCTGTTGCCGGCGTTTCCGCGAACCGTCTTGAATTGCTGCAGATCGCCGATGCGGTCGCGCGCGAGAAGAACATCGACAAGGAGATCGTCGTCGAGGCGATCGAGGAGGCGATCCAGAAGGGCGCCAAGTCGCGCTACGGCGCCCATCACGACATCCGCGCCAAAATCGACATCAAGTCGGGCGAAATGGCCCTGACGCGTCACGTCACCATCGTGGCCGACGACTGGCAGCCGGAAGACGAGCTGGAAGAGTTCAACGACTCGGCCATGGTGCGCCTGACCGACGCCTCCAAGCGCGATCCCGAAGCCGTGGTCGGCAAGGAATACATCGAGGACCTGCCGCCGTTCGAATTCGGCCGGGTTCAGACACAGATGGCTCGCCAGGTCGTCATGGGCAAGGTTCGCGACGCCGAGCGCGCCAACCAGTATGAGGAGTTCAAGGACCGTGTTGGCGAGATCGTCAACGGCACCGTCAAGCGCGTCGAATACGGCAACACCATCGTCGATCTGGGCCGAGGCGAAGGCATCATGCGCCGCAACGATTCCATCCCGCGCGAGGTGTTCAACATCGGCGACCGGATCCGCACCTACATCTACGACGTCCGCGCCGAGGCCAAGGGCCCTCAGGTCATGCTGTCGCGCTCGCACCCCGGCTTCATGGCCAAGCTGTTCGCCCAGGAAGTGCCCGAGGTCTATGACGGCGTGATCGAAATCCGCGCCGCCGCCCGCGACGCCGGCTCGCGCGCCAAGATGGCCGTGCTGTCCAACGACTCCTCGATCGATCCGGTCGGCGCCTGCGTCGGCATGCGCGGCTCACGGGTTCAGGCGGTCGTCGCCGAACTGCAGGGCGAGAAGATCGACATCATCCAGTGGAACAACGACGAGCCCACCTTCATCGTCAACGCCCTGGCCCCCGCCGAGGTGTCCAAGGTGGTGCTCGACGAAGAGGCGGACCGCGTCGAGGTCGTCGTGCCGGACGAGCAGCTGTCGCTGGCCATCGGCCGTCGCGGCCAGAACGTCCGCCTCGCCTCGCAGCTGACCGGCTGGCAGATCGACATCATCACCGAAAGCCAGGACTCCGAGCGTCGCCAGCGCGAGTTCACCGAGCGCACGGCCCTGTTCCAGGAAGCTCTGGACGTCGACGAGGTCATCGCCCAGCTGCTGGTCACCGAAGGCTTCGCCACGGTGGAAGACCTGGCCTTCGTCGAGCCGTACGAAATCTCGGACATCGAAGGCTTCGACGAGGACACCGCAGAGGAACTGCAGGCCCGCGCCCGCGACTTCCTTGATCGCCAAGCCGCTATTCTGGACACCAAGCGGGTCGAGCTGGGCGTCGAGGACGCCGTCATGGCCGTTCCGGGCGTGACCGGCGCGATCGCCGTCGCCCTGGGCGAAGGCGGCGTGAAGACGGTCGAGGACCTGGCCGACCTGGCCACCGACGAAATCCGTGGCGGCTATGAAGTGAAGAACGGCGAACGGGTGAAGGTCCCCGGCGTGCTGGAAAGCTTCAACCTGGCCCAGGAAGACGCCGAGATGCTGATCCTGCAGGCCCGCGTGGCAGCCGGTTGGATCGACGCTTCGGAACTGCCGCAGCCGCCCGAGCCGGACTATGAGGAAGACCCGGCCGAGGGCGAGTATGACGCCGAAGCCGTGTTCGCGGCCGCGCCCGAGGGCGACGAAGGCGACGACGACGCGGAGGAAGACGACGACGCCGAGGTCCTCGCCGAGGACCCCGAACAAACCCCCTCCTCGTGATGGGAGACCGAAGCTTCCATGAGTCTGCGCCAAGCGACGATCGATAGGGAACGCCGCGATCTGGTCACCCACCAGGTCATGGACGAATCTCGCCTGATCCGCTTCGTCGCCGCTCCGGACGGTTCGGTGGCACCCGACCTCGGGCGCAAACTGCCCGGCCGTGGCCTGTGGGTCGCGGCGGACCGCGCCTCGGTCGAGACGGCGGTGAAAAAGAACCTGTTCTCGCGCGCAGCCAAGGCCCCGCTGCAGCCGGCGGCCGATCTGGCCGAACGGGTCGAAACCCTGCTGGTCCGGCGTTGTCTCGACCAGTTGGGCCTTGCCCGGCGCGAAGGCGTTCTTATCTCCGGGTTCGAGAAATCCCTGGCCAATGTGCGGTCGGGAAAGGCCGCGTGGATCATCGAGGCGACGGACGGATCCGCCGACGGGCGCGGCAAGCTGCTTTCGCTGGCGAAACACATGACGCCGCCCCCGAAAGTCTGCGGCGTCTTCAAAGCGGACGATTTGAGTTTGGCCCTCGGGCTGGAAAATGCGATACACGCCGTCCTGCTTGAGGGCGGGCGGGCCGATCGTTGGACCTTCGAGGTCGAACGACTGGCGGGATTTCGACCGCTTCTGCCCCCGGAGTGGGACGTGGAGCGGGCTGAGGCCCCGAATAAGGATTTGGACGGGCGGGGTTCTGCTCCTTGATTTGGGGGCAGGGCGACGCGCGGCCTTTTTGTGTTTGAACGAGACGACGGCGGACTTCCCGCCGTCCCGAGTAAAGCGACCGGATGACTGACGAGAACGACAAGACCAACGACGGCCAGCAGGCCCCCTCGCAAGGCTCGTCTTCGACGACGGGACCGCGCGCGCCCCTGAGCCTGAAGCCCCGGCAGGCGGGATCGGTTTCAACCGGCACCGTGCGCCAGAGCTTCAGCCACGGCCGCACCAAGACCGTTGTGGTCGAGACCAAGCGCCGCGTCGGGGCCGTCCCCGGGCATCAACGGCCGCAGGGTTTCGACGTCGCCGCGCGTCCGCGTAGTGACATGCCCGCGCCTCAGGCTCCCCGCCAGGGCACCTCGCCGTCCGATGGCGGCAACCTGTCCGCCTCGGAGCAGGAAGCCCGTCGCCGCGCGATCGAACTGGCCACCGTCCAGAACGCCGAACGTGAAGGCGCCGCAGCCGCCGAGCGCGCCCTCCGCGATGCCGCCGCCCGCGAACAGGCCGCCGCCGCCGAGCGCGTCGCCAACGCCGCTCAGGCCGAGGCCGCCGCCGCACGCGCCGCCGCCGAAGCCGCGCGCTCGGAGGCCTCCAAGCTGGCCGCCGCCAAGCCCGCTCCGGCCAAGCCCACTCTGGCCAAGCCCGCCAAGGCGACTCCGGCTGCGCCCGTCGCCGTGGTCGCGCCGACGCCGGCACCCACCCCCGCAGCGTCTCCGGTCGAGGCCGCCGCCTCCCCGCCTCCGGCGGCACCCGCCGCTTCGCCCACGCCCTCGCGTCCGGCCCCGTCGGCGCGTCCCGCCGTCAACTTCGGCCAGCGCACGCCCAAGCCGGGCAATCCCGGCCGCGCGCCAGTCGACCGTCCCGCTTTCGGTGCCCGCTCGGCGCGTGAAGAGGCCATGGGCGGTGGCGAACGCACCTTCTCGGACCGCCCGCAGGTGGCCGCCCGTCCGCAGGGCGGTGCCGGCAAGCCGGCCGAGCCCGTCCGCTATTCGGCGCTGAACCCGCGTCCGGCCCCGGGCGTAGCCCGTCCCGGCGGTCGTCCGACCCCGAACCAGCCCCCCGCCGCCGCCGAGGTCGCCCGCCCGGCCCGCGCCGGCATGGGCTTCGGCCGTCCGGCCAAGCCCGAGGACGATCGCGACAAGCGCTTTAACGACGCTGGTCCCGGCAAGGCCGTCAGCCGTACGCGCGGCGAGCCCAAGCGCCGCGAAGGCCGCCTGACCATCCAGGCCGTCGCCGGTGGGGACGAGGACGCCGCCGAGCGCATGCGCTCACTGGCTTCGGTTCGCCGGGCCCGCGAACGCGAGAAGGAGAAGCGCAAGGGTGGTTCCACCGACGCGCCGAACCGCCCGCGCGAAGTCGTAATCCCCGACGTCATCACCGTGCAGGAATTGTCCAACCGGATGGCGGTGCGCGGCGTCGACATCATCAAATTCCTTATGCGTCAGGGCCTGATGATGAAAATCAACGACGTCATCGACACCGACACCGCGGAACTGGTCGCCGACGAATTCGGCATGGCCGTGCGCCGCGTCTCCGAATCCGACATCGAGACGGGCTTCCTGTCCGATGCGATCGACGACGAGGCGGTCACGCCCCGCGCGCCGGTCGTGGCCATCATGGGCCACGTCGACCACGGCAAGACCTCGCTGCTCGACGCCCTTCGCACCACCGACGTGGCGGCTGGCGAGGCTGGCGGCATCACTCAACATATCGGTGCCTATCAGGTGAAGATGAAGGACGGCCAGGCCGTGACCTTCCTCGACACCCCGGGCCACGCGGCGTTCAGCGACATGCGGACTCGCGGTGCCAACGTCACCGACATCGTCATCCTGGTGGTGGCGGCGGACGACGGGGTCATGCCCCAGACGATCGAGAGCATCCAGCACGCCAAGGCGGCCGGGGCCCCGATCATCGTGGCGGTCAACAAGATCGACAAGCCGGACGCCGATCCGCAGAAGGTGGTCAACGAGCTACTGCAGTACGAGATCATCGGCGAGGCCCTGGGTGGCGACACCCAGATCGTCGAGGTCTCGGCCAAGGCGCGCACCAATCTGGACGGGCTGCTAGAGGCCATCCTGCTGCAGGCCGAGGTCATGGACCTCAAGGCCGACCCGGAACGCTCCGCCGAAGGCGTGGTCATCGAGGCCAAGCTGGACAAGGGTCGCGGTCCGGTCGCCACGGTTCTGGTCAAGCGCGGCACGCTGAGGCGCGGCGACATCGTCGTGGCCGGATCGGCCTGGGGCAAGGTTCGCGCCCTGCTGAACGAGCGCAACGAGCAACTGACCGAGGCCGGACCGTCCGTGCCGGTCGAAATCCTCGGCCTCAACGAGGCTCCCAGCCCCGGCGAACCGCTGGCCGTGGTGGAATCGGAGGCCCGCGCCCGCGAGCTGACCGAGTATCGTGACCGTCTGAAGCGCGAGAAGGCCACCGGCGGTATCAACCAGGTCAGCCTGGTCGACATGATGTCCAAACTGCAGTCCAAGAAGGTCTCGGAATTGCCGGTCATCATCAAGGCCGACGTGCAGGGTTCGGCCGAAGCCATCGTCGGCTCGCTGGACAAGATGGGCAACGAGGAGGTCCGCGCGCGCACCGTCATGTCGGGTGCCGGCGGCATCACCGAAAGCGACGTCCAACTGGCCAAGTCGGCTGGCGCGCCGATCCTGGGCTTCAACGTCCGCGCCTCGAAACAGGCCCGCGACCTGGCCGAGCGCGAAGGCGTCGAGATCCGCTATTACGCCGTCATCTACGACCTGCTCGACGATATGAAGGGCGTGCTGTCCGGCATGCTGGCCCCGCTGCAACGGGAAACCTTCCTGGGCAACGCGGCCGTGTTGCAGGTGTTTGACATCTCCAAGACCGGCAAGATCGCCGGTTGCCGGGTGTCGGAAGGCGTGGTCCGCAAGGGTGCCAAGGTCCGCATCATCCGCGACGACGTCGTGGTGCTGGAACTGGGCACGCTCACGACGCTCAAACGCTTCAAGGACGAGGTCAACGAGGTCCCGTCGGGCCAGGAGTGCGGTATGCATTTCCAGGGCTTCCAGGACATCAAGGCCGGCGACTACATCGAGTGCTTCACGGTCGAAGAGATCCAGCGCACGCTGGACTAGATTGCCGCTTCACGACCTGCCGAAATTAGAGCGGCGGCGTTTCGGCGCCGCCTTTTCGCCTTACCGGTTCCGGATGACTTCGCCATGCGCCGTTTCCTGATCGCCACCCTGCTTCTGACAGCGACCGCCGGTCCCGCCGTGGCCGAGACCCGCTACCTCGCCTATGACGCCTCGAACCGGATCACCCAGGCCCTGACGCGCGGCGTGACGCTGGAAACCGATCGCGGTCTGTTCGGCGGCATCAGCGTGCGGCGCCTCATCTCCACCTCCAATCGCGGCTCGGCCGACATCCGGCGCGGCGGCCCCGACGCGGTCCGAGGCGTCTTGCCCGCCGGATCGCGCGAGACCTCGGTTTATTCCATCTCTCCCGAAGGCGACGGCGTCGGCCTGTCTCGCGCCCTGTGTCCGGGGTCACAGACCACGTGGGTGGTTATGGGTCGCGTCCGTCTGGGTCGCCCGCTGACCCTGCACGCCGTCGGGCTCTGGTCCGACGGCGCCTATCGCCATTGCGTCCAGCTGTCCTACGACTGGCGCGGCGAATGGGCCGTGCCGCCCGGCAGCGGCCCTATCGAGGACGCCCCCACCCCTGTTGCGCGATAGGCGTTCACCTCGCCATCTCGCCTCGCTAAGGTCGCGGTCATGACCGCCGCCGTCCGACCGCAAACCGGATTGAAGCGCCTCGCCGGGGCGTTGGCCGTTTTGTGGCTGATGCTTTTCTTGCTGGCCGTGCAACAGAGCCGCGCCGTCTCCGCCTGGCGCACGCTGCACGACGACGCCGTCCCGGCGGCGGGTCGGGTGGTCGACTGGGCGCGCGCGCTGCCATCCGGCCCCGCTGATGGCCTGACCGGACTGAGGGGTCTGCCGTGACCGAAGCCGATGACACACCGGCCGCCGCCCCCGGGCCTGCGGCACTGACCGGCGAGTACGCGCCCGCCGACGACGTGACGCGCGACCGGGTCGGCGGGGTGGCCTTCATCGGCGCGACCGTGGTGTTTGAGGCGGGCGAGACCCTGCGCACCCACCCCCTGAGCATCGCCTCGGCCGACGCGGCCTTCGCGCCGGGCCAGACCTTCGCCGATCGCCTGACCGCGCGGCCCGACGCCCGGATCGAGCTTCGCCGCGTCCTGCCCGACGACCCCGCCCGGCGGGTCGCGCCATCGCCTCTCTGCGACGGACGGGCGCCCGGCATCCTCGCCATCCTGCACCGTCGCGACCGCGTGGACCTGATGCTGTTCCAGAACGGCGGCGCGATCGCTTCGACCTCGCCCGCAACGAACCTGTGCGGCGTCTGGAGTTTCCGTGCCCGATGACCACCAGTCTGCGCCCTCTCATCCTCGCCACGATCCTGGCCGTCGTGGTCGCCCTGTGGACCTGGACCGCCCCGGCCGATCCCGCGCTGGCGCCCCGTCCCGGCGAGGCGGCGGTCGAGGTCCATCTGCTGAACAACGGCTTCCACACCGATCTGGCCGTGCCCCGCGCGGCGCTGGAGGCGCGGGCCGGGCCGCTGGCCGACGCCACGCGATCCTTGCCGCCCGGCAACTGGGTCCTGATCGGCTGGGGTGACGCCAAATTCTACGTCGACCAGAGCCCCATGGAAAGCCGACTGGCGGACGGTGTCCGCACCTTCTTCCTCCCCGGCAATGCCTCCGTCGTCATGCTGGACCCGGCCCAGCGCGACCCCCGCATCGCCTTTGCGGAAGGGTCCCGCAAGACCCTGCGTCTGTCCCCGGCCGGCTTCGCGGCCATGGCCGACCACATCGAAGCCTCTCTGGACCTGACCGATGGCCGCGCGCGCGTCGCCACGGCGCGCGCGGGCGACGACGCCCGCTTCTTCGCCAGCCACGAACAGTTCTGGATCGGCCGGCTTTGCAACCACTGGACCGCCGGGGTGCTGAACGCGGGCGGCGTGGCCGTGCGCCCCCTGCGCGCCGTCACCGCGGGCGAGGTCATGGCGGCGGTGGAACGGTCCGAATTGGACACGCAGGGTTCACGGGACTAGACCGCGCCCTCATTCGTTTCGCCGCGTACGGACGTCTCGTGCGTTCAGCCCCTCGCGGTCTCGCTTTCCCGACCGGGTCCGACCCCCGGCGAGCGAAGAGGATTTCCATGAGCAGCCGCAAGCCCAGCCCCAAGGCCGGAACCGTCAGCCAGCGCCAGCTGCGCGCCTCCGAGCTGATTCGCCATGCCCTGGTCGAGGTCATGCGCGAGAACGAGATCCGCGACGAGGCTCTGACCGGCGTGTCGGTTACGGTCACCGAAGTACGGCTGTCGCCCGACCTGAAACACGCCACCTGTTTCGTCGAGCCGCTGGGCGCAGGCGTCGAGACGGCGCCCGTCGCCGGCCAGATCGACGCGATCGTCAAGGCGCTGAACGTCCATGCCAAATTCCTGCGCGGGGCGTTGGGACGGCACATCGACATGCGTTTCACCCCCGACCTGCGCTTCCGCCACGACGAGAGCTTCGCCGCAGCCGAACGTCTGAACCGCCTGCTCGACGACCCTCGCGTCCGCGCCGACGTCTATGTGTCGCCGTTCGAGGACGACGACGCGGATGAGGACGGCCCTCAAGTAGCGCAAGGCGCGGCAGGGACCCGGGAAGAGTCCTGATGGGCCGCCGAAAGCGGGGCGAGATCGTCAACGGCTGGGTCTGTCTCGACAAGCCCTTCGGCATGGGCTCGACCGAGGCGGTTTCGAAGGTGCGTCGGCTGTTCGATGCCCAGAAGGCGGGTCACGCCGGGACGCTGGACCCGTTGGCCAGCGGGATCCTGCCGATCGCGCTGGGCGAGGCGACCAAGACGGTGCCGTTCATGATGGAGGCGCAGAAGGTCTATCGCTTTACCATCAACTGGGGCGTCTCGACCGACAGCCTCGACCGCGAAGGCGAGATCACCGCCCGCTCCGACGTGCGTCCCGATGTCGAGGCCGTGCGGGCGGCCCTGCCGGCCTTCGTCGGCGAGATCGATCAGGTGCCGCCGCAGTTCAGCGCCATCAAGGTCGACGGCCAGCGGGCCTATGACCTGGCCCGGGAGGGGGCCGAGTTCGAGCTGGCCAGCCGCCGGGTGACGATCTACGAGGCGGCGGTCACGGATGCGCCGGACGCGGACCATGTCGAGATCACGATGCGGACGGGCAAGGGTGTCTATGTCCGCTCGCTGGCGCGCGATCTGGCGGTCATGCTCGGCGCGGAGGGACACGTTTCGGCCCTGCGGCGCGAGAGCGTCGGACCGTTCTCGACGGAAAACGCCCTCACGCTGGATTTCCTGACCGATCTGGTGCATAGGGACGCCGCTTCGGAAGGCTTGCTTCCCGTCGCGACCGCCCTGGACGACATCCCGGAGCTGGCCGTGACGGATCAAGACGCCTTCTCGCTTCGTCAGGGACGACCGATCATTCTGCTCCCCCGACAGGTCGAAACGCTCAAGAGCCACCTCCGGGACGGCTCCAGAACCGTTTCAGCCTTCCAGGGACAGACCCTCGTCGCTCTCGGTCAGTTGCGGGCCGGCCGGCTAGAACCCGACCGCGTTTTCAATCTCTAAGCCCGAGCCATCCGGCGAAGGCTGGGACCAAACCGGCCCTCAAGTAGCGCGAAGCGCGGTAGGGCCAAGAAAGGACTCCCGATGTCGATTACTGCTGAACGCAAGACCGAAGTCATCGCCGACAACGCCCGCTCCGAGGGCGACACCGGCTCAGCCGAGGTCCAGGTCGCGATCCTGTCGGAACGCATCGCCAACCTCACCGACCACTTCAAGACCCACAAGAAGGACAACCACTCGCGCCGCGGCCTGCTCAAGATGGTCTCGCAGCGTCGTCGCCTTCTTGACCACCTGGTCAAGGTCGATCGCGAGCGGTACACCGCCCTGATCGGCAAACTGAACCTGCGCCGCTAGGCGCAGATCGCGGAAGCGTTTCGAGGCGCGGGCCACGTCCGCGCCTCTTTCTGCATCCAGAGCGCTCTCAGGCCAAGTGGATCCCGGTTGGCCGCCCGGAGAGCGCTCCGACAACAAGACCAGCCGCGCGCCGCGGTACGTACGGCGCACGACGCGAGGGCCATACTGGTCCTCTTCTTCCCGGGCGGCTCGCGATGGCGCGGACGCCCATGGACCGAAGGACTGAACGCCCGACGCTCCACCCACTGATGGGACCCCGCGTGGATTCCGCCCGCGGGATACGAAAGACGAAACATGTTCGATATCAAACGCAAGACGATCGACTGGGCCGGCCGGCCGCTGACGCTCGAAACGGGCCGTATCGCCCGTCAGGCCGACGGTGCCGTCCTGGCAACCTACGGCGAAACCATTGTCCTCGCCACCGTCGTCTACGGTCGCGCGCCCAAGCCGGGCCTGGATTTCTTCCCGCTGACCGTCAACTACCAGGAAAAGACCTTCGCCGCAGGCAAGATCCCGGGTGGCTATTTCAAGCGTGAAGGCCGTCCGACCGAGAAGGAGACGCTGGTCTCCCGCCTGATCGACCGCCCGATCCGCCCGCTGTTCGTCAAGGGCTTCAAGAACGAGACCCAGGTCGTCATTACGGTCCTGCAACACGACTTGGAGAATGACCCCGACATCGTCGGTCTGGTCGCCGCATCCGCCGCCCTGACCATCTCGGGCGTCCCCTTCATGGGCCCGATCGGTGCCGCACGCGTCGGCTATATCGACGGTGAGTACGTCCTCAACCCGACCCTCGACCAGATGCCGGACAGCCAGCTCGACCTCGTCGTCGCAGGCACCCAGGACGCCCTGATGATGGTTGAATCCGAAGCCAAGGAGCTGTCGGAAGAGATCATGCTGAACGCCCTGATGTTCGCGCATCGCGGCATGCAGCCGGTGATCGACGCCATCATCGAAATGGCCGAGCACGCCGCCAAGGAACCCTTCGACTTCCAGGCCGAGGACCATTCGGCCGTCGTCACCGCGATCCAGAAGCTGGTCGGCAAGGACATCAAGTCGGCCTATACCCACGCCGGAAAATATGAGCGCCGCAACGGCGTCGACGTGGCCAAGAAGACGGCCGCCGCCAAGCTGGTCAAGACTGACGAGAATCCGGACGGCGTCGATTCCGCCAAGTTCGGCGCGGCCTTCAAGGAATGCGAAGCCCACGTCCTGCGTCGCGACATCATCGACAACGGCCACCGCGTCGACGGCCGCGCCCTCGACAAAGTCCGCGACATCGTCTCGGAAGTCGGCGTGTTCCCGCGCACCCACGGTTCGGCCCTGTTCACCCGCGGTGAAACGCAAGCCATCGTCGTCGCCACCCTGGGCACCGGCGAAGACGAGCAGTACGTCGACTCGCTGGCCGGGACCTACAAGGAGAAATTCCTCCTGCACTACAACTTCCCTCCCTATTCGGTCGGCGAGACCGGACGTATGGGCGGCGCGGGCCGTCGGGAAATCGGTCACGGCAAGCTGGCCTGGCGGGCGATCCGTCCGATGCTGCCGACCTCGGAAGAATTCCCCTACACCATCCGCATCGTGTCGGAGATCACCGAGTCCAACGGCTCGTCCTCGATGGCTTCGGTCTGCGGCGCCTCGCTGGCGCTGATGGACGCGGGCGTGCCGCTGAAGCGTCCCGTCTCGGGCATCGCCATGGGTCTGATCCTGGAGCCGTCGGGCGAGTTCGCCATCCTGTCTGACATCCTGGGTGACGAAGATCACCTGGGCGACATGGACTTCAAGGTGGCCGGCACGCGCGAAGGCATCACCTCGCTGCAGATGGACATCAAGGTCGCGGGCATCACCGAAGAGATCATGCGCAAGGCGATCGCCCAGGCTTCGGCCGGCCGCCTGCACATCCTCGACGAGATGGACAAGGCCATCGACGGCGCCCGCACCGAGCTGGGCGAATACGCGCCCAAGATCGAGTCGATCAAGGTTCCGACCGACAAGATTCGCGACATCATCGGCACCGGCGGCAAGATCATCCGCGAGATCGTCGAAAAGACTGGTGCCAAGATCAACATCGACGACGACGGCACGGTCAAGATCGCCGCTTCGGACCAGGAAAAGATCGACGCCGCCAAAGCCTGGATCCAGTCGATCGTGTCCGAGCCCGAGCCCGGCATGATCTATTCCGGCAAGGTCGTGAAGGTCGTCGACTTCGGCGCCTTCGTGAACTTCTTCGGCGCCAAGGACGGCCTGGTCCACGTGTCCCAGATCTCGCTGGAACGCGTCGCCAACCCCACCGACGTCCTGACCGAAGGCCAGGACGTCAAGGTGAAGTTCCTGGGCATGGACGATCGCGGCAAGACCAAACTGTCGATGAAGGTCGTCGACCAGACCACCGGCGAGGACATCACCGACAAGATCAACGCCGAGCGTGCCGAACGCGGTGAACCGGCGCTGTCGGACGACACCGGCGGCCGTCCCAAGCGTGAAGGCGGCGGCGGCGGTGGCGGTGATCGCGATCGCGGTCGCAGCCGTCGTTAGGACGCGGCGACATCGCTGAATGAAGGAGGCCCCGGTGGAAACAGCGGGGCCTTTTTCATGGGCGGCAGAAGGGCGTAGCCTCGCTCACTCCGGCCATCGTCATCCACCGGTCGGCCTGCCGATCTTCGAGCCAGGCGCCCGGGGTTCGCGCACTGGAGGCCGTTCTGGAGCAGGTCCGGACTGATCGGGGCCGGGAGCGCTTCTGCCGTAATGGGGAGCAAAAGTAGCGGAACCACTGCGCCTGTGAGCGGACGGATCATCGGGCGACCTCGCTGAAACGTCTCGCGGTCGCCGACCGTCGATGGACTCGGGCGCGCCGTCTCCGCATCGTCGGGGCATGCGCGATTCGGTCGTTCCCCCTTCTCCGCCGACCCGGCCCGGTTTCTGCGAATTCTTCGCCGGGGGCGGCATGGTCCGGGCGGGGCTGGGTCCGGCGTGGGACTGCCTGTTCGCCAACGACATCGATCCCCGCAAGGCCGCCAGCTATCGCGCCAACTGGGACGGCGGGCAGGAGCTGTATCTGGGCGACGTGGCCGAGGTCGGGGCCGGCGACATCCGGGGCGTTCCGGACCTGGTCTGGGGGTCTTTCCCCTGTCAGGACCTGTCGCTGGCGGGCACCGGGGCGGGGCTGGGTGGCGCACGGTCCGGAACCTTCCACGCCTTCTGGGACGTAGTGCGCGGCCTGATCGCCGACGGGCGCGCGCCGTCGATCGTGGCCATAGAGAACGTCTGCGGCGCCCTGACCTCGCGCGGTGGCCGGGATTTCGAGACCATCTGCCGGACCTTCGTCGAGGCCGGCTACCGGCCCGGGGCCATGGTCATCGACGCCAGTCGGTTCGTGCCGCAGTCCAGGCCACGCCTGTTCGTCGTCGGCGTGCGCGAGACCTGGGCGGTTCCACCGGACCTGATCGGCGAAGCGGCCCTGCCGCACATCGCATCCCCTGCCCTCGTCGCGGCCGTGGCGGCCCTGCCGCCTGATCTGCGGCGCGCCCTGATCTGGTGGCGGCTGCCCGAACCGGGACGGCGAAACCAGGGCCTCGGCGACCTGATCGAGACCGACCCTCGCGACGTGCGCTGGCACGGCGTGGACGAGACCCGACGGCTGCTGGAGATGATGTCGCCGGTCAATCTGGCCAAGGTCAGGGCGGCGCAGGCCGAGGGCCGGCCGCAAGTCGGCACGATCTACCGCCGCACGCGCCGCGGGCTCTCCGGAGAGCGGCTGCAACGCGCCGAGGTCCGGTTCGACCAGATCGCGGGCTGCCTGCGGACGCCCGCCGGGGGATCGAGCCGCCAGACCGTGCTGTGCGTCGACGGTCCCCGCATTCGGTCGCGCCTGATGTCGGGACGCGAGACGGCGCGGTTGATGGGCCTTCCCGACAGCTACCGTCTGCCGTCCGCGAGCAGCGAGGCCTACCGGCTGACGGGGGACGGCGTCGTCGTGCCGGTGGTGGCCTGGCTGGCGCAGACCCTGTTCGCGCCTCTGCTGGCGTCGCGGTGACGCCTGCGCATTCTACGTCCGGACGCGTCATGAGCCTTGCCAACCGCCCGCGTCTCGGCAAGATGGACGGCGGGGGTTTGCGGGGGTGATCTGATGAAATCGTGGTTTGTCCTGGGGTCTGTCGCCGGCGTTCTGCTGGGGGCCGGTCCGGCGCTGGCCGAGACCTGGCATCCGATGGCGCGCAGTCAGAACAACGCCTTCGTGGCCGAGGTGGACACCGTCATCGTCGATGGAGAGATCACCTCGATCCAGATCGCGACCGTGTCGCTGAAAGGCGAGGCGGGCGACTACAGCCACACGGTCGAGACCTTTCAGTTCCGCTGCGCCGCCGGTGGTTGGCGCACGGCGGGCATCGTCGAATACGGGGCCGACGGAGCCGAGGCGGGGCGTTATCCCGAAGAGGGTTCGCCCTGGGAAGAGGCACGACCGGGCACCCAGCCGACCTATATCAAGGCGATCGCCTGCGATGGCGCGCGCGCCAATCCGCCCCACTGGCCGACGATCAAGGCGTTCATCGACGCCGGTCGGTCCTGACGGTCAGGCGTCGACGGCGGCGTCCAGGGCGTTGGCCTGGATGAACTCGCGACGCGGTTCGACCACGTCGCCCATCAGTTTGGCGAACAGATCCGACGCATCTTCCTGATGCTCGACCTGCACCTTCAGCAGGGTGCGGGCGTTGGCGTCGAGCGTGGTCTCCCACAGCTGTTCAGGGTTCATCTCGCCCAGACCCTTGTAGCGCTGGATGGTGATGCCCTTCTTGCCGGCGTCGAGGACCGCTTCCAGCAGGTCCAGCGGACCGCGAATGGTCACCGACTTGTCCTTGCGACGGAAGACGGCGGGGTTGTCGAACAGGCCTTCGAAGGCGGCCGAGCGTTCGGCCAGACGACGGGCATCCAGCGAGCGGATCAGGGCCTCTTCCAGCACGATGCGTTCGGTCACGGCGCGGCGCACGCGTTCGAAAGCCACGGCCCCCTGCGCGCCCGGCGCACCGGTCCATGGACCATCGCCCTCCTCGGCGTAGAGGTTGAACCGGTCTGCGGCCTTGGTCGGATCGGCGGAGTCATCATCGAACAGGCCGGCCAGCGCCGCCTGTTCGATGGCGAAGGTCGGGGCGCGCTGGCTCAGGCGATCGACGCCGGCCTTGAAGGCCTTGGCCTCGCGGACGAGGGCCTGCAGATCCATGCCGGTGCGACGCTCGCCGGACGGCAGGTCCAGCTCCGCCTCGGACGACCCTTCCTCGATCAGATAGGAGTCCATCTCGGACTGGTCCTTGAGGTAGCGGGACTGCTTGCCCTTGGCGACCTTGTAGAGCGGCGGCTGGGCGATATAGACGTGGCCGCGCTCGATCAGTTCGGGCATCTGGCGATAGAAGAAGGTCAGCAGCAGGGTCCGGATGTGGGCGCCGTCAACGTCGGCGTCGGCCATCAGGATGATCTTGTGATAGCGCAGCTTGTCGGCGTTGAAGTCGTCGCGGCCGATGCCGGTACCGAGCGCGAGGATCAGCGTGCCGATCAGCTCCGACGACAGCATGCGGTCGAAGCGGGCGCGCTCGACGTTCAGGATCTTGCCGCGCAGGGGCAGGACGGCCTGGTTCGCGCGGTTGCGGGCCTGTTTGGCCGAGCCGCCGGCGCTGTCGCCCTCGACGATGAACAGTTCGGACTTGGCCGGGTCGCGTTCCTGACAGTCGGCCAGTTTGCCGGGCAGGGAGCTGATTTCCATGGCCGACTTGCGCCGGGTCAGGTCGCGGGCCTTGCGCGCGGCCTCGCGGGCGGCGGCGGCCTCAATGATCTTGGCGACGACCTGTTTGGCCTCGACCGGATGCTCCTCGAACCAGGTCGACAGACCTTCGGAACACAGGCCCTCGACGGCGGGTCGCACCTCGGACGAGACCAGCTTGTCCTTGGTCTGGGAGCTGAATTTGGGGTCGGGCACCTTGACCGACAGCACGCAGGTCAGGCCTTCGCGGGCATCCTCGCCCGAGACCGAGACCTTCTCCTTCTTGGCCGCGCCGGCGGCCTCGATATAGCCGCCCATGACGCGGGTCAGGCTGGCCCGGAAGGCCGACAAATGGGTGCCGCCATCCCGCTGGGGGATGTTGTTGGTGAAGCACAGCATGGTCTCGTGGTAGCTGTCGTTCCACCACAGGGCGAGATCGATCTCGATCCCTTCCTTCTTGCCGCGGATGACGATGACGTCCTTGAGGATCGGCGTCTTGGACTTGTCGAGGTGGCGCACGAAGGCCTCGACCCCGCCCTCATAGTGCAGGATTTCGTCGAATTTCTCGGCCCCGCGATGGTCTTGCAGCTTGATGACCACGCCCGAGTTGAGGAAGGCCAGCTCGCGCAGCCGGTGTTCAAGCGTCTTCAGGTCAAAATCGATGTGGGCGAAGGTGGTTAGCGAGGGATAGAAGGTCACCTCGGTGCCCGACAGAACGTTGCCGTTCTCACGCATCGGCGCGTCGCCGGTGATCCTCAGGCTCTCGACCGTGTCGCCGCGCGCAAACTTCATCTCGTGGCGTTTGCCGTTGCGGTAGATGACCAGTTTGAGCCAGTCGCTGAGGGCGTTGACGACGGACACGCCGACGCCGTGCAGGCCGCCCGAGACCTTGTAGGAATTCTGGTCGAATTTACCGCCCGCGTGCAACTGGGTCATGATGACCTCGGCCGCCGAGACGCCCTCGCCCTCGTGGATGTCGGTGGGGATGCCGCGGCCGTTGTCGGTGACCGTCACCGAGCCGTCGGCGTTGAGAATGACCTGGACCAGGTCGGCGTGGCCGGCCAGGGCTTCGTCGATGGCGTTGTCGACCACCTCATAGACCATGTGGTGCAGGCCCGAGCCGTCGTCGGTGTCGCCGATATACATGCCGGGCCGTTTGCGGACAGCGTCGAGGCCCTTCAGGACCTTGATGGAATCGGCCCCGTAGGCGGCCTCTTCGGCGGTGTCTTCGTTGCGCCCAAGGTCATTGGGATTCGGCGTTTGATCGGTCATGAATTCGGTCGGTGAAACGCCCTGTTTCAGGGCCTGTGAAGACGGCGGCGGAACCGCCTTGAACGGACTGTTTTCAGAGCGCGAATCTGGGCCGCCCCGATGCCGTCAACATATAGGAAATCCGGGCGGAATTGCGAGACAATCCGGCGTCGCGGATGCTCCGCCGGCGAACGCCGTGCAGGCTTCGCAGCCGCCTGCTTTCGCGGCGGTTCGGGAAGGGAGCGGGGCGGCCGGGCCTCGCCCGGTGCGAGAGTAGAAATACCGTTTCGACGAGACAGACCGCCCCGCGTAGCCGTTTTCCACGCGCCCTCCGGCTGGCGGCCCTTGCTTCGGGCCTTACCGGATCACCGCCCGGCCCATTGCTGGACCGGACGCGCGGCGGACATGACGAAGTCGGCGGTCCGCACAAGAGGCGCGCGGCGAGCAGGCAGGCGGCATCCATCACCGACCACAAGGACCCCCGAAGTCTCCATCCCCCGGGCTTCTTCGCTCGACCACAGCCCGCCGACATCGAGGCGTTGGATCCGACGCCCTCCCCACCGACGGGATGAGGGAATTATGCGCGCGATTTCAGGGGGGTCAGGAATAGAGTTCTGGAAAGGGACAGGGCGTTGATCGGCTTGGAGATTATCGCGCCAACCCGACTATGTCCGCGAGGGTCAGCGTCACGGGTTTCCTTCTCCCGTTGGGAGAAGGTGGCGCGCAGCGCCGGATGAGGGTCGGCTGGATGAAGCGGCGAAGCCGCACGCTGGCAGACGACCCTCACCCTTGAGCGCGAGAACGACGTCTCCGCCGCCGTGCGCTCAAGCCCTCTCCCAACGGGAGAGGGATACTATTCCACCGTTAGCGCCCCGCCTTCGACGCGCACGAACGCCGCCCTGCCGCGCAAGGGTTCGAACAGTTCGGCCTCGGTGCCGGTCAGGAAGGCTTGCAGGCCGAGGGCCTCGATCTCGTCGAACAGCGCGGCTCTACGGGCCGTGTCGAGGTGGGCGGGCGCCTCGTCGAGGAGGAGCACGGGGCGCGCGCTCTGGTCGGCGAGGCGGGTGATCTGGGCCAGGATGAGATTCAGCACCAGCGCCTTCTGTTCGCCGGAGGAACCCTCGGCGGCGGGGCGGTTCTTCTCGCGGTGCAGGGCGGTCAGGTCGGAGCGGTGCGGGCCGAACAGGGAGCGGCCGGCGGCGGCGTCGCGGGCGCGGCTGCGGGCCAGACCATCGCGGAGGACGGCGGCGATGGCCTCGGGGCCGGCTCCGGCGGCGGCCATGGCCTCGGCCTCGCCGGTCAGGCCGAGGTCGGCCTGGGGAAAGGGGCGGTCGTTGCGCGTGTCGATGGCGGCCTGCAGCGTGGTCAGGGCGGCGGCGCGGGCGATGGCGGCCCCTGCCCCCGCCTCGCCGAGGCGCAGTTCGAGGGCGTCGAGCCAGAGCGGGTCGGCGGCGCGGCCTTCCGCCCCCTCGGTCAGCAGCCGCAGCCGTTCGCGCAGGGCCTTCTCATAGGTCGAGACCGAGGCGGCATGGGCCGGGTCCGCGGCGAAGACCAGCCGGTCGAAGAATTTCAGTCGGTCGGCGCGGGCGTCGGAGAACAGCCGGTCCTGTTCGGGCGTGGCCCAGACCGGCCGCAGATGGTCGAGCAGCCGGCCGGGCTGGGCCGTCTCACCGTCGATGCGGACGATGCGCCGGGCGGCACCGGGCGACTGGACCCCGGTGCCGAGCTTCGTTTCCCCCGCACCGTCAGTCAGGACGGCCGCCACGGCCCAGGCCCGGCCGGTCGCCTCGCCCGGTTCACGCCGGCCCATCTCGGGGGCCGTGGCCCCGCGCAAGCCACGGCCGGGAGTGAAGAGACTGAGCGCTTCGAGCAGATTGGTCTTACCCGCGCCATTGGGGCCGTGGAGCACCACCGCCCCCGCCGCGATGGGCAGGGTCGCGCTCGCATAGGAGCGGAAGTCGGTGAGGGAGAGGGCGGTAATCAAGCGAGTGGCGGGTGACGAGTGGCGAGTGTCGAGAAAGACGCATCTGGCTGACCCCCGCGACGTTCACTCGTCACTCGCCACTCGTCACCCGCCACTGCATTCAAACCCTCAACGGCATCAGCACATACTGCACGCCCGGATCATCCGGATCGAGCACGAGCGTCGGGCTGGCCGGGTCGGCGAATTTGAAGTGGGCGGTTTCGCCGGTGATCTGGCCGGCGACGTCGAGCAGATAGCGGGCGTTGAAGCCGATCTCGAAGGGCTCTTCGGAATAGCCGATCTCGACCTCCTCGACCCCCTGCCCGGCCTCCATGTTGCGCACCGTCAGGGTCACGCGATCCAGCTCGAAAGCCAGTTTCACCGAACGGCTCTTCTCGGCAGAAATGGTGGCCACGCGGTCGACGGCCGAGGCGAAGACGGCGTTGTCGATGTCGGCCTGTTTGTCGTTCCCCTTGGGGATCACCCGCATATAGTCGGGGAAGGCGCCGTCGATGACCTTGGAGGTCAGAGAGGCCCGGCCGAACTCGAAGCGGATTTTCTGCGGGCTGACCATGACCTCGACCGGGCCGGAGCCGTCGTCAAGCAGACGGCGGACCTGATCGATGGTCTTGCGCGGCACGATGACCCCGGCGCCGCCGGCGGCGCCTTCCGGCGCGGGCATTTCGGCCAGCGCCAGACGATGGCCGTCGGTTGCCACGGCGCGCAGCAGCGGAATGCCGCCCTCGGCGACGGCGTGGAGATAAAGGCCGTTCAGATAGTAACGCGTCTCTTCGGTCGAGACCGCGAAACGGGTCTTGTCGATCAGCCGGGCCAGGTCTTCCTTGGGCAGGACGTAGCGGGTGCCCGAGGTCTCGGTCGACATGACCGGGAAGTCGCCTGCGGGCAGGACCGGCAGGTTGAATTTCGAGCGCCCGGCCTGGACCACCAGCCGGGGATCGTCGCCATTGTAGGACAGCGAGACCTCGGCCCCGTCGGGCAGCTTGCGCACGATCTCGTACAGGGTGTGGGCCGGGGCGGTGATCTGGCCCTCGACATTCACCTGGGCCTCGGCCTCGTCGACCATCTCCATGTCGAGGTCGGTGGCGGCGAAGGCCAGCTTGTCGCGGCCCGCTGACAGCAGGACATTGGACAGGATGGGGATGGTGTTGCGGCGTTCGACGACGCTCTGGACGTGCCCGAGAGCTTTCAGTAGCGCGGATCGTTCGATGGTCAGTTGCATGTGGTCTCAGCCCGGATGCGGCGACTCACAAGCGCCACCGCGTATAGAGGGCCTTTGACACTAGCGGATTGGCGGGCGGGGGCAAGGAAGTGGCGAGTGGTTAGTGGCGAGTGGCGCGTGGATAAGTTCCGAAGCCGACACCGCTTCGATCGTCGTCGAAGGGGAAGCGGGCTATCGGCCCCTCAAGCGATTGCACTCGCCACTCGCCACCGCCGCGTCAGCCGCGCAGCTTGCGCGTCAGCGCTTCCACGTCCCGGGCGATCTGGTCGTCCAGCGCCATCAGCTCCTCGATCTTGCGGACGCCGTGCAGGACCGTGGTGTGGTCCCGCCCGCCGAAGCGCCGGCCGATGTCGGGATAGGACCGCGTCGTGTGCTGCTTGCACAGCCACATGGCGATCTGGCGCGGACGGGCCACGGCGCGGGTGCGGCGCTCAGACAACAGATCGGCCTGTTTGAGCGTGAAATGCTCGGCCACCGTCTTCTGGATCTCATCGACCGTGATGCGGCGCTCGGGGCCGCCGCGCAGGGCCGAACCCAGCAACGCCTGCACCTCGTCGACGCCCAGGGTGGACAGGCGACCCCCGGCGACGGCGGCCAGGGTGTTCACGGCACCTTCGAGTTCGCGCATCGAGCCGGGGGTGCGGTCGACCAGATGTTCCAGCACATCGGCGCGGGCCTCGCCCGAGACGACGCCGAGATTGGCGAGGGCCTGGATCCGGTTGCGGGCCACGGCCAGCTTCAGCGCGCGATCGGCGGGCTCGACCGGGCAGGTCAGGCCCGAGGCCAGATGGCTGCGCAGGCGCGGCTCGATCTCGGTCAGGGCCATGGGCGGACGGTCGGCCGACAGCACGATGCGCTTGCCGTCCTCGATCAGCGAGGTCAGCGTGGCCAGCAGTTCTTCCTGGGTCGAGGCCTTGCCGCCGACGAACTGGACGTCGTCGATCAGCAGCATGTCGGCGCCGCGCAGACTGTCCTTGAAGGCCGCGGTCGAGCGGTCCTGCATGGCGCGCACGAAGGTCGACAGGAACCGTTCGGCGGTCAGATACACCACCTTGGCGTCCGGCCGCAGGCGCTGGGCCTCCCAGGCGATGGCGTTCAGCAGATGGGTCTTGCCGTAGCCATAGGGGCCGCAGAAGAAGATCGGGTTGAAATGGCCGTCGGCCCACTGGGCGGCCTGACGGGCGATGGCCAGGGCGAAGGCGTTGCCCTGGCCTTCGACGAAGCTGTCGAAGTTCAGCCGCTCCTGCAGGCCGGCGGCGCGCACGGCGCGGGCACCGTCGGCGACCGGCGGCACCGTGGCCAGCGGCATGGAGACGACCTGGGCGGCCTCGGCGCGGCCGGCGGCGACCTGCGAGGCCGGCGGGGTCGAGACCATCTCGGCGCGGCAGCGCACGTCGAGGCGACGCGACAGGCCATCCAGGCCAAGCCAGAGCTCGTTCATGCGACGCAGCGCGTTCTTGCGTACCCAGTCGCGGGCATAGGCGGTCGGCGTCACCAGGACCAGCTGGCCGGCGCCGTCGGCGCGGACGGCGGACGGCGCGATGTAGGAGCTGAAGGCCCCTTCGCCGATCTCGCCGCGCAGACGCCCCGCCGCCTCGGTCCAGATGTGATCCGGATCCGTCATGTCCGCCATTCGCGCGCCCCCCGTCATGTCAGCCACCCGCCAAGAAAAATCCATCACCCCGACGCCCTTCAGAGACGCCTGGCTCCGGCACGAATTCTCCTGTCCCGCGTGGCTAGCGCACCGCGCGGGTGGGATCGTACTCTTGAACAGGCGTCTCACGCCGACACGAAAACAGGTTCCGCGCCGTCTTCATCCGTGTGGAGATGGAAGTGCGTCAGCGCCCCAACTTACGCCCGCAAAGGGGTGCGTCAACGCTGATTCGATTCGCGATCGCGACTTAAATTGTTTGACTCCGCTAAAGCCAAACACCGTCAGAGAAAAACCGGTTTTCGCCACAAGCGTAAGCACGAACCCGACCAGAGGCAGCTAGCGACGCACGTGCAAACGGCGAGGACGCTTTTGCATCCTCGCCGTTGATATCACTGGTATTTACCATGACAGGCCCGTGAAAGGCCGTCCGGTGCCCGAAAAATCAGGCGACAGAAATCTTCTTCAGTTGGGCGGCCAGTCGGCTGACCTTGCGAGAACCGGTGTTCTTGTGGACCACGCCCTTGGAGACGGCGCGCATCAGCTCGGACTGCGCCTCGACGAAAGCGGCCTTGGCGGCACCGGCGTCGCCGCCGACGACGGCTTCCTGGAATTTGCGCAGGAAGGTGCGGACACGCGTGCGGCGCGCCTTGTTCACTTCGGTGCGGGCCGCGATCTTGCGGATCGCTTTCTTGGCGCCGGGGTTGTTGGCCATCAGTCAAACCTTACGAACGGAAACGCCGCGGAGCACGGTCCACGGCGGGGAAATCTTCAACAGCGGCCGGCTATAGCGGAAAGGGGTTGGGGGGTCAACGAAGAGTCTGGGCGCGCCTCAACCCCAGGCCCGCCCGCTGCCTGATAACGACGCTTGACGCTGATAGGTTACAATTGTAGAGTACTTGCGACATCAATCGTGAGTCCCGTATCATGGCCGAACCCACAGCCCCCAGCGAGTCCGAACTGGACGTCCTCAAATGCTTCTGGCGCGACGGGGATCTGTCGGCGAGCGAGGTCCGCAATCGCATCGCCGGTGATCTGGGCTGGACATCTTCGACGACGCGCACGGTACTGGAGCGGATGCGGGCCAAGGGCCTGCTGACGCGCCGCGACGTCCACGGCATGGCGGTCTATTCCACCGCCCAGCACAAGGTGGCTGTGATCGGCGGGCTGATGAAGCGGCTCGGGGCGCTGCTTGATCTCGATGGCCCCCTGCCCGCCGCGGCCTTCTCGGGCAGCCAGATTCTGGACGCCGACGACATCGCTGAGCTGGAAGCGGCCCTGGCCAGGCCGGACGCCGACGGGGATGTCCGATGATGGGCCCGCCCGAACTTCTGGCGCTGTCGCTGGGCCTGTCCATCGCGGTCGCGGCTCTGGCCTGGGCTGGCGGCCGGCTGGTCGAACGGCCGAGCGCCGATCCCCGGCTGAGGGACCGGGTCTGGGCTGCGGCCCTGATCCTGCCGGCCCTGCCGCCGCTGGCGATCAGCCTGATGTTGTTGACCCCGGCGCCGGTGCGCGACGCTGATCTGGTTTCCGCACTCCTGCCGACAACCGTCGTCACGACACCCGCTGCGGCGCTGGCGGTCGCCCCGTCGCCGATCTTCGCCTTTGACCCTACCCTGGCCGCCTGGGCTGTGCTGGGGATCGCGGCCCTGCTGACAATCGCGCGGGTGGCAGCCCTTGCGCACCGCGTCCGGCGGCTGGTCCGGATTGTTCGCGACGCGGCGGTACCCGGACCGGCGGTGGTAACGATGGTCGAGTCTGCCGCCAACGAATTCGCCATCGGCGCGCCCCGCATCGGGATCAGCACCGAAACCTCCGAGGCGCTGCTGGCAAGTCTGGGTCACGCGCGGCTGATCCTGCCTGTCGGTCTGACCGACGGGACCGACCCGGCGGCGGCCCGCGCCGTGATCGCCCACGAAATGGCCCATCTGAAGCGCGGCGACCATCGCACCCTGTGGCTGGAGGAGGCGCTGCTGGTCCTGCTGGCCGCCAACTCCCTGATGCCCGTTCTGCGGGCCCGGCGCGCCGCCGCACGAGAGGAAGCGTGTGACGCCCTTGCCCTGTCCGGCACGTCGCCGGAGACTCGCCGGGCCTATGCCCGGTCCCTGATCGAGGCCCTGCGGAACCGCGTCGGTCCACAGGTCTCCGGCGGCCTGCCCGCCCTGACTTTCACCGGCGCCGGAAGGAATACCGCGATGAATCGCCTGAAAGCTGTTCTGAACCCCGTTGCTCCGGCGAAACGTGCCGCCCGTCTGGTCGCGCTCGTCCTCGGACTGGGCCTTGTCGTCGCCGCTGCCGGGGCCTCGGTCGCCGTCGCCGGTCAACGCGCCGAAATTATGAGGGCAGACACCCCGGCTCAATCTTCCGGGACCGATTTCGCTGCCCGGCTTTCGAACGCAAGCGCGGCGGATTACCAGCTGTTTTGCGCCGCCGCTGAAGGCTCAATGGATCGGATGGCCTGCTCCACGCTTTTGTGGGATGAAGCGCTCGACGAGCAGTCGGCCCGCACGCGCGCATTCTGTGTGGCCAACCGAACTGACGCAGAGCTGAACACTATCGCCGCGCGAGGCCGCGCAGTGGTGTTGACAGGCGCAGCGGGCGCAGGCTCGGCGCGCGACGCCGCACGGCGCGCAATGATCGAGGCCTTCCCTTGCGAGAGCGAACCGCGGGCTATCCCCGCCGGGGCCGTCGATCGAGCGTCCGCCACCCTGGGGGCAGAGTGGGAACAGCAACACGGCGTTCGCGCCCGGGCGGAGACCGCGGCGTGGCGAGCCGCTGACGCCGCCGTCACCGGTGCCGACTATCAGCGCATGTGCGCCAGCTCGGACGCCGGCGATGACGGCTTCTGCGCCGGCGTTCTGTTCAGGGCCGCCAGCTCGGAGGCAAAGTCGACCTCACCGGCCTTCTGTGCGCCGGCCTTCGAAGGGCGAGATGCCACCGTCCGGTTCGTGCTCGGCGCAAAGGCGGGCGTGGCCCAGATTGGGGTCAACGCCGGTCAGTCACCCGACGATGTGGCGCGAGCCGGGCTGGTTCGGGCCTATCCCTGCCCCGCAGGGAGCGGCGTCACCGCCCCGTGAACACCGGCTTCCGCTTCTCCACGAACGCGGCCATGCCTTCCTTCTGGTCCTCGAAGGCGAACAGGCTGTGGAACAGGCGGCGTTCGAACTGGACGCCCTGGGTCAGGGTGGTCTCGAGCGCGGCGTTGACCATTTCCTTATTGGCCATGACGGCCAGGGGGCTCTGGGCGGCGATCTTCGCGGCGATCTTGCGGACCTCGTCGAGCAGGGTTTCGTGCGGGACCACGCGGCTGGCCAGACCGGCGCGCTCCGCCTCGGCGGCGTCCATCATGCGGGCGGTCAGGACCATGTCCATGGCCTTGGACTTGCCGACCAGACGGGTCAGGCGCTGGGAGCCGCCGATGCCGGGGGCGACGCCGAGGTTGATCTCGGGCTGGCCGAATTTCGCCTTGTCCGAGGCGATGATGAAGTCGCACAGCATGGCCAGTTCGCAGCCGCCGCCCAGGGCGAAGCCGTTGACTGCGGCGATGATCGGCTTTCTGAAGCGGACGATGCGGTCGTGGCCGAGAGCGAAGAAATTGCCCGCGTACATCTGGGCATAGGTCTGGTCCTGCATCTCCTTGATGTCGGCGCCGGCGGCGAAGGCCTTGTCGCCCGAGCCGGTCAGGATCAGGCAGCGCACGCTGTCGTCATGCTCGACCGCGTCGAGGAAGTCGGACAGGTCCCTGAACAGGGCCGAGTTGAGCGCGTTGAGCGCCTCGGGCCGGTTCAGGGTCACCAGCGCATAGCCGTTGGCGTGGCGTTCGATCAGAAGGGTGGCGTAGGTGTCGGACATGGGGCGGGCTCCTCGGCTTGCGGTCGCGAAGGTCTAGCGCCTCAGCCCTCCCACTGGAACACCTCGCCAATCTCGACGACGAAGACGGCGGCGATGCGGAATGCCGCCTCCAGGCTGGGGGAGTATTTGTTCTGTTCGATGGCGACGATGGTCTGGCGCGTCATGCCGATCCGCTCGGCCAGCTGGGCCTGGGTCATCTCTCCGGCGTGGAAGCGCAGCTCGCGAATGCGGTTCCGGATGGGCGGCGCCTTGCCCATCAGCGGGCGATCCGTAGCAGCGTCAATTCAAACGCGGCCCGCAGCAGTTCCGACAGGATCAGGCAGGCGAACAGAACATTGGCGACCAGGACCATCACGCCCACCTCGTCGGCCACCGCCACGCCCGCATCGACCAGATTGCCGCCGATCATTCCGCCGAAATAGGCCGCGCAGGCCGCCATGCCGACGATGATGAACAGGGTCACATAGGCCATCTCGCCCGACCGGTGCCGGGCATAGGTCTCGCGCTCGTCCTTCGCTTCCCGATCCGCCTTGCGGGTGGTCACGGCGGCGAGGATGTTCAGCACGATCTCGACCCCGATCACGATGATCAGGCACCAGACGAACAGGCCACTCATGTCCCCGGCGAAGCGATCATCCCCCAGGCCGCCGCCCGCCACACGCTCGCCCAGCCGCCAGAAAAAGACTGCCCACACCCCCAGGGCGGTGGCGATGGTGATCCACAGATGCTTTTCCCGAAACGTCATGACGCCCTCCACGATACCTGACGGCGTTTCGCATGGCGCAGACATAATGTCTATTATATTTTACATCATGTCGATTATAGCAGACTCACACCTTCACCACTTCTGACAGACCGGACACCAGAAGGTCGAGCGCCCGCTCTGAACGATTCTTTTCACCACCCCGGTGCAGCCCTCGCCCCGGCACGCCTCGCCCTCGCGGCCGTAGACGTCGAACCGGTGCTGGAAATAGCCCTGGCCGCCGTCGGTATTGGCGAAGTCACGCAAGGTCGAGCCGCCGGCGATGATGGCTTCGTTCAGCACGTCGCGGACCACGGCGGCGAGGCTTTCGAGGCGGGGTTTCGACACCCTGCCCGCCGGAGTCAGCGGCGAAATCCGGGCGCGGTACAGGGCCTCGCAGACATAGATGTTGCCGAGGCCGGCGACGGTCCGCTGGTCC
>NZ_JBDNHO010000030.1:0-27523 GCF_041688735.1 Brevundimonas sp.
CGGCCATGACCGCCTCGTCAGCGCCCGTGCCGTGGCGGGCGAAGACGCGTTCATAGGTGCCGCGATCCTTTTCCGAGACGATCTCGACGGCGGCGAACAGGTCACCCAGGCCCGACGCCGCCAGCTTTCGCTCCTGATCCATCAGGTCGCCCTTGGTGATCAGCACCAGCCGGTAGCGTTCCGACAGGGCGGCCAGGGCCTCGTCGACGCCCGGCAGGGTCTCGACCGGATGGGCCAGCATCTCGCGGCCCGCAGCGAGAATTTCGCGGATGGCCCGTGCTGGCGGATCGCCGTCACACAATTCCATCGCCGTCTCGATCATCGACAGGGTGAAGCCCTTCACCCCATAGCCGTAGAGGCGAAGGTTGCGACGCTCGACCTCGGCCAGACGCACGGCGATGGCGGCGTCGTCGTGATCAGTCAGCAGGTCGAGGAACCGCGCCTGGGTCAGGCGGAAGATGGTCTCATTGTGCCAGAGGGTATCGTCGGCATCGAGGCCGACCGTGGTGATGGTCATGCCGCTTGTTGGCCCAGGGCGGCCTGACGACGCAAGCCATTCCTGAGTGAGGCGATCGACGGGTCAATCCGCCTCATTGCGGGTGTCCGGTACATGGCCTTGGTGTTCCCGGCAGAAGGAGCCGGCAGGATGGAAGACGATGCGGCGGTGGTCATCGGGGCGTCGGGCGGCATAGGCGCGGCCGTCGCCGAGCGTTTGAACGCATCCGGACGTTTCGCCGTCGTGCATGCCCTGTCGCGATCGGGCACGGGGCTGGATTTGGAAGATGAGGCCTCGGTGGTGGACGCCGCCGCCAAGGTCGCGCTCGGGCCGGCACCCAGCCTGGTCTTCGTCGCGACCGGGGTCCTTCATCATGGTCGTCAGCCCGAACGGGGCTTTCGGGCGATGACGGCGGAGCATCTGATGCGGGATTTCCGCGTCAACGCGGTCGGTCCCGCGCTCGTCGCCAAACACTTTCTGCCCCTGCTGCCCCGTGACCGGCGGGCGGTCTTCGCGGTCCTGTCCGCGCGGGTCGGCTCGATCGGCGACAACCGTCTGGGCGGCTGGCACGCCTATCGCGCGTCCAAGGCGGCGCTGAACATGATTCTGCGAAATCTCTCCATCGAACTGGCGCGCACGCATTCAAAGGCCGTGATCGCCGGTCTGCACCCCGGCACGGTCGACACGGCGTTGAGCGAACCGTTCCAGCGCGGCGTCTCTCCTGAAAAACTTTTTACGCCCCAAGTCTCGGCGGACCACCTTCTGGCCGTGATAGTGGGGCTGCAACCGTCTGATAGCGGCCGGGTTTTCGCCTGGGATCGGCAGCGCGTCCCGGAATAGAACGCGGCATGGTCAACGGTGCTTGACCACGTTCGTCATCGATGTGTTTTCACCTCCAGGCGCTTCGTCGATGCGGGGCGGAGACCTTGAAGACCGGCTTCCAGGAGCGGTCATGACGCGTGTGCAAAACGAGACCATACAGGGCATTGGAACGGGCTTCGACTCGACGTCGACCTGCATCCCGCCTCTCGGTGAGCGCCGCGCTTATGCCGCGCCTTATGAAAGCCTGACCTTCACCATGGTCACCCGCGCGCGGCGCGATCTGAACGTCACCCTGGCCGCCCAGCCTGTATTCGACCTGGGGCGATCGATGCCTGTCAGCCGCCGCATCCGCCGCCGTATCCGTCATCAGGGCGACGAGCGTGTGCTTGGCCTGGGCCGTCGCACGCTGGACGTGGTCGATCTGAAACGCATCGATCTGCAGACCCTCAGTCATGGGCTGGACCTGCTGCGACTGGGATCGCACGACAGCGGCGTCCTGCCCGCCTTCTGGCGCACCGTGGCCAGCAACGGCGGCCGCTTCGCCCTGCTGTGCGCGGACTCGCAGCGAGAGACCGCGCCCGGAAACCTGTTGGTCGAGGTGATGGGCGGGCTGGAACAGGCACCGCCCGAGGCGGTGGCCGAGGCCCTCTCCCACTTCGAAGCGAAGGCGCTGGGTCTGATCCTTCATATCGCGCCGGACGTGGGCGCGGCGCGGCGACTGGCCGGCGTTCCGGCCCAGTGCCTGGCCATGGATTTCGCGGGCGTGGAGCATGAAGGCCCCCGACATTGGCAGGCGGCGGCGGCCCTGATCGGGACCGCGCGGATGGCCTGTTCGCAGGTGATGCTGCTGAATCTGCGGCCTGATCGGGGACTGGCGGCGCAGGCCGCGGGCGCTACCCACGCCGTCTTCGCCGACATGGAGACCGTCACCGTCTGACGACGGTTGACGCCTGGGCCGGGCAGAGGCCTTGTTCGGCGCACCGGCTGCTTGCGTTGCTGGACGGTCTGACGTCCGCCGACAGCGGCGGGATATTCGCCCGGAGCGACGCGCGGATTCCGGAATGAGCGCCTGAAGCGTTCCGGCTTGTGGTCAAGGGGAGCGCGGGTAACATGGATTTATGATCCGGCTCCGTCGCGCCCCCGCCTCGCCGGCGCTTCGCGGCGTCTGCCGGGGCTATGAGCAGCGATACGGGGACCTGCTTGGCGCGGGCGTCGTCATTTCTTTGGCGGCCCGGCCGCATCAGTTCATCGAGATTTATGTCGGTGATCCGTATCTGGCCAGTATCGACGGCGCGGCGTTCGCGGTCGCGCCATCCGCCGTGGTGGTCGGCCCCCAAACCCGTCGCCGTGCTGACCTGCTGATCCGGGGCCGAGTCGAAGCGTTCAACATCCAGTTCCAGCCCACCGGATTTCACCGGCTGTTCGGCCTGTCCATGACAACCCTGACAGACCATGCCGAGGCTTCGGCCGATGTCGCCGACCTGAACGGATTGACCGACGCTGTCCGGGTAGCCGCCAATTTCGAGTCGCGCGTGGCTGTCACCGAGGCCTGGCTGGCTGCCCGGCTGGACCGGGTTCGCGGGGACGACGCCGTCGATCATGCCGCCCGCCTGCTCAGGCGCGTCCGGGGCGCGGCGCGCATCGACGTCCTGGCCGCCCGCTCAGGCCTGGGCCCGCGCCAGTTTCATCGCCGGTTTCTGGATCAGGTCGGCGTGGCGCCCAAGCTGTATGGCCGCATCGCCCGTTTCGACGCCCTTCTGGCCGATCGTCACCGTTCGCCTTCGGTCGGCTGGACCGAGCTGGCCCATGCCCACGGCTATTTCGATCACGCCCATATGCTGAAGGATTTCCGGGGTCTGGCCGGCGCGACGCCCTCGTCCTTTCCGCTGTTCGACATCGAGGCCAGTCGATGACCGATCCTTACTAGTGGCGCGCGCCGATGCCGGAGCAGGGTCGAGCGATCAAAGTCCAAGGGAACCCGCCGATGCACCGCCGATCCGCCCTCTACACCCTGTCAGGTCTCGCCGTGATGTCTGCCGTCCCCGTCCAGGCCACGACAGTTCAGTCAGCCCGGCCCGATGACGCGGCCGCCGTGCGCGCCCTGCTCGATCAGCATGCCGCCGGTTGGGCCGTTGGCGACGTGGACGCGATGTTCGCCATGGCGACCGACGATGTGCACTGGATTAACATCGTCGGCATGCACTGGCAGGGAAAGGCCGAGGTCATTCAGGCCTACCGCTTCTTTCTGGCGACCATGCTGAAGGGCGTGCCGCTGACGCTGGAGGCGGTCGAGAGCGTCACCCCCGTCGGCGATGACGTCCTTGTCGTCGTCTCACGCTGGTTGGTGGGGGCTTTCTCGCCGCCCGACGGAAGCCGGATTCCCGCCGCCAGCGACCGCTTGACCATGGTGCTGCGACGCACGCCGGAGGGCCTCAAGCTCGCCCATGGGGCCAATGTCCAGATCGACGCCGCGGCGGCACCGTTCGATCCGGTCCGGAACCCGCCGCCGGGCAGCTCTCCGGCCTGATGGCCGGGGCGGGTTTGACCCGGCCGGATCGGGGCATTAGTCACGCGGTCGTTTGCTCGCCGGGATTCGGTGTTAGAGAGCGCGTCATGAACCACCCGCTTCTTCCCGGCGTGACCGGCGTCCTCGTTCTGGCTGACGGTACCGTGCTGCAAGGCGTCGGCTGTGGCGCCACAGGCTCGGCGCTGGGCGAGGTGGTCTTCAACACCGCCATGACGGGCTATCAGGAGATCCTGACCGACCAGTCCTACATGAGCCAGATCCTGGCCTTCACCTTCCCGCACATCGGCAATGTCGGGGTCAATGTGGACGACGTTGAGCAGATCGGCGGCGGGTCCGAGACCTCGGCGCGCGGCGCGATCTTCCGCGATGTTCCGACCGATCCGGCCAACTGGCGCAGCAACGGCGATCTCGACGGCTGGATGCAGCGGCGCGGCGTCGTCGGCCTGGCCGGGGTCGATACGCGCGCCCTGACCGCGATGATCCGTGACGGCGGCGCGCCGCATGCGGTGATCGCCCACGATCCGGACGGAGGCTTCGACATCCCCGCCCTAGTGGCCCAGGCCAAGGCCTGGACCGGGCTCGTCGGGCTGGACCTGGCCAAGGCTGCCTCGACCCTGCAGTCGTTCGACTGGGACGAAGGTCTGTGGGACTGGCCGGAGGGTCATCCGCGCGTCCACGCGGCGGACAAGTCGGTGGTCGTCGTCGACTATGGCGTCAAGCGCAACATTCTGCGGGCCCTGGCCTCGACCGGCGCGAAGATCACCGTGGTGCCGGCGACGACCTTGGCCGAGGAGATTCTGGCCCGCAAGCCGGACGGCGTGGTTCTGTCCAACGGGCCGGGCGATCCGGCGGCGACCGGCGTCTATGCGGTGCCGGAGATCCGCAAACTGGTCGAGAGCGGCACGCCGCTGTTCGGCATCTGTCTCGGCCACCAGATGCTGGCGCTGGCGCTGGGCGGCAAGACCGTCAAGATGGACCGGGGCCACCACGGCGCCAACCATCCGGTCAAGGACCTTACCACCGGCAAGGTCGAGATCGTGTCGATGAACCACGGCTTCACCGTCGACCGCGACAGCCTGCCTGACGCCGTGGTCGAAACCCACGTCAGCCTCTTCGACGGCACCAACTGCGGCATCGCCTTGAAGGACCGCCCGGTGTTCAGCGTCCAGCATCACCCTGAGGCCAGCCCCGGACCAGCGGACAGCCTGTATCTGTTCCAGCGGTTCGCGGATTCGATGCGACGTTGAATTCGCGATCAGGGCAGGGGAGCGAAGCTCTTCTCTTCCCGCAGGGCGCTGGCCTTGCGCACGGCCACCGGCGCGGCGTGCAGCCAGTAGTCAGCGTCCTCCAGACGGTTCGAACGCAGCCGCTCCGCACCGCGCATGCCTCTCAGCGCGGCGTTCTGCAGCAGACGTGCATGCATGGCGCGAGGGGAAAGGTCGGGAATGGCGAGGGAACCGGGGACGGCGACGGCGTCGGGGCCTTGGGGCTCCACCGCCGGGCGGGCGATGGTCATGAACATGGGTCGTCTCTCTCTCTCTCAATCTCGGGCGGAGCCGCGATCTTCGCCGCGCTCCGCTTCAGAGCCGCTCGTGTTCATGAACGGACGTGTGATTAATCCACAGGGCTGTGGATTGTTCCGTTATGCCCGTAAAATTATGTTCATATTCAGGCGGTTAGCGCCTCGCTTTGGCCTTTGGAGTTAACGAAAGGTAAATGCCCCAAAAGCCGTGAGTCGCGCGCTATAAGGCGAAGGTGCGCTTCGACGATCGCTTCCTTGAAGAACTGAAGGCCCGCCTTCGGCCGTCCGACATCATCGGGCGGACGGTGAAACTCAAGCGTCAGGGGCGCGAATACGTCGGCCTGTCACCCTTCACCAAGGAGAAGTCGCCCTCCTTCTTCGTCAATGACGACAAGGGCTTCTTCCACGACTTCTCGTCTGGCAAGCACGGCGACGTCATCTCCTTCCTGCAGGAGACGGAGCGTCTGTCGTTCGTCGAGGCGGTGCAGCGGCTGGCGGGGGAGGCGGGCATGGCCCTGCCGGCCGAGGATCCCCAGGCGGCCGAGCGCGAGGCGAAGAAGCAGGGCCTGACCGACTGGATGGACCTGGCCCAGAAATGGTTCGCGGCCAATCTGCGCCGCTCGCCGGGCAAGGCGGTGCGGGAATACCTCGAAAAGCGCGGCCTGCCCGAGGATCAGTGGGAGCGGTTCGGCCTGGGCTATGCGCCCAATGACCGTGAAGGGCTCAAGAACGCCCTGATCCAGCGCGGGGCGCGGCCCGGCGATCTGGTCGAGGCGGGAATGCTGATCGCGCCCGAGGGCGGCGGGACGCCCTATGACCGGTTCCGCGACCGGCTGATGTTCCCCATCCTCGACGCGCGCGGCCGGATCGTCAGCTTCGGCGGTCGGGCGATGAACCCGGACGATCGGGCCAAATATCTGAACGGCCCCGAGAGTCCGCTCTTCCACAAGGGGGCCACCCTTTACGGCCTGCCTGAGGCGCGGCGCATCCTCGGGGCCGAGAGCAAGGACGGTCAGGCCATCGTGGTGGTCGAGGGCTATATGGACGTCATTGCCTGCCAGCGGGCGGGCATTCCGGCCGTTGCGCCGATGGGCACCGCACTGACCGAGGAA
Source organism: Brevundimonas sp. (assembly GCF_041688735.1). GTDB lineage: Bacteria > Pseudomonadota > Alphaproteobacteria > Caulobacterales > Caulobacteraceae > Brevundimonas. The sequence goes on from NZ_JBDNHO010000030.1 coordinate 6,480, forward strand.
CAGATGGAGCGGCTGTGGCGCGTGTCACATGAGCCCGTGCTGTGTTTCGACGGCGACGCGGCCGGCCGCCGCGCCGCTTACCGCGCCATCGATCGCGCCCTGCCACAACTGAAGTCGGGCCGTTCGTTCCGTTTTGCTCTTCTGGACGGCGGTCAGGACCCCGACGACATCCTGCGCGACAAGGGCGCGCCGGCCCTGCGGCAGGCCATGACCGCGACCCGCCCCTTCGCCGAAGTCCTGTTCGGCAAGGAGGCCGAGGTCGAGCCGCTGGATACGCCCGAGCGCCGCGCCGGATTGAAGGGGAGGTTGCGCCAGGCCGCCTCGGCCATTCAGGACAAGGATCTGGCTGAACAGTATCGCCGTGACATGTTCGACCGTTTCGACGCCCTGTTCCCGGCGCGGAATGTTCCGCAGGCCCGCTCCGCGCCAGGTCTTGGCGGACGCTGGCGTCCCGGCCCCCCGCCCAAGCTGGGCCAGACCGCCGAAGGCGCCCAGGCGATGCAGTCGCTGTCCCGCTCCATCGAGCCGGTCGCCGCCGCCTTGGCCCACGGCGCGATCGACGACCCGGACCGGATGGACGACCATCTGGAGGCGATCTCTGCCCATGGCTTCGGGGATCCGGCGCTGGCAGGGCTGGCGCAGGAGATGGTCCGCCTGCGCTTCTCGGGGCAAGACCTTGACTCGGCGTCGCTCCGTCGCCATTTGGCGCAATCGGGTCATGATGCTTTAGTGCGCGAGGTCGAGAAGGCGGCGGCAAAGTCCGGCGCGCCTTTCCTGGCTGCGAATGCGCCCCTCGCCGAAGCAAGGGTCCGATGGTCGCAGGCGTTCGACGCGCTCACTCGCGTGGCGGCGCTTGAAGACGCACTGAGCTCGGCGGCAGGAATGCCGGGCCAGGACGAGTCGTTCCGCAGGCTGAAAGCCGAGCGGGACGCTTTGCGTCGCGCGATCAAAACCGGAGAGATTTGGCTGGAGCCCGATCGGTGAAATGAGAAATCGCTGCGCGATTTCGCCATCGCCGTGAATCAGGCTCCCGCTTTCGTGGGGCGAATATCCGGGTTCAGATGCAGGCGCATCCGAACCCACTTCACCCGGGCAGAGCGGGCTCGTAACCAACGAACCCGCCACGTGTTGTATTTGGTGGACGGCCTGATCAGCCCTCCACCCGGAGATAGAACTGAATGAGTGCGCAGACCGAGACGCCGGAAACCGAAGCCCAGAGCGACGGTCCGCTGCTCGACCTCACCGACGCCGGGGTGAAGAAATTCATCAAACAGGCCAAGGCCAAGGGGTATGTAACGATGGAGGACCTGAACAAGGTCCTGCCGTCCGAAGAGGTGACCCCCGACGCGATCGAGGACACCTTGGCGATGCTGTCCGAAATGGGCGTCAACGTCGTCGAGGCGGAGGAAGACGCCGCCGAGACCACTGAAAAAGAGGGCGGCGAGGTCGTCGAGCGCGCCGAGACCAGCATCTCGGAGACTCCCGCCAAGGCCGCCTATGACCGTACCGATGATCCTGTGCGGATGTATCTGCGTGAGATGGGTTCGGTTGAACTGCTGAGCCGCGAGGGCGAGATCGCCATCGCCAAGCGCATCGAGGCCGGTCGCGACGCTATGATCTCGGGCCTGTGCGAAAGCGCCCTGACGTTCGAGGCCATCATGGTCTGGCGCGACGAACTGGCCAACAACCGCATCCTGCTGCGCGAGGTCATCGACCTGGACGCCACCTATGGCGTGCTGAACCCCTCGTCCCTGCCGCACAACCAGCCCCCCGCGGGCGCTCCGCCGCCCCCCGCCCCAGAGCCGGAAGAGGGTGCCGAGCCCAAGCCCGAAACAGACGACGATGAGGACGAGGATTTCGACGATGGCGGCGGGATGTCGATCTCGGCGCTGGAGGCGGAGCTGCGCGATGGCGTGATGGACGTGCTGGACGCGGTGGCCGGCGACTTCGGGGCGTTCAGGAAGCTGCAGGACAAGCTGGTCGAGGCCCGGTTGAAAGGCGAGACGCTCTCGCCCAAGGACCTAAAGGCCTATGAGGGTCTGACGAAGGCCATCTCCGGCCGTCTGAAGACGATGAAGCTGAACAACAACCGCATCGAGGCCCTGGTCGAGCAGCTGTATGCGATCAACAAGCGGCTGATGGGGCTGGAGGGCCGGCTGCTGCGCCTGGCCGACAGCTACGGCATCTCGCGCCCCGAATTCCTCAAGGCCTATTTCGGCGCCGAGCTGGACCCGACCTGGGCCGAGCGGGTCAAGGACATGGGCGTGCGCTGGACCAAATTCAGCGACAACGAACAGCCCCAGATCGCCCAGATTCGCGGCGACGTGGCCGCCGTGGCGACCGAGGCCGGCCTGCCGATCGACGACTACCGCCGCATCGTCCAGACGGTGCAGAAGGGCGAGCGCGAAGCCCGTCAGGCCAAGAAGGAAATGGTCGAGGCCAACCTGCGCCTGGTCATCTCCATCGCCAAGAAATACACCAACCGCGGCCTGCAATTCCTTGATCTCATTCAGGAAGGCAACATCGGCCTGATGAAGGCGGTCGACAAGTTCGAATACCGCCGCGGCTATAAATTCAGCACCTATGCGACCTGGTGGATCCGTCAGGCCATCACCCGCTCGATCGCCGATCAGGCGCGGACCATCCGCATCCCGGTGCACATGATCGAGACGATCAACAAGATCGTGCGCACCAGCCGCCAGATGCTGCACGAGATCGGCCGCGAACCGACCCCGGAAGAGCTGGCCGAAAAGCTGGCCATGCCGCTGGAAAAGGTCCGCAAGGTGCTGAAGATCGCCAAGGAACCGATCAGCCTCGAAACGCCCATCGGCGACGAGGAGGACAGCCATCTGGGCGATTTCATCGAGGACAAGAACGCCATCCTGCCGATCGACGCGGCGATCCAGAGCAATCTTCGCGAGACGACGACGCGCGTGCTGGCGTCGCTGACGCCGCGCGAGGAGCGGGTGCTGCGCATGCGGTTCGGCATCGGCATGAACACCGACCACACGCTGGAAGAAGTCGGCCAGCAGTTCTCGGTCACCCGCGAACGCATCCGCCAGATCGAGGCCAAGGCGTTGCGCAAGCTGAAGCATCCGAGCCGGAGCCGAAAGCTGCGGAGCTTCCTGGACAGCTGATGCCGAAACCTCTCCCGGCGGGAGAGGGGTGTGTGCGGGCTTGCCCCCTCCACCACGCTTCGCGCGGTCCCGTCGTCCGGTCGGCTCCGCCGGCTATTCCTCCACCCCCAGAGGGGGAGGACACGCGGGCCTGTCGCCGAGCCCTCCCCACCCGGTCGTATACGACCGGCCAAGCACCCCCGGAGGGGTGGAACCGGCGACGGAGGTCTAGGGGCGGGGGCTCAGGCCCGGATGTCGAGCAGGCTGCCGTACATCCGGTCGGCGGTCTTCAGCACGGCGACATTGGCCTTGAGCGCGACCTCGGCGGTCAGGCGTTCGACGATCTCGCCCTCCAGATTGCCCAGCGGATCGCGCGCGGTGCGGACGGCGCTGGCGCCGAAGCGGGCGGTGGCGTCGGCGATGCCGGCGGAGGCGATGGCGATGGCCTGCATGGTCTGCTCCCAGGGTAGAGGCCGCAGAATGGGGCGTCAGCCTTGCCGCTTCGCTGACGAACAGGGTGAACGGGCGTCTTGACCGGCGCGGCGGGAGGGGCGCATCGTTGGCCTATGACCAGCCCGCCCGCGTCCGGCGCACGCTTCGCCTCGTTCGACGCCTTCTATCCCCACTATATCCGCGGGCATGCCAACCGGACGTGCCGGCGGATCCATGTGGTCGGCTCGGCGCTGGTGCTGGGCGTGCTGGCAGTGGCGGTTGTGACGCTGAACCCGTGGTGGCTCTTGGCCATGCCGCTGGTGGGCTACGGCTTTGCCTGGGTCGGTCATTTCTTCTTCGAGAAGAACCGGCCGGCGACGTTCCAGTACCCGCTGTGGAGCCTGATGGGCGACTGGCGGATGTTCTTCGAGACCATTTCCGGAAAACGCCGCTTCTAACGAAGCGGGTTCTCCTGGTGGGCCGCGGTCACAACGCTCCGCCTTGTCGACCCGACGCGGCTTGGCGCTTCGCGCACGCCGAGCGGTAAGCTTTAGCGCGTCAGCGTGATCCGGCGTTCGATCCGGCCGAGGCCAGCAGCGTGGTCTGGCTGGGCGTGCGATCCCACGAGGGCGGGCAGCCGTCGAAACGGCCGGCGTCGACGAGGGTCAGGCGGCGCTGGTTGAAGCGCATCGCCGGCGACATTGAGCCGCGGCCGTGGCCGGTGTAGAGGTCGATCTTCTGGCCCTTGATCGCGCCGCCGGTGTCCGATGCATACCAGAAGCCGTCGTGGATCGCGCCGTCGGCCATCCGCATGCCCACGGTCTCGCGGATGAACAGGCGGGTGCGGCGGGGAATATAGCGGGGATCGGTGGCGACCGTGCGCATGGCGATGGGGCGGCATCCCAGGCTGTCGTTGCCCGTCGCTCCACCTCCACCCGCATGATACAGATTGGCGCGGGCGCTCCAGTCGGCGTCGCCGTCCATCATGTCGCGCTGGTCGGACGTGAGTTCACCAGAGCCGCGCGCATCGGAACCCCCGGCGATCGGGGCGGCTGCCTCTGTGCCCCAGCCCGCCGAAATCGCGGTCTCGTAGGTCACGGGTCCACCCGAAGCGGGAGAGGCCACAGCCCAGACGAGGGCGAGCGCAGCGACTGTGCGGAGCATATTTTGACCTGGAAAGCACCGGTCCCTGACGCGTCCGGCAAGGCGGCTTGTCGTCTGCGAATGTGGCGAAAACCAGACATTGGACCGGGCGTGCGACCACCTGGCCGGTTCAGTCGTGGACAAGTGGGGCTTGTGGTGGTCATGCCGAATCGCGTTTGGTCAAGCCCGTCGAACCTGTGAGCTGTATTGATAGAACAGAAACACTTTGCCGGGGTCCGATGCTTACTGTGTTTGGTGATGTTCGCTGCGGCGACTGTTTGAAGGCCGAGGGGTTGCTCGGCCGGCTCCGGCGTGATTATCGGTGGGTCGGCACTGATGTCATGTCCGGTGTGGTCCGGGTAGCCCGGTGTGGACAGGGCGTGCCCCGGACGCCGGCGGTTGCGGCAGCCCCCTCCACCATCCTCCGGATGGTCCCCCTCCCCCGATGGGGGAGGAATGGAGCCCCCATGCGCGATCACCCCAGCCAGCCCCTGACCGGTTACGCCGCCGTGGACGACGCAGAGGGCGTGGCGCGCGTCTCCGCCTTCCACGCCCTGATGAGCGCCCGGCGGACGGTGCGTGAATTCTCGGACCGGCCCGTCCCGCGCGCGATCGTCGAACAGGCCCTGCTGACCGCCGGCTCCGCGCCGTCCGGGGCCAACCACCAGCCGTGGTTCTTCTCGGTCATCGAAAGCGCCGACGCCCGCGCCCGCATCCGCGCCGCCGCCGAGGCCGAGGAGCGGGAGTTCTATGCGACCAAGGCCCCGCAGGAATGGCTGGACGCGCTCGCGCCCCTCGGCACCGATCCGGACAAGGCATTCCTCGAGGTCGCGCCGGTGGTGATCGCCGTCTTCGGCCAGAAGCGGGGCGGGCCCAACCCCGGGGACGACAAGAAGAACTATTATGTGCCCGAGAGCGTCGGCATCGCCACGGGCCTGCTGATCGCGGCGCTGCATTCGGCCGGCCTGGCGACCCTGACCCATACCCCGGCGCCGATGAGTTTCCTGGCCGACATCTGCGGCCGCCCGGCGGGGGAGAAGCCCTTCCTGCTGCTGGTGGCCGGTCATCCGGCGGCGGAGGCGACCGTGCCGACGGCGGCGCTGAACAAGAAGCCGCTCAGCGGGATCGCGGACTGGATCTAGGGCTGAGACCCGGACAGATGGTGCCGGATGTGCGCTGCGGCAGGCAGGCCTGGGTCCGCTTTCGGGAAGGCGACAAACGGGGAAGATCGGCCCGCTCCTGATTTTGAGCGATTGTCCTTGCAACCTCAGAGGTGCCCCGGAGGCTGATCTTGGCTTGCCGCCAGGAAGCGGACCTTTTAGTCTGGTCTGCGCTTGAGCCGGGCGCGCGCGCCCGGCGCGTAAGAGGCAGCGATGGCGTTCGAAACTGTTCCGCTGCAACCGCTGGAACGCGGCTATCTGAGGGTTCTCCGCATCCGGTCAGCCATCGGTTGGCTGATCGTTGTCGCGATGGCGGCGGTGGCGGACGGCTTTTTGCAATGGCGCGCCGGCCTCACACCCGGCGTCGTCGCCGGACCTTTCATTGTGTTCGGCATCCTGTCGACCGTCTTCCTCGTGCCGGGTCGCTGGCGTCTCTGGGGCTATGCCTTCACCGATAGAGAACTGCACGTCGCCTACGGCTGGCTCACGCGCGTGCACACCGTCGTCCCGGTCGCTCGCGTCCAACATATCGACGTGAGCCAGGGGCCGATCGAACGCAGCGCGGGTGTCGCGACCCTCAGCCTGCACACGGCCGGCACCGAGAACAGCCTCGTGGTGCTCCCGGGCATAAGCCGCCAGCGTGCCGAGGAAATCCGCGATGCGATCCGCAGTCAAATCAACGACGCGCCCTGGTGAGCGCACCCGAATCCTCAACCGTCGCCGAGGCCATGCCGCCGCGACGGCTTGACCCGCGTACGATCCTAATTCGGTTCCTGAAGGATTCGCCATCCGTCGTCATCGGCGTACCGGTGTTTCTGGCCTGGTCGCGGGGCGAAGGGGTCCCGGCCGCGTTCCTGCTCACAGGAATGGCGTTGCTGTTGGTCGTCATACTGTTTTTCAGCTGGCTCCGCTGGCGCACCTTCACCTACCAGATCCTGCCTGGGCAACTCGTCATTTCAAGCGGCCTGATCAGGCGGACCCGCCGATCGATACCGGCCCAACGGATTCAGGACGTGTCGATCAAACAGGGTCCGTTGTCGCGGTTGATCGGACTTGCGGAAGTGCGCATCGAAACCGGCGGCGGGGAGGCGGACGAGGGCAGGCTGGACAGCGTCAGCCTCTCCGAGGCGTGTCGGTTCCGCGAGGTGCTTCGGGGCATCCGAACCAGTGGTAGCGACGCCGACGCCGGCGACCGCGCAGGCGAGGCCGAGGCCGAAACCATACTGTTCCAAATGGGTCTTGCGCGACTGCTCTACTTCGGCCTGTTCAATTTCTCGCTCGTCTGGATCGCCGCCATTTTCGGCGTCCTTCAGTTCCTCGACCGTGCGCTCGGGTATGACTCGGACCGGTGGTTGGAGGTGGTTGGTATTGCCGAGAGGGAGTTGCAATCGCGGCTCAACGGCTCGGTAATCTTCAGCGTCGCCGGGCTCGCCATCGGGCTTGGACTGCTGGCCGGTGTCATCAGGACGGTGCTGCAGACCTATGGCTTCAGACTTGACCATGCCGAGGCACGGTTTCGCTACAGGCGCGGCTTGTTGACCAGGACCGAGGTGGTGGTGGCGAAGCGGCAGATCCAGCTCGGGCTGGTCGAGCGCGGCCCCGTGAGTGGTCGTCTGGGTTGGAGCGCGCTCAAGGTTCAGACCTTGGGCGGTGGCGATCAGTTTTCGGGCCGGCAGGAACTCGTACCGTTCGCGAGGCCTGCGGAGCTTGCTCCCATCATCGCCCTTGCCGGACTTCCTCCGTTCGAGCGTTCACCGCTGCGACCCGTCTCGCGCTGGCATGTCCTGGGCGGACTCGTCGGATTTGTACTGTTGCCCACTGTCATCCTGCTGGTGGCGACGGCCTTCTTCCCGCTTGCCGCGCTGGTTCTGTTGGCGATGCCTGTCCCGCTGGCGGTCGCGCTGCTGCGGCACCGCTGTCATTGTTACGCGCTGGCCGGAACCAGCGTGCAGGTGACGCGCGGCGTGCTGACGCGACGCGACTGGACGGTCCCCTACGGCAATGTCCAGGCCGTCACCGTCCGGCGCGGGCCGGTTCAGCGGCTGTTCGGGATTGCAACCGTGCGGATCGACACCGCAGGCGGACGTGGATTGAACGGTCCGCATGTCCACGATATCGATGAGGAACAGGCGGCGGCGTTCGTCGGCGAATTAAGCCTTGCCGTTCGAGCCGTTGCGAAGCCGACGCTCTCAAGGTCGGAGATGAGTCAGCGACCGGCATGAGGCGGGCGCGCGGTGGATGTCGGCTACCCACCCTCAGTGCGCGTCCGGAACGACCGCTTGTCGGCGGGTATCAGCCGTCTGGTGCGCACCCCTGGGAAGGCCCCTCCCGGTGAGAGCGGGAATGGGTTAGGACGGTTCCCATGAAACGCATCCTCATCGCGGCCGCCGTGCTTTCGCTCGCGGTCATCCCCGCCTCTGTCTCCGCCTGGGGCAGTACCGGTCACCGGATGATCGGGATGGCGGCGGTGCGTGGCCTGCCCGACGACCTGCCCGCCTTCCTGCGCTCTCCCGCCGCCGCCGCCGAGATCGGCGAGCTGGCGCGCGAGCCGGACCGCACCAAGGGCGCGGGCCAGCCGCACGACCGCGAGCGCGACACGGCGCACTTTGTCGACATGATCGACGACGGGCGGATCATGAACGCCCAGGGGCCGTCGATCGACGCCCTGCCGACGCTCAAGTCCGAGTATGACGCGGCCCTGATCGCGGCGGGCGAGAGCGTCAACGACGCGGGCTATCTGCCCTATGCCATCATGGACGGCTGGCAGCAGCTGTCGCGCGACTTTGCCTACTGGCGCGTGCTGAACGCCATGGAGGCGCGCGAGACCGATCCCGGCAAGCGGGCCTGGTATAGCGAGGACCGCATCCGCCGCGAGGCGTTGATCCTGCGCGACGCGGGCTATCTGGCCCACTACATCGGCGACGGCTCGCAGCCGCACCACACCACGATCCACTACAACGGCTGGGACCGCGACACGCCGAACCCCGAGGGGTTCACCACCTCGCGCCAGACCCACGGTGCGTTCGAAGGGGCTTTCACCGCCCGCGTCGCCCGTCTGGACGCCGTCGAGTCCGCCATGACCGCGCCGAAGCTGGACGGGTTCGAGCTGCGGCCGCGCGTGGCGACCTATCTGAAGACGACGCTGGCCGAGGTGACGCCTTTCTACCGGCTGGAGAAGGCCGGCGGCTTCCGTGACGCGGACCCGCGCGGCGCGACCTTCGCGACGGCGCGTCTGGCGGCGGCGGCCAGCGAGCTGCGTGACATGATCGCCACGGCCTGGCGCGCCTCTGCGGACGTCTCCATCGGCTGGCCGGCGGTCAAGGTGGCCGAGGTGCAGGCCGGGACCGCCGACCCGTGGCTGGCCATGTACGGGGAAGACTGATTGTCCGAGGCTTTTGCTTTTGCCGGGGTGCGCGGAATTGAGTGAGCTCACCCCCCCCGTCGTCATCCTCGACAAGACCCAGATGGCCGAGAACATCGGCGCGGTGGCGCGGGTGATGGCCAATTTCGGCCTGTCGGAACTGCGTCTGGTCAGCCCCCGCGACGGCTGGCCGCAGGAACGGGCCTGGGCCATGGCCTCGGGGGCCGACTGGGTTCTGGACGGGATCAAGGTGTTCGACAGCGTGGCGGATGCCGTCGCCGATCTGAACACCGTCTTCGCCACCACGGCCCGGCCGCGCGAGACCCGCCAGCCGGTGCGGACCCCGCGCGAGGCGGTGCGGCTGCTGTACGACGACCGCGCCTCGGGTCTGGGTGTCGGCCTGGTGTTCGGCGGCGAGCGGGCGGGGCTGGAGACCTCGGACATCGCCCTGTGCCAGGGGATCGTCACCATCCCGATCGACCCCCGGCACCAGTCGCTGAATCTGGCCCAGGCGGTGGCGGTCACGGCTTATGAGTGGCGCATCCTGGTGCTCGACGCGCCGCCGCCCAATTTCCGCGAGGGCGATCCGCCGGCGTCGGGGGCGCTGACGCTGGGGATGTACGAGCATCTGGAGCGCGAACTGGGCGCCGGGGGCTTCTTCCACCCGCCCGAGAAGCGGCCGTCGATGGTGCAGAACCTGCGGGTCATGCTGGGCCGGGCGGCGTTCACAGAGCAGGAGGTGGCGACCTTCCGGGGGGTGATCACGACGCTGTCGAAGGGGCGGGGGCGGGTGCTGGCGAAACTGGCGGCGAAACGGGCTGGCGAGAACGCGCGAGACTGATATTTACCTCCGCTCATCCCCACGAAAGCGGGGACCCAGTGCTTTCATGAGGCAAGGCGCGTGGGATCAACGAAATCGTCCACTCGTGAGACCGGTCGCCCAAAGAACTGGGTCCCCGCTTTCGCGGGGATGAGCGGATAGTATTGGAGCCCCCCCATGAAAACCCGCGCCGCCGTCGCATTTGAGGCCAAACGTCCGCTGGAGATCGTCGAGGTTGATCTGGAGGGGCCGCGCGCGGGCGAGGTGCTGATCGAGATCAAGACGACGGGCATCTGCCACACCGACGCCTATACGCTGGACGGTCTGGATGCGGAGGGGATCTTCCCGAGCATTCTCGGCCATGAGGGCGCGGGGGTTGTCGTTGAGGTGGGGCCGGGCGTGACCTCGCTCGCGGTCGGGGACCATGTCATCCCGCTCTACACGCCGGAGTGCCGCCAGTGTAAAAGCTGCCTCAGCCGCAAGACCAATCTGTGCACCGCCATCCGCGCCACGCAAGGGCGGGGCGTCATGCCCGACGGCACCTCGCGCTTCAGCTACAAGGGGCAGGCGATCGCCCACTATATGGGCTGTTCGACCTTCTCGAACTTCACAGTGTTGCCCGAGATCGCGGTGGCGAAGATCAGGAAGGACGCGCCGTTCGAGAGCGCCTGTTACGTCGGCTGTGGCGTCACCACGGGTGTTGGCGCGGTGGTCAATACGGCCAAGGTCGAGCCCGGGGCCAATGCGGTGGTGTTCGGTCTCGGTGGCATCGGGCTGAACGTCATCCAGGGGCTGAAGATGGTCGGGGCCGACATGATCGTCGGCGTCGATCTGAACCCGTCCAAGGAGGAATGGGGGCGCCGCTTCGGCATGACCCATTTCGTCAATCCCAAGGAGGTGACCGACGTCGTCGCCCATCTGGTCGATCTGACCGGAGGCGGGGCCGATTACACCTTTGACTGCACCGGCAATACCACGGTCATGCGTCAGGCGCTGGAGGCCTGTCACCGCGGCTGGGGCGAGAGCATCGTCATCGGCGTGGCCGAGGCAGGCAAGGAGATATCTACGAGGCCGTTCCAGCTGGTCACGGGGCGGGTCTGGCGGGGGAGTGCCTTCGGCGGGGCGCGGGGGCGGACGGATACGCCCAGGATCGTTGACTGGTACATGGACGGCAAGATCGAGATCGACCCGATGATCACCCACACCCTGCCGCTGGAGCGGATCAACGAGGCGTTCGATCTGATGCACGCGGGGGAGAGCATCCGTAGTGTGGTGGTTTTCTGAGGCTTGCGTCGCGACTATAGTTGTTTAAAAAAACTATCCTGACACAAGGGAGGTCCACCATGTTCACCCACATGACCGTCGGCGCGAACGACATCGAGGCGTCGCGGAAATTCTATGATGCGGCGCTGGGCGCGCTGGGCATCCCGGCGGGGTCCGACGATGACAAGGGCCGGGTCTGGTGGCGCACGCCGCGAGGGGCCTTCGCGGTCTGCAAGCCGATCGACGGCGAACCGGCCTGTCACGCCAACGGCGGGACCATCGGCTTCGGTGCGAGAGACGCGGACGCGGTGGCGGCCTTCCATGCGGCGGGCGTCTCAGCCGGCGGCACGGCCGTCGAGGACCCGCCCGGTCCGCGCACCGGCCCGTTCGGCACCCTGAACCTGGCCTATCTGCGCGATCCGTCGGGCAACAAGATCTGCGCCATGCACCGGGCGGGGTAGGTTGGATCGAACCCCTCTCCCATGGGGAGAGGGGCAGGGGTGAGGGGGCTGGTGGTGGCCCGTTTCGCACGGTGAACCCTCACCCTTTCGCGCGAAGACGACGGCTTTGCCGCCGTGCGCTCAAGCCCTCTCCCGCCGGGAGAGGGATCAAGGAAACGGCGATGGAAGCCACCAAACAGCATCACGTCCACGGCGGCGTCCTTCGCTATCTGAAACACGACAGCGCCGTGACCGGCACGACGATGACGCTGTCGGTCTTCGTGCCGGCGGGAGAAGGCCCGTTTCCGGTGCTGATCTGGCTGTCGGGTCTGACCTGTACCGAGGACAATTTCACCACCAAGGCCGGGGCCTATGCCGCTGCGGCGGAGCACGGGGTCATCGTCGTCGCGCCTGACACCTCGCCGCGCGGAGAGGGTGTGGCCGATGATCCGGCTTACGATCTGGGGCAGGGGGCGGGGTTCTATGTCGATGCGACACAAGGGCCGTGGACGCCGCATTTCCGCATGGAAAGCTACGTCGTCGAGGAGCTGATCGCGCTGATCGACGCCGAGTTTCTGACCACCCGGACGCGTTCGATCTGCGGCCATTCGATGGGCGGGCACGGCGCGTTGACGCTGGCGCTGCGCCATCCCGACGTGTTCCGCAGCGTCTCGGCCTTTTCGCCGATCGCCTCGCCAAGCCGCTGTCCGTGGGGTGAGAAGGCGTTCACCGCCTATCTCGGCGATGACCGGGCGGAATGGGGGATGCACGACGCGGCGCGGCTGATCGAAGCCGGCGCGGCGCGCGGGGTCTTTGACGACATCCTGATCGACCAGGGCGACGCCGATCCCTTTCTGGTCGAACAGCTGAAGCCGGAATTGCTGGTCGAGGCCGGAGCGGCGGCGGGGCAGACGATCACCCTGCGGATGCAGCCCGGCTATGACCACTCCTATTTCTTCATGGCCAGTTTCATCGCCGACCATGTGGCCTTTCACGCCAAACGGCTTAAGGCGTGAGCGCATGACCGACACCGCCACCCCCACCGATGCCGACCATGACGACATGTTCGCCGCCCTGTGCCGCGAGGTGGGTTTCTGCCTGCACGCCAAGGGCCAGACCAAGGTGAAGGCGGCGCTGGCGTCCGGCCTCGACGCCGCCGTGCGCGCCGTGTTCGACGCCGAGGGCGTGGACTTCGCCTCGTCCACCGGCGACCTGCGTCGCGCCGTGCGCGACTGCCTGAAGGCCAATCTGCCCATTCCTCAGCCATAGGGGAAGGGGGACCGCCCCCGGGTCTCGCCTTTGGCGAGCCCGAGGACAGGCTCCGCAGGGGAGGGGGGCGACCTCACCCGCCGGCGTTCAGGGCCGGCCCGCTCCACCACCCTTCGGGCGGTCGCCCTCCCCCAATGGGGGAGGAATGGGAACGAAACCCCGCGGTCCGGCTTGGCTTCGGGGAACGGGCGCCTAGATACGGGGTCCGCCCACCACCGTCGAAGGATCCTGCCCATGGCTTTCTCGCTCCCCCCGCTGCCCTACGCCCATGACGCGCTGGAGCCGGCGATCGACAAGGAGACGATGACGTTTCACCACGACAAGCATCACCAGGCCTATGTCGACAAGCTGAACGAGGCGGTCGCCGCTGACGCCGCCCTGGCCGACCATTCGATCGAGGACCTGCTGAAGGACGTGTCGAAACTGCCCAAGGCCGTGCGCAACAACGGCGGGGGCCACTGGAACCACAGCCTGTTCTGGAAGCTGATGGCCCCGGCCGGCAAGACCGGCGAGCCGTCGGCAGAGCTGGCCGCCGCCATCGACCGCGACCTGGGCGGGATGGACGCGTTCAAGGCCGCCTTCAACGCCGCCGGAGCCGGACAGTTCGGCTCGGGCTGGGCCTGGCTCATCGTTCAGGACGGAAAACTCAAGGTCACCTCGACACCCAACCAGGACAATCCCCTGATGGACGTGGCCGACGAAAAGGGCGAGGTCGTGCTGGCCGCCGACGTGTGGGAACACGCCTATTATCTGAAATACCAGAACCGTCGGCCCGACTATCTGAAGGCCTTCTGGTCGGTGGTGAACTGGCACAAGGCCAACGACCTGTTCGCCGCCGCGACGCGCTGACGCTCATCGTCATTCCGGGGCTGGGCGCAGCGGGGAATCCGAAACCCGGGGCCGACCCATCACGCCCAGGGTCGAGACCTTCCAGCCGGGGTCCCCCGCCCTGACGCCCTCGATCTCGTCGGTGGCCATCGAGGACCAGCCGCCAGGCCCTGCTGGAGCGCGCGGCCGCCGGGGACCTGCGGGTCTATGCCGTTCAATTCCCCTATCCGTGGCTGGGCCGCGTCCAGCGCAAGGACGTCGGCTTCGTCTGGGTGGCGGAAGGCGAGGGTCCGCACTCAACACCGCTCATCCCCGCCACCCGAAGGGCGGCGCGTAGCAGCCAAAGCGGGGACCCAGTGTTTTGGGTAATCCAGCCGTGCCGATGGCCCAAATACGGCTATCCCGATCACTCAGCCCAGCAAAAGAACTGGGTCCCCGGTTTCGCGGGGATGAGCGGAAGTAGCGAGCGATTGATTTCACTCGATTTTAATTGAGTTTGGACCCTAGGGCGGGGCTTCAGTTCGTCGGATCGCGCGTAAAGCCGTATTCCCAATCATAGGGGACCCCCGTCTCGCCCAGGACGACGCTGACCAGCGCGCCGAAACCCTTTTCGGATCGCACGTCGTTGGACAGGATGACGACGCATCGCCGCCCGCGGTCAAGGCAGACCAGGGTGTTGCCGGTCGAGTCGTTGTGCCCGCCCTTGAAGAATCCCGGCCCCTGCGGCCCTTTGAACGTCACGACGCCGAGCCCGGCCTCGAGGTCTTCCCGCCGCTGTTCCGGCGGCAGCTCGGGTTGCAGGCTTGGAAACTGCGTTGCCGTCGTGATCGCCAGCTGCGGCCGGACCATTTCGGCGCGCGAGGCGGGGCTGAGGCCGTCGCCACGGATCAGGGCGGCGGCGAACAGGGCGATGTCGTGGATGGTCGTATCCATCGAACCGGCCACCCGGACCTTGCTGCATTCATCGTGAGCCTCGATCGCGCCGTCGGCCTGCCACCCATCGGCGAGATTGGCCGCGAAGTCGGGCCGCCACATCAGGCTGGTGTTGGTCATGCCCAGCGGATCGAAGACGCCGGTCTGGATGTCGCGACCCACGTCGCGACCCAGGCCCTTCTCGAGCATGAACTGCAGCAGCATCAGGCCGTCGCCGGAATAGGCGTAGCGGGCGCCCGGATCGAAATGGATGCGGATCTTCCGGTCCGGCTCCAGCCAGCCGAAATTCAGGAAGCCGGTGCTGTGGGTCAGGGCGATGCGCGGGGTGATCGCCCGCCAGCGCGGGTCTTCGGCCAGGCCGCGCCAGTCGGAATACCGGTTGGCGAGGTTCTCGTCATACATTGATGGCAGGTCCGGAAGGACCTCGGCGACGGGCCGGTCCAGATCGACGACGCCCTGATCCACCAGCTGGAGCAGCGACCAGGCGAAGACCGTCTTGGTCAGGGACGCGCCGTACATGACGGTGTCCGGCGTCAGCGGATCGCCCGCTGCATTGCGTTCGCCATAGGCCTGGACATAGGCGACCCGCCCGTCGTCGATGACCGCGACGGCGATGCCGCGCGCCCCGGTATCCCGCATCAATTGCGCGACCGCAGCGTCAATCCGGGGCCTCGGTGGGACCTCGGCCCCCGCTGGAGCAGCTCCGAGAAACAGGCATAGCGAGCCGATGGCAAAGGCGAACGTACGAACGGGCATGTCGAGCCTCCATGGTCGGAAAGGCTGTAACATGAAAGGCCGTCGGCGTTGACTTAAGGATCGTCCATGGGCATAAGCCCGCCCTTCACGCGCTCGACTCCGGTCTGGCGCGCGAACCATTACGGACGATGCGTGGACCGCCGTTGAGATCGCCTTTCCAGTCGTGGAGGGGCCGGGCCGCATCCTGAAGAGAGTGATCTATGTCCAAGCGCCACAGCGCCAAGTACAAACTCGACCGGGCCATGGGTGAAAACCTCTGGGGCCGCGCGAAATCCCCGGTGAACAAGCGGTCGTACGGCCCCGGCCAGCATGGCCAGCGCCGCAAGCAGAAGGTCTCGGACTTCGGCCTGCAACTGAAGGCCAAGCAGAAGCTCAAGGGCTACTACGGCAACATCACCGAGAAGCAGTTCTCCAACACCTACGAAGAAGCCGGTCGCAAGCGCGGCAACACCTCCGAGGCCCTGATCGGCCTGCTGGAGTCGCGCCTGGACGCCATGGTCTATCGTGCCAAATTCACCCCGACCGTCTGGTCCGCCCGTCAGTTCGTCAACCACGGCCACGTGACCGTCAACGGCAAGAAGGTGAACATCGCCTCCTACCGCGTGAAGATCGGCGACGTCGTCGAGGTCAAGGAAAAGTCCCGCGCCATGGCTCTGGTCCTCGAGGCCCAGCAGTCGTCGGAGCGTGACATCCCCGACTATCTGGAACTCGGCGACCGCGGCTTCTCGGTCCGCTACGTGCGCGTCCCCGAGCTGGCCGACGTGCCGTATCCGGTGAAGATGGAGCCGAACCTGGTCGTGGAATACTACAGCTCTTAAGTCGCGCTGACGCTCGCGACGCGGTCGCTCGCTGCTTGAGCGCGGAAGGCAAAATGAACAAAGGGGCCCCGGAGCGATCCGGGGCCTTTTCCGTATCGGCCCTGTACCGGGGTTCACTTGCCGGGCGAACAGGCGCACATTCTTGTTGGATGGACATCAGTGGGGGAAGGCCGGACATGACACGCATCGCCACGCTCGCCGCCCTGACCCTGCTCGTGCCCTTGGCCGCAGGCTGCGCCGTTATGGACGTTTCGGTTTCGGCCCGGACGCTCAGGCCGCGACCGGCCTGCCCGGGCAGATCGAGGCGGTTCATGCCGCCGCGGTCGCCCAGGATCAGGCCGTGTTCTGGGTCAGCTCCAACGGCTGCACCGCCAAGGCCGATCTGACGCCCGTGGTGCGTCGCGCGGGGTCCAGCTCGGTGATCTCGCTGCGCCGCCTGAATGAAGACCGCTGCGGCTCGCCGCGTCCCGAGGGCGTGGAGCTGCGCTGGAGCTTCGCTGAAATGGGCCTCGCGCCCGGCACGCGTGTCTCGATCGAGAACCCCTACCAGCTGCCGCCCGCCTGAAATCAGACGGCGCGGCCGGCCTGGGCTTCGGCGCTGACGGCGCTGATCTGGGTGTGGACGATGGAAACCGTCGTGCCGGGGTGGCCGCTCGTGACCTTGACCCGGGCCCCAAGCTGTTTGGTCAGGGCCTCGATGATGCTGGTGCCCAGGCCGGGCGTCGCGCTGGCGGCGTCCGTCGGCATGCCGACGCCGTCGTCGGCCACGGACAGCGTCCAGTTGGGCCCCCGCGCGCGATAGCTCACCACGATCCGGCCATGCCGTCCGCCGGGAAAGGCGTGTTTCAGCGAGTTGATCACCAGTTCGGTGACGATCAGGCCCAGGCTGACGGAAATGTCGGCGTTGACGGCGCTGTCGTCGCAGTCGACGTGCAGCGACAACTGGCTGTGATTGCGGATCATGGAAGCGCCGACGCTGACGCACAGCTGGTCGAAATAGGATCTCAGGGCGACCTCGCCGAGCCTTGACGCGGCCAGCTGCTGTTGCAGGGCCGCGACCGACATGACCCGGCTGTGGGCGTCGTTCAGATGGCTGCGGGTCTCCTCGGACTGGACCTTGCGCGCGCTCTGCAGGATGACGCTGGCGATGATCTGCAGGCTGTTGGCGACGCGGTGCTGGACCTCCTGAAGCAGGATGGCCTTCTCGCGCAGCAGGTCGTCCTTCAGCTTTTCACTGGCCCTGGCGTCGGTGATATCCGTCACGCTCAGGAGTATCCGCACCGGCGATCCATCGCCATAGCTCAACAGGTGCGCGTTCAGCAGCAGGCAGCGCGCGCCCAGCCGCTCGCTGTTCAGCTCCATCTCATAGGCGTCGACGCCGGCGGCACCGGACAGGGTCGCGGTCAGCAGCGACTTCAGCCGCGGCAGGTTCCACTCGCCGCCGCCCAGGCTGTACACCTGCGCGCCCGGGGCACCCTCCGGATCGATGTCAAAGGCCTTGAAGAAGGAGTCGCTGGCGGCGATGACCATCATCTCCCCGTCCAGAAGCACCAAGGGCGATGTGGATGAACCGACGACGGCGAGCGCCAGGCTGAGCGGTCCGTCGGGATGAATCGGCGTGGGGGCGGTCAAGGCCGACCCTCCAAAGGTAATCGGAGGCCTTCGTGGTGAAAGCCATACCCGTCGCGGATTTTCGGAAATGCAAGGCGGACCGGTCACTACCGGGTGTCACCGGCGTGACAGATAGCACCGATCCGGGAAATTGAAGCACGGATTAAGCGAGCTTGACTTTAAATGCAACCTCGAGAGCAATTCAGAAACACAATACAGATTTTGAGGTTGTATGGCGATGTTTACAGCTGCGGAATGCCTCGAAACGGCGGTGCCTGGCTCAAGAGCGGCGCGTCAGGTGCGCTGGAACACCTGAAGCATCGTCGCGGGAATGCGGTGCGGCCGCATCGTGACCGCATCCACCAGCACCCATTCGGACAGCCCTTGCGAACACAGCCGGCCCTCGCCGTCCTCGATCCGGACATAGCGGTTGAAGCGCGGCCCCTGCGGATCGCCGACCCAGGTCCGGGCCAAGACGCCTTGCGCCTCAGGCGGCAGCGGGCGGAAATAGTCGATCTCGTGCCGGACCGCGACCCAGGACCAGCGGGCGCGGGTGGCGTCGTCGAAGCGGGCGTTCCAGTGCGCCGTGCCCACGTCCTGCAGCCAGCCGACATAGACGACGTTGTTGACGTGGCCGTTGTCGTCGATGTGTTCGGGTAGAACCGTCAGCGGGACGACGAAGGTCTCGCGATCCGCGCGGGGTTCGAGGGGCCGGCGCGCCATCAGTCCTGACCGAGCGGCACGCCCTTTTCGACCATCAGTGTCTGCAGTTCACCCGCGTTAAACATTTCGCGCACGATGTCCGAGCCGCCCACGAACTCGCCCTTGACGTACAACTGAGGGATGGTCGGCCAGTCGGTATAGGCCTTTATGCCCTCGCGCAGGGCCTCGTCCTGCAGGATGTCGACGCCGACGAAGGTCGCGCCGACGTGATCGAGGATCTGCACCGCCAACGAGGAGAAGCCGCAGCGCGGCGCGTCGGGCGTGCCCTTCATGAACAGGACGACGTCGTTCGTCTTCACCGTGTCGGCGATGAAGGTGTGTACGGGATCGATGGCGACGACTTGATCGGTCACGGGCGGGGCCTTTCAGTGAAGGTCGTCAGGTATGGACGCGGACGGCCCGGGTCAAGTTCAACGCTGGAACAGCGCCAGGTTCAATCGACAATCAGACGCGCCGCTGACGGTCTCCAGCCCTCTGGGTTCCGGGTTCTGGTCCCGGCTACGCCGGTCCCAGCCCCGCAATGACGGCGGAAAGGGGGCTGACGCCGATGGGTGAACGTCGATTGGACCCAGATCAAGCCGCCGCCAGGACGATCTTGATCAGGCTGCCTTGGCGCCCGCCACGCGGGCCATCTCGATCTGCGCCGAGAGGCCGGGCGGCATGTCGCGGTCGGGAACCTGGGCCAGCATGTTCAGCCGCTCGATGTCGCTGGCCTGGATCAGGGCGCTGGAGACCGACGGGTCGGTCAGGACGTGGGCCAGGCAGATCGCCTCGGCCGGCCAGTTGGCCGTGCGGTGCAGGAAGGCGAAGGTGCCGGCGTGGGCCAGCGGGCCGCCGTTGGGCTTGGGACCACCGCCGCCGAAGCCAAACAGACCCTTCTTCTTCTCCACATGCGCGTTTTCGGCCTTTTTGGCCGTGTCCAGGCTGTCGGGGAAGTAGCCGTGGACGAAGATGGCCATGTCGCCCTCGCGCGCCGCCCTCAGCCGCGAGCGGATCTGCCACGGCGAGTTGACGTGCAGCGAGGTGGCCAGGACGTCGAAAGCGCCGGTGGAGACGTAGATGTCCATCACCTCGCCGTCGCCCGAGATGCCCAGCAGCCGGACCCGCTCGGTGGCCCGCAGCGCCTTCAGCGCGTTCAGCGACGACTGCGGCAACTCATGGTCCTGCGGCTCGTCAAGCATGGCCAGGTCGAACCACCCCAGGCCGGAGATGTTCAACGCCCGGTCGATCGACGCCGTCATGCCCTCGGCCGAAAAGTCGCGGTCCGAGCCGCTACGGCCGTCGCCGGCGCCCAGCATCAGGGCGACCTGCACCAGCTTGCGATCGACGTGTTTGAGCGCCTGGCCCAGCACCTCGGCCAGGACCGGATCCGCGTTTTCGAGGCGGTAGCTGTTGATGCCGGCTTCCAGCGCCGAATAGATCAGCTCGCGCGCGGTCTCGGCCCCGTGGGCGAGATCGCGGGGTCCGAGGCTGAGGGTCACGGCCGACACGGCCTGTCCCGAGCGTCCGTAGGGGCGATAACGCATGGTGTCAGCCTCCCGCCGGGGTCGAGGTTTCAAGCGCCAGGGCATGCAATTCGCCGCCCATCTTGCCCTTCAGCGCCGCATAAACCAGTTGGTGCTGGCGCACGCGGGGCAGACCGGCGAACGCCGTCGAAACGATTCGGGCGCGGTAATGGTCGCCGTCGCCGGCCAGATCGTCAATCGCGATCTCGGCGTCGGGAAAGGCTTCGGCCAGATGGGCGCGCAGCGCTTCGACGGGCATCGGCATGGGCGCGGGCGCTCCGGTAACTTTGGCTCATAATGAGCGGTAAACCTTAACGGCGGGCTACGGTCGGGCAGTCAGCGCAAGCCCCGCTCGAGCCGAGTCATCCGCCCACCCCTGTAGTCGGTCCGGGCGTATGCGCGGTATTCGGCGCGTTCGGCCAGCGCCAGCGACGGCGCGTTGTCCGGTGAGATCATGCAGACGGTGCGGGGCGTGTTCAGGCTCTTGTTGCACCAGGCCGGGGCGGCCGACTTGGCCTTGAACTCGGCATAGTCCCCGACGGCGACGGGCGTCAGGCTCAGGCGTTCGGTGATCAGCGTGGTTACATCAGCCCCAGCTGCTTGAAACTGGCCACGCCGTCGCGGCCGACGACCAGATGGTCGTGGACGTCGAGGCCCAGCGCGCGGGCGGCCTCGATCACCTGACGGGTCATGTCGATGTCGGCGCGCGACGGGGTCGGGTCGCCGGACGGGTGGTTGTGAACGATGATCATGGCCTTGGCCGACAGCTCCAGCGCGCGTCGCACGACCTCGCGGGGATAGACGGGGGCATGGTCGACGGTGCCGCGGTTCTGGATTTCGTCCAGGATCAGCTGGTTGCGGTTGTC
>NZ_JBDNHO010000031.1:0-38588 GCF_041688735.1 Brevundimonas sp.
AGCACGTCGCGGACCACGGCGGCGAGGCTTTCGAGGCGGGGTTTCGACACCCTGCCCGCCGGAGTCAGCGGCGAAATCCGGGCGCGGTACAGGGCCTCGCAGACATAGATGTTGCCGAGGCCGGCGACGGTCCGCTGGTCCAGCAGGGACACCTTGATGTTCTGCTTCTTGCCCGAGAAGGCCTCGGCCAGATGCGCCCCGGAGAAGCCGTTGCCGAGCGGCTCGGGGCCGAGGGCGACGAACCACGGGTGGGCCTCGACCTGATCGGTCGGGATCAGACCCATGAAGCCGAAACGGCGGGCGTCGGCAAAGCCCACGCGGGTGGCGGCCCCGTCCCTGATGGCGCTGAGGCTGAGGTGCTCATGCTTGCCGACGATCGGCGCGGGCGTCTCGAACTCGCCCAGCTGGGTGCCGTCCAGGGTGAAGCGGCCGGTCATGCCGAGGTGACTGACCCAGGTTTCGCCTGTCGACAGCGGCGTCAGCAGATATTTGGCGCGACGGTCGATACGCTCGACGACGGCCCCCTCCAGCCGCTCGGTGAAGCGGTCGGGGAAGGGAAAGCGCAGGTCCGGCCGGTTCTGGCGCACCCGCGTCAGACGCGCGCCGATCAGCACGGGCTCAAGGCCACGGCGGACGGTTTCGACCTCGGGAAGTTCGGGCATTTTTTGAGGGACTGGGGATCAGGGATTGGGGATCAGGGGCGAGAGGCGAGGGGCGAGGGGCGAGGGGCGAAAACCCATATTCACCGTTGGGCTCTGACAGCCAACCCTTCCTGATCCCTATTCCCTGGTCCCTACCCCCTGTTCCCTCGTCTCGCCCTCTCTCCGCCGCTTTCGTCGGCGATAGGACCCCGTTACGCCAGTGCGTGTTCCTCGCGCACTGGCGTTTCCACGTGCGTCCCTGTAAGAGGCGCGCGCTCCCCGCACCGTCGCCACTATCCAGCGGTCCGCTCTCGTCCGGCCGCCTTGCACGTCTGATAATCAAATGAATCTGCGCAACGTCGCCATCATCGCCCACGTCGACCACGGCAAGACCACGCTGGTGGACCAGTTGCTGGCTCAATCCGGCGTCTTCCGAGCCAACGAGGCCCACGCCGAGCGGGCGATGGACTCCAACGATCAGGAAAAAGAGCGCGGCATCACCATCCTGGCCAAATGCACCTCCGTGCTGTGGCATGGCGAGGCCGGAGACACCCGCATCAACATCATCGACACCCCGGGCCACGCCGACTTCGGCGGCGAGGTCGAGCGCATCCTGGGCATGGTGGACGGCTGCGTGCTGCTGGTGGACGCTGAAGAGGGCGTCATGCCCCAGACCAAATTCGTGCTGACCAAGGCCCTGAAGATGGGCCTGAAGCCGATCCTCTGCATCAACAAGGTCGACCGCGCCCACGCCGATCCGGACAAGGTCCACAACGCCGCCTTCGACCTGTTCGCCGCCATCGGCGCCACCGACGAGCAGCTGGACTTCCCCCACATCTACGCCTCGGGCCGCGCCGGCTGGGCGACGATGGATCTGAACCAGCCCTCCGACAATCTGAATGCCCTGTTCGAGCTGATCGTGCGTCACGTACCCGAGCCAAAGGTCGCCGAGAACAAGAACAAGCCGTTCCAGATCCTGAACGTGCTGATCGAGTCCGATCCCTTCCTGGGTCGCCTGCTGACCGGCCGCATCGAGAGCGGCAAGGCCACGCCGGGCATGGCCATCAAGGCGCTGGACCGCGACGGCAAGATCATCGAACAGGGCCGTATCACCAAGGTGCTGGCCTTCCGCGGCCTGAAGCGTCAGCCGGTTGACGAGGCCGAGGCGGGCGACATCATCGCCATCGCCGGCATGTCCAAGGCCACCGTCGCCGATACCTTGTGCTCGCTGGAAATCACCGACGCCCTGCCCGCCCAGCCGATCGATCCGCCGACCATCTCCATGACCGTCTCGGTCAACGACAGCCCACTGGCCGGTCGTGAAGGCGACAAGGTCCAGTCGCGCGTGATCCGCGACCGCCTGCTGAAGGAGGCCGAGGCCAACGTCGCCATCCGCGTCACCGAGACCGGCGGCAAGGACGCCTTCGAGGTCGCCGGGCGCGGCGAACTGCAACTCGGCGTGCTGATCGAGAACATGCGCCGCGAAGGTTTCGAACTGTCGATCAGCCGTCCGCGCGTGGTCTATCAGACCGGCGAGAATGGCGAGCGGCTGGAGCCCATCGAGGATGTGGTGATCGACGTCGACGACGAATACACCGGCGTGGTCATCGAGAAGCTGTCGGCCCGCAAGGCCGAGCTGAAGGACATGGGCCCGTCGGGTGCCGGCAAGACGCGCCTGACGCTGAAGTCGCCTTCACGCAGTCTGATCGGCTACCAGGGCGAATTCCTGACCGACACGCGCGGTTCGGGCGTGCTGAACCGCGTGTTCAGCCACTATGAGCCGCACAAGGGCGCCATCGAGGGCCGCCTGAAGGGCGTGCTGGTCTCGAACGGCGACGGCGAGACCGCCGCCTTCGCCCTGTGGAACCTCGAGGACCGCGGCGTGATGTTCGTCGGCGGCGGCGAGAAGACCTACCAGGGCATGATCATCGGCGAGAACGCGCGCTGGGACGATCTGGACGTCAACCCGATGAAGGCCAAGGCGCTGAACAACATCCGCGCCTCGGGCAAGGATGAGGCGGTTCGCCTGACCCCGCCGCGGCGGCCGTCGCTGGAACAGGCCATCGCCTATATCGAGGAAGACGAGCTGGTCGAGGTCACGCCCAAGTCGATCCGCCTGCGCAAGGCCGTGCTTAACCCCTCATTCCGCAAGAAGCGCGTCCGCGAGGAATAATCCGCCGGCTGTTGCGAGACGAAAAAAGGGCGGTTCCGCGAGGAGCCGCCCTTTGTCGTTTGGCCGCGAAGGCAGGACCTTCAGGCCCGACGCTTCACCAGACCCAGCAGGAAGAGCAGCAGGATCGCGCCGATCGTGGCGACGATGGTGGAGCCGATCCAGCCACCCCAGGCGAAGCCCAGAGCGTTGGCCACAAAGCCGCCGATGACGGCACCGACGATGCCGACGATCAGGTTGGTCAGCAGACCGTGGCTGCGGCCCATGATCTTCTCAGCCAGGAAGCCGGCGATGATGCCGACGATGATCCAGAAAATGATGTTCATTGGTGAGTCCCTTCCTCAGACAATCAGTCTCGTGGCCATAATGCGTCGGAGCGCCGACGGTTGCGCTTGTTCGATCGAAGATTGCTCTCCGACTCTCCCCCGGCACCCGAACGCGGCATGGCGCTTGCCACCCGGAGGGCCAGCCGTCCCGCTTCGGGACATCCCGCAGCAAGGGAAAATGGGGCCATGGCCACCGATATCGACCTGCACCTAGGGCGTCGTGTGCGCCGTCGTCGTCGCCTTCTGGGCCTGACGCAGCAGCAACTGGCCACCCAGGTCGGAATCCGCTTCCAGCAGATCCAGAAATACGAGTGCGGCGCCAACCGCATCTCGGCCGCTCGCCTGTGGCAGTTGTCCGAGGCGCTGGAATCTCCGGTCAGTTATTTCTACGACGGCCTGGAAGAGGCCATTGAACGCCGGGAGGCGGCCAATCAGGGCGGCGAAATGTTTTCCCGCAAGGAAACGCTCGACCTGATCCAGGCCTATTATCAGCTCGACGAAAAGCCGCGTCGGCGGCTGCTGGACCTGGCCAAGTCGCTGCATACCGAGAGCAGCGCGGCCTGACAGGCGAGTGACGCGCGGCGAGTGGCGAGTGGCGAGGGTTCGCTCCTCCTGTCTCGTCCTCGTCGCCCGGCCGGCTGTGACGAGGCGGATTGACTCGTCACTCGCCACTCGCCACTCGCCACTGCATGACCGAGCATGAACTCTTCGCCATCGAACTTGCCCGCGAGGCCGCCCGTGTCTCCCTGCCGTATTTTCGCGGCACCTGCACGGAGACGGACAAGGGCGGGCCCGGCGCATTCGATCCGGTCACCCAGGCCGACCAGGAAGCCGAAACGGCGATCCGTCGACTGATCGCGGCGCGTTATCCCGATCACGGCGTCATCGGCGAGGAGTATGGCGAGGACCGGCCAGACGCCGACCATGTCTGGATCCTCGACCCGATCGACGGCACCCGCGCCTTCATCGCCGGTTTGCCGCTGTGGACCAATCTGATCGCGCTGCGAACCGAGGGCCGCCCGAGCGTCGGCGTCATCGGCCAGCCTTATCTGGATGAGATTTTCCTCGGCGGTCCATCTGGCGCGCGAATGCTGAAAGGCGGCGCGGAAACGGCTCTGGCCGTTCGCGCCTGTGCGAGTCTCAACGACGCCGTCATCGCCACCACCGACCCCGACATCTTCAACGGCGCGGAACGGGGCGCATGGACGCAACTTCGCGCGGCGGCCCGCCTGGCCCGACTGGGCTGCGACGCCTACGCCTATGCCATGCTGGCCGCGGGACGGATCGACCTGGTGGCCGAGAGCGAACTGAAGGTCTGGGACTGGTTCGCCCTTGTCCCCGTGATCGAAGCGGCGGGCGGCAAGGTCGTCGACTGGCGCGGCGAGACTCCCGACGGAGGCGGTCAGATCCTGGCCGTCGGAGACCCCCGCCTGATCGATCAGGCCTTGGTGACGCTGAGACGGGCGTCGCGTTAGACCACTTTTGCTTCAGGTCGAATCGACCTGAATCCAAAAAATGGTCCAGAATCATGCGGGAGCGAAATCTGAGACTCAGGCCGCTTCGATCGGCTCCGGCGACGGCTCGGTCACGGCCAGAGGCGACAGGTCCTCGACCGGCGAGACATAGGCCGCCATGGCGTCGAACTCGTCCAGAAAGACCCCACGCAGGTCGTCGGTCTCCATGATGATCTCGTGCTTCGACCCCGGAACCTCGACGTAGCGACCGCGGCCCAGGCGTTTGGCGGCCCATTTGTTGGTCTGTTTCCAGACACGGTCGTCCTCGCCGGCCTGGACGATCGCGACGGGCGCGCGGACGGCCTTCAGCGCCTTGGGCTTGAGCGACCGTTCGCCCGCGTCGAGGCCGAAGGCCAGCCAGCCCCAGGTCGGGCCGCCGACGGCCAGATGGGGGCAGGCGTAGAGCTGTTGCCGCCACTGTTCGTAACGGGACGCGTCGGACGTCAGGGCGTCCTTTTCGAACGTGTGGTCGAAGGGATCGTCGGGATTGTCGAGCACATAGTCGCCCGCCTTGCCGTGGCGCAGGTTCCAGCGCACCGCCAGCTTGACCGACCAGGCCGAGCGCTTGCCGGTCTTGATGCGGAGCATGGGGCCGGTCAGGACGGCACCCGAGAACCGCTCGTCCCCGCCCTGCAGCGACATCAGGTTCAGCACTCCGCCCATGGAATGACCGACCATGATCCAGGGCTTGGGCGCGCGGGTTTCGAAGGCCTCCAGCAGGCGGGAGTAGTCGTCCAGGAACTCCTCGACCGCACGGGCGTGGCCCTTGAGGCGGTCGGGGAGCAGGCGGGCCGACAGGCCCTGCCCTCGCCAGTCGTGGGCCAGCACGCACCAGCCACGCGCCAGCAGGTTGCCGATGACCTCGTAATATTTCTCGATCGGCTCGGTCCGGCCCGGGCTGACGATCACCGTGCCACGCGGCTTGCGGGCGACGAGCGTGGAGGGCGTCCAGAAGGCGGCGCGCAGGCGCAGGCCGCCGGCACCGCGAAACCACTCGCCGTGGCCACCCGGAGGCGCGGAGGCGCCCGGTACCCCCATCAGGGGGGCGTTGGCGGCGTAGGCGGCGGCTCGGATCACTCTGGCTTCCTGAATTTCAAGGTCATGCGATCGCTCTCGCCGATCTCGTCATATTCGGTCCGGTCGAACAACGGGTCCGGCGGCGACCCCCGCGGCGCGGTCAGGCGCTGGGGCGCGAGGGTATCGACGCCGAAGGCATGATCCTTGTCATCCCTTTCATTCGCGTTGATCTCCGAGGCCGCGACGAAGGCGAAACCGGCCTCGGCGCCCAGTTGCCTGACGAAGGCCTCCTGCACATAACCGCTGGCGGCGGCCGGATCCTGATCGGCCTCGGGGCCCAGCCGGTGCTGTTCGACGCCCAGAACGCCGCCCGGCCGTAACGCCGAATACGCGTCGGCGAAGGCCTTCTCGACGATTCCTGCGGCCATCCAGGCGTGGATGTTGCGCATGAACAGGACCAGATCAGCGGTTCCCGCTTCCGTCACCAGCACCGACGTCGGACCAAAGGCGGACAGTTCAATCTCGCCGTAAAGAGGCCGGTCGCCGGTGAACCGTTTCTGGAAAGCAGCCGTTAACTGCGTCTGCGACGGGTCGGCACCCGGGCCGGTCTGGAATCCTGCGGCGACATAGCCGCCGTCGCCCTCGGCCAGATAGGGGGCGAGGATTTCGGTCCACCAGCCACTGCCCGGCCAGAATTCCACGACCTTCATGCGGGGCTGAAGGCCGAAGAAGCGCAGAGTCCCCATCGGGTGACGGTCGGCGTCGCGAACCTTGTCCTGCGCCCGCCAGGGCCCGGCGACGGCCCATTCCAGCGACCCTTTGGGCGGACCGTCGGCCGTGGCGGGCGGTTCGGCGGTCTTTTCCTTGCGGCCGCAGCCGGCCACCGCAAGCAGGCCGAGAGTCGCGACGCCGGACATCAGGCCGCGACGCGACGCCAGAAACGGCCGACGTTCGGATGGGTCAGACATCCACACCCCTTGCCGAGCCGGTTCGTCCCCTGCGATCCAGCACCCGAGGCGGGGCCTTAACCCTGTTCACTGTCCCCGTCAAAACGCCGGCCGTCATGCCGTTATCAGGCCGGCTTGCGGAAGCGCAGGGTCATGCGGTCACTTTCGCCGATGGCATCGTACTCAGCCCGCTCGGCCTCACTCAGAGGCGTGGGTCGGTCGGTTGCGACGCCTTGACGGGGCGCGCTGGTGCGCACCGGCGGGAGAGTCCAAACGCCGAAGGGATGGTCGTGGTCGTCCTTGGCGTTGGCGTTAAGCTCGCTGCGCTCGTCCAGTATGAAGCCGGCGGCCTCTGCAGCGCGGATGACAACGCTCTCCGGCATGTAGCCGGTCGGGGCGGTGATGTCAGGGTTCAGGCCTTCGACGCTGCGGTGCTGTTCGACCGCGAGAACGCCGCCCGGCTTCAGCGCCTTGAAGAAGGCAGCCATATTGGCTTCAGTGCGACCGCCACGATGCCAGCCGTGAAGCGACCGGGCCACCAGGACAATGTCGGCGGTCCCGTCGTCCACGCCCATGCTCTCGACCGGACGCGCGACCGCGACATAGGTGCCGCCGGTGGCCTCGGCATAGGGCCGCAGGATGGCACCCCACCAGCCCGCGCCCGGCGCGATCTCGACAATGGTCGATCCCGGCGTCAGCCCCCAGAAGGTCAGTGTCTCGAGGGGCCGGCGATAGGGATCCCGCGCCGCGTCGGCCGGTTGCCCCTCGACGGCGGCCCTCTTCCGGGCGTCCGATCCGATCGCCGCCCGCAGGGCCGCATCCTCCTGAAGCACCGGCGGCGTCATTTCGGCGCGGCGGGCGATCCGCTGGCTGGGCGTCTCGTCCAGCGTCGGCAGGGCCGGAAGGGTCTGGGCGAGAGCGACGCTTGGAAAGGCGAGGGCGGCAGTCACGGCGAGGACGAGCAGGCGCATGGCGGTCTCCGGCTTGGGTTGAAGGATGTCGGTAACCATTACGGCCTGCGGTCCGGAGGGCAAGGCTTGATGGCTTCGATGCGACCGATTGGCGCCGGAACGGGTTGCCCTTGACGCGGGCGCGCGCCTTTCCGCATCGGCTCTCGGGGATGCCGATCGACGGCTTCTCCAGACCGGGCGGGGCCGCACGCGGACCGCCGGAGACGACGCCGGGGCCGAGCGGACCTATCTGCATCTCGGCCTGGCCGAGCGCGACTTCGAGCGGCGCTTCCAGCTGATCGAATATATGGTGGTCAAGACGGCGGATCTGTCGAACGGCCTGCCGTCGATCGAACTGGTCCGCGAACTGCCCGAGGCGCCGAAGCCCCGCCGCATCGACATCGGCGGCGGCTCGAAACTGATCGAAAGCAAGACAGGAAAGGCCCACTCGGCCTCAAGCAGCCGCAAGGCGATAAGCCAAAGCTGGCCTCAAGCAGCCGCAAGGCGATAGGCCCAAAAAAGAGACAGGGCGGCGTTCGCGTCGCCCTTTTTTCGCGTCAGGGGGTGGGCGGGCTTTTGATTTCCAGCCCGCGCACGGACGTGGTGTCGGTCCCGATCATCTCGGCCTGCGACAGGCAGGCGCCGCGCAAGATGGCACGGGTCAGATCGGCGTCGTTCAGATTGGCCCGCTTGAGGTCGGCGCCGGACAGGTCGGCGCCCTTGAGGCAGGCCCCGGTCAGGTCGGCGGGCAGCAGGCGGTCGGCGCTCAGCATCAACGGCCCTAGCTGGGCGCCGCGCATGTCGGCGCCGTTCAGCCGCGCTCGCACCAGTCGCGCGCCACGCAAATCCGCGCCCTTCAGATTGACCGAGCGCAGGTCGGCGTCCTCGAGATGCGCGCCCTGCAACTGAACGCCCTCCATGTCGAGGCCGTAAAAGACCGCCCCCCTGGCGGACAGGGCAGTCAGATTATAGCCCTTGATCGAGCGCAACGCGCGAAGGTCGACGCCGTCGAAGACCGAGGGGCGGCCCTGGGTGCCGTCGGTCTCGCACCATTGGGCGTGGTCGGCCAGCATCTCGGCGGCCGGCATCTTGCCGACGGGCGCGCCTACCGAGCGGTCGTCGGTCAGGGCCCCGGTCATGTCCGCGCCGTCGGTGCGCCACATGGCGAATTTGACCCCCACGAGGATGGAGTCCCTGAGGTCCGCCCCGGTCAGATCGGCGCCCGACAGGTCCGCGCCGGCCAAATCCGCTCCTCTGAAGCTGGCCTGTTTCAGGTTGGCTCGGACCAGCTTGCATTCCTTCATGATCGCGTCGGTGAAGTCGGCGGCGACGGCGACAACGCCGGTCAGCTTGGAGCGCTGCAGGTTGGCACCCACCAGACAGGCCCCCTGGGCTTGGGTGTCGTTGCGCCACTTGGCCTCGACCACGCGAAAGCCCAGCTTGGAGTCGGCGGCGGCGATGGTGCCTTCGCGCAGGTCCGCCTCGAACAGATCAGCGCCGGTCAGGTTCGCCCCGCGCAGGGAGGCCCCGCGCAGGTCGGCGCGGCGCATGCTGGCGTCGACCAGGATGCAGTCCTGCATGTCCGCGCCGAAGAAGGTGGCGTTGTCCAGCTTGGCGCCGGTCAGGTCCGTGCCGATCAGGCAGGCGGCGGCGAAATCGGCGTCGGCGAGGTTGCGCCCCGCCAGCGACAGGCCGGAAAGATCCAGCCAGGCCAGGATCGCGCGGGCCCCGCCGGGCTTGGCCTGCCACAGGCGGTCGTGCCGCGCGCAGATGGCGTCCAGCTCCTGTTGATCGATCCGCCTTCTGACGGCCTGGGTGTTGGATACAGCCATCCGTCCCGCTATGGCACAGCTCGCTTAAGGAAAGCTGAAGCGGCAGCCCTGTTCATGGAGTGAGAAGTCCTTGAGTCACAAGAGCTTCGGCCAATTCTCCGGACCCGACCCAGACCCGGGTGTAGCCCGCCTCGCCGAGCCGTTTAAGCTCGGTCGTCAGGTCGGCCTTGGACGAGGCCGCGAAGCGCGCGTCGAAGCCCGCCCCGTCGTCGCTGACCCGAACCATGGGACGGCCGGTCTCGACCCGGTGCAGATAGCCTTCGTAGAGAACCGCCGCCTCATCGGCCATCAGGCCGGTCTCGACCTCCAGCCCCGCTTTCAGCAGCCGTTCGACTCCGCGCCCCGACGCGAAGGGCGAGGGATCGACGGCGGCGACGACCACGCGCGCCACCCCGGCCTCCATCAGGAAATTCGAGCACGACTTGCGCCCCGACGACCGGGCCCCGCACGGCTCCATCGTCACATAGGCCGTCGCGCCGCGCGCCCGCTCGCCGGCGGCGGGGGCGGCCTGTTCCTCGGCATGGGGGCGGCCGCCGGGCGCGGTCGCGCCCTCGCCGACGATCTCTCCGCCGCTGACGATAACGCAGCCGACCGCCGGATTGGGCCAGGTCTCGCCCATGCGGGCCTTGGCCAGGTCGATGGCTCGACCCATGAAGCGCGCGTCGTCGGCGGCCGTCATTCCGCGATCTCCGGCAGGGGCTTGGCGCGTCCGGCATCCAGATAGCGCGCCGCTGTCGGCTTTAGCTCGGCGTCCAGATCGATCTCCAGCGGATTGCCGGTGGGAATCTCGACGCCGACGATCTGGTCGTCAGGCACGGCAAACAGGTGTTTGACGATGGCCCGCAGCGAATTGCCGTGGGCGGCGATCAGCACGTCCTCGCCGGCCCTGAGGCGCGGCGCGATGGCCTCGTTCCAATACGGAAGCACCCGATCCAGCGTGGTCTTCAGGCTTTCGGTGTCGGGGATGGTCTGTCCGGCATAGCGGGGATCGCCCGCGAAATCCCATTCGCCGCCTGGAGCCAGTGGCGGCGGCGGGACGTCATAGCTGCGCCGCCAGATGCGCACCTGATCCTCGCCATGCAGCGCCGCCGTCTCGGCCTTGTCCAGTCCTGTCAGACCGCCGTAATGCCGCTCGTTCAGCCGCCAGTCCTCGACCACCGGCACGTCTTTCAGCCCGGCCGAATCCAGCGCCAGGGCGCCCGTGCGTTTCGCCCGTTTGAGCACCGAGACGAACATCACGGCCGGATGGAAGCCCGCCTGCGCGACCAGCTCGCCCGCCCGACGCCCCTGCGCCTCGCCTTCGGCGGTCAGGCCGACATCGACCCAGCCGGTGAAGCGGTTCTCGAGGTTCCACTGGCTCTGGCCATGGCGCAGCAGGATCAGGCGGGGCATTCCGGTCTCCGATGAGGTCCGATTTGGGTAGGCCCGGGGTCTGACAGGGTCAAGCTTCGGGCGCAGCCTCCGGTTCCCCGCAGCCATGGCGGCCTTCGCGCGTTGTTGCGACCTGTCGGGACCGGAGGCTAGAAGGCGATCAGCTTCGGCGTGGCCCACGACCCGCGCCGACCGTCATCCGAGGACCGCATGCAAAAGCCCCGCGCCGATCTCCGCCCCAACACGGCCGACTATGAGACCATTGCTCTGGTCAAGCCGACGGGATTCCGTGAGTACGACGCGCGCTGGATCCTGGAGAAGGAGATCAACCTGCTGGGGATCCAGGCCCTGGGTCTGGGCCTCGCCACCTATGTCCACGAGATCGGACAGCGGCCGCGCATCGTTGTCGGCCACGACTACCGCTCCTATTCCCTGTCGGTGAAACAGGCCCTGATCCTGGGCCTGCTGGAAGGCGGGATGGAGGTGCTGGACATCGGCCTGGCCCTGTCACCGACGGCCTATTTCGCCCAGTTCGAGCTGGACTGCCCTTGCGTGGCGATGGTCACCGCCAGCCATAACGAGAACGGCTGGACGGGCGTGAAGATGGGGGCCAATCCGCCCCTGACCTTCGGCCCCGACGAGATCGGACGGCTGAAGGCCATCGTCCTGAACGGCGAGGGCGTCGGCCGCAAAGGCGGGTCGCTGACCCGGATCGAGGGCTTCCGCGAGAAATACCTGGCCGACATCGTCTCCAAGGTGAAACTGACCCGGCCGATCAGGGTCGTGGCCGCCTGCGGCAACGGCACCGCCGGCGCCTTCGCCCCCGAGGCCCTGCGCCGCATGGGGGCCGCGGTGATCGAGATGGACACCGAGCTCGACTACAATTTCCCGAGATACAATCCAAACCCCGAAGACCACGCCATGCTGATGCAGATGGCCGCCAAGGTGCGCGAGACGGGTGCCGACCTGGCCCTGGGCTTTGACGGCGACGGCGACCGTTGCGGCGTGGTGGACGATACGGGCGAGGAGATTTTCGCCGACAAGATTGGATTGATGCTGGGCCGCGACCTGTCGGCCCTGCACCCGAACGCCACCTTCGTCGTCGATGTGAAATCGACCGGCCTGTACAAGACCGACGAGGTCTTGAAGGCCAATGGCGCGACCACCGTCTACTGGAAGACCGGCCACAGCTACATCAAGCGCAAGACGGCCGAACTGGGCGCGCTGGCGGGGTTCGAGAAGTCCGGCCATTTCTTCTTCAACTCGCCCCTGGGCCACGGTTATGACGACGGCATCGTCGCCGCCGGCGCCGTGCTGGCGATGCTGGACCGCAACGCGGGCAAAAAACTGAGCGAACTCAAGGCCGCCCTGCCCGACGCCTGGACCAGCCTGACTATGTCGCCCCATTGCGACGACGAGCTGAAGTACGAGGTGCTGGAACGGATCGTGGCCGAGTATCAGGCTCTGGCCGACGCGGGCGGCTCGATCCTGGGCCGCAGGATCGTGGAAGCGATTACCGTCAACGGCGTACGTGTGCATCTGGAAGACGGGTCGTGGGTTCTGGTCCGCGCCTCCTCGAACAAGCCGGAACTGGTTGTGGTGGTCGAGAGCATGCGCTCGGACGAGGACATGCGCGCCCTGTTCCACCAGGAAGTTAAGCCCCGGCTGGCGAAATACGCCGAAATCGGTGCCTATAATCAGGAAATTTGAGCGTATGGCCGGGGGGCAGGTCGCGATCGTCGGCGGCGGCTTCTCCGGCGCCATGCTGGCGGCGCGGCTGGCCGAACGGGGCGTCGCGTCCAGCCTGATCGATCGCACCGGAACCTTCGGGCCCGGCGTGGCCTATTCGACCGGTTTCGATGGGCATCTGTTGAACGTCCGTTCCGGCCGGATGAGCGCGGTCGAGGCACGGCCCGACCATTTCACGCGCTGGCTGGGGGCGCGCCATCCCGGGCAGGCCGACCCTGAAGGCTTCATCTCCCGTCGCCTTTACGGCCTCTATATCGAGGACCGGCTGGCCGCCGTCGAGGCCGACCGTCCCGGCCTGATCAGGCGCGTCGCCGGCGAGGCCGTCGCCATTGAGGGACCGGTCGTTCTGCTGGCAGACGGACGGCGGGTCGAGGCCGATGCCATCGTGATCGCCACCGGCAATCCGACCCCGAAGACGGCCGACCCGGCTCGCTTGGTCGCATCAGACCGGCTGATCGGTGATCCCTGGGCGACCGACACCCTGGCTCGCATCGACGCGGACGACGATGTGATCATCCTCGGCACCGGCCTGACCATGATCGACATCTTACTGGGTCTGCAGGCGCGCGGCTGGAGCGGGCGGGCGGTCGCCCTGTCGCGTCGGGGCCTGACGCCCCGCGCGCACGGAGCCCGCCACGGCGCCGCGATCACGCCCGGCGAAGCGATGACCTGCGGACCGCTCTCGCGACGTCTGGCCCAGGCCCGGCGGCTGGCGGACGACGGCGGCTGGCGCGGCGTGATGGAGGGGTTGCGGCCGACCACCGCCACGCTGTGGGTCGCCGCCGACGACGCGACCCGCGCCCGTTTCCTGCGTCACCTGCGACCGTGGTGGGACGTCCACCGGCACCGCATCGCCGACAGCGTCGCGACCGCCGTCGGAACCCTGCGGGCCGAGGAACGGTTGATCGTCGTCGCCGGTCGTGTCAGCCGCGTCGAAGAGACCGCCGACGGGATCGCGCTGGACTGGATGCCGCGCGGGGCGACGGAGCCTTCAGCACTGAGCGGGCGCTGGCTGATCGACTGCACGGGTCCGGGACATGACCCTGCGACTGATCCCCTGACCGGTCCGCTGCTCGCCTCGGGCCGGGTAGCGCTCGGTCCGCTGGGACTGGGGCTGGACCTCGACGCGGAGGGTCGGGTTCTGGGCGCCGACGGCGCGCCCGACCCGTGCCTGTTCGTCCTCGGCCCTCCGGCGCGCGCCGCCTACTGGGAAACCATCGCCGTGCCCGACATCCGCAAACGGATCGAAGGCTTGACCGTGACGCTGGCGAACGCGGGACGCTGATCCGGCCCACCGGGTCACATGACGGTGAGCAATCCGATCAGCCCGAGGGCGAGGCCGATCAGCGCGAGCAGCGACAGGATGACCACGGCGGCGATGCGGACGCCCGACCTGGCGACTGCGCGGACGTCGGTGCTCAGGCCCAGGGCAGCCATCGAGATCAGCGTCAGGACGGTGGCAGCCTGGGCGATGACCGGCAGGGCGGCGGCCGGGATCAGGTCCACCGACCGCGCGGCCATCATCAGCAGGAAGCCGACGATGAACCACGGGACCAGATGACGGATCGAAATCCGTCGCGCCGGGGCGACGCCATCCACGCTCGCGGCACCGGACTTGCGGCCCAGCGCGGTCGCGACGGCCAGGAACAGGCAGACCGGGCCCAGCATCAGCACGCGGACCAGTTTGACCAGCGTCCCGGCCTGCGCGGCCACGCTCCCCGTGGGCAGGGTGGCGGCCAGCACCTGGGGCACGGCATAGACCGTCAGGCCGGCGAGGACGCCATAGTTCAGCTCCGTCATCCGCAGCACCACGGCCAGCCACGGCAGGGACAGCACGACCCCGATGCCGAGCACGGCGGTGAAGGCGATGGCGGCGGACACGTCCTCGGCGTCGGCGTCGATCACCGGGGCGACCGCCGCGATGGCGGAGTTGCCGCAGATGGCGTTGCCGCAGGCGATCAAAACCGCCATCCGGTGCGGCAGACCCAACAATCGGCCGAGCCCGTAGCTGACGGCAAGGGCGACCGCGACGACCAGGGCCGTTCCCGCCAGCAGGCCGGGGCCAATGGCCATTACGGTGGCGGCGCTGACCGAGGCACCCAGCAGCACCACCGCGATCTCGAGCAGGGTCCGGGCGCTGAACTCTATGCCGGGATTCAGGGCGGCGGGCGGCGTCCACATGGACCGCACGGCGGCGCCGATCAGGATGGCCAGCACGATGGCGTCGATCCAGCCCCGCCCCAACAGGCTGAGCTCCAGCGCCTGGACGGCGACCGCCGCCACGGTGACCGCCGCGCAGGCGAGCAGGCCGGGGATCAGGGACAGGGCGCCCCCGGCCGCGCGGGACGGCCCTGGCACCCGAGGGCGTGAGGGAATCATAGGGTGAGACTGCGCCGAAGAGGCACCGCGATCCACCTTTGAGTCAGGCAGGCTGCCCTACCGTCTTCACCGCCGCGACCACATCGGCGACCACCGATTTGACCAGCGCCTCGTCATCGCCCTCAGCCATCACGCGGATCAGCTTCTCGGTGCCCGATGGCCGGACCAGAAGGCGACCCTGACCGGCCAGTCGCGCCTCGGCGGCGACGATGGCGGCCTTGACGCCGGGGTCCTGAAGCGGCTTGCCGGTGGTGTACCGGACATTTTCCAGCAGTTGCGGCACGGGGTCGAACTGACGGGCCAGATCGCTCAGCGGACGGCCGCTCTCGACCAGAACGGCCAGCACCTGCAGGGCGGACATCAGCCCGTCGCCGGTGGTGGCGTGGTCGTGCAGGATGATGTGGCCGGACTGTTCGCCACCGATGTTGAAACCGCCCTCGCGCATCCGCTCCATGACGTAGCGGTCGCCGACCCGGGTCCGCTCCAGCGTCAGGCCGGCGGCGTTCAGCGCGCGCTCCAGCCCAAGGTTGGACATAACCGTGGCGACCACACCGCCGCCGACCAGCAGGCCGCGCCGGGCCCAGTCGAGCGCGACCATGGCCATGATCTGGTCGCCGTCGATGACCCGGCCCTTCTCGTCGCAGATGATCACCCGGTCGGCGTCGCCGTCCAGGGCGATGCCGATGTGGGCTCCATGGGTCTTTACCGCCTCGGCCAGAGTCTCGGGATAGGTCGAGCCGCAGTTGGCGTTGATATTCAAGCCATTGGGATCGACGCCGACGGCGAAGACCTCGGCCCCCAACTCATAGAGCGTCGTCGGGGCGACCTTGTAGCCGGCGCCGTTGGCGCAATCGATGGCGATGCGCAGGCCCTGCAGGCTGAGCCGTTTGGGGAAGCTGGCCTTGGCGATCTCGATATAGCGGGCCTGGGCGTCGTCGATGCGCTTGACGCGCCCCAGCTTGTCGGGCGGGGCCAGACCCTCGTCCAAGGCCTGATCCATCATGGATTCGATCTTCAGCTCGACCTGATCCGACAGCTTGTAGCCATCGGGGCCGAACAGCTTGATGCCATTGTCGAGATAAGCGTTGTGCGAGGCCGAGATCATCACCCCGATGTCGGCACGCATGGACCGGGTCATCATCGCCACGCCCGGCGTCGGCAGGGGGCCAAAGGTCAGCACATCCATGCCGGCCGAGGCGAACCCCGCCACCAACGCCGGCTCGATCATATAGCCGGACAGGCGGGTGTCCTTGCCGATCACCACCAGATGGCGGCGGTCGTCGGACGACATGAACAGCCGCCCGGCCGCCAGCCCGACCCGCAGCGCCACTTCAGGCGTCATGGGATAGGTGTTGGCGCAGCCGCGAATGCCATCGGTGCCGAAATAGCGTCTCTCGCCCACGCGTCGTCTTCCTCTCGTCGTGGTCTCAGAAAGCTTGCGAAACCGCTTTTTAGGTGCAAATCCGGCCGCCTATCGCCTACATCGGCGCGAGACAGCAGGGCTCGGCTTAGCCCGTTACCCGTCCGCGCGCA
Organism: Brevundimonas sp.; assembly: GCF_041688735.1. Lineage (GTDB taxonomy): Bacteria > Pseudomonadota > Alphaproteobacteria > Caulobacterales > Caulobacteraceae > Brevundimonas. Next base: position 16,430 of record NZ_JBDNHO010000031.1, read on the forward strand.
AAGCGCGGAGAGGGCAGATTTCCCAGGGGCTTATCCATGTGCGGTATTATTGGTGTGACGGGCGTCGGCCCGGCGGTTCCCCGCCTGATCGACAGCCTGAAGCGGCTGGAATACCGCGGCTATGACTCCTCAGGTGTCGCCGCCCTGGTCGATGGCCGGATCGAGCGCCGCCGCGCCAAGGGCAAGATCCGCGAACTGGAGGCCGTGCTTCTGGCCGAGCCGCTGGCGGCCACGATCGGCATCGGCCACACCCGCTGGGCGACGCACGGCGCGCCCACCACCGCCAACGCCCACCCGCACAAGGCCGGTCGGGTCGTTCTGGTGCACAACGGCATCATCGAGAATTTCGCCGAGCTGAAGGCCGAACTCGCCGCCGAAGGCCACGCTTTCGAGAGCCAGACCGACACCGAGGTGGTGGCCCACCTGCTGGACCGCGAACTGTCCAAGGGCAACGACCCCATGGCCGCCTTCAAGACCGTGCTGGATCGGCTGACCGGTGCCTATGCGCTGGCCGTGCTGATCGAGGGCGAGGACGGGCTGATCCTGGGCGCGCGGCGCGGCAGCCCGCTGGTGGTCGGCTGGGGCGAAGGCGAGATGTATCTGGGCTCCGACGCCCTGGCGGTCGGCCCCTTCACCCAGAAGATAAGCTACCTGGAAGAGGGTGATTTCGTCGCCGTGACCCGCGACGGCGCGCGGATGTTCGACGTCAGCGGCAACGCCGTCGAGCGTCCGGTCGTGCAGGTCTCAGCCTCATCGGCTCTGGTTGAGAAGGGCGAGTACCGGCATTTCATGGAAAAGGAGATCCATGAGCAGCCGGACAGCGTCCAGCACACCCTTTCCCACTACCTCGACTTCGTGAACGGCAAGGCCAAGGCGGACACCGACTTCGCCGCCATCGACCGCATCCAGATCGTGGCCTGCGGCACCGCCTTCTACGCCGGCCAGATCGGCCGCTATGCGTTCGAGAAGCTGGCGGGCCTGCCCTGCGACGTCGAGATCGCGTCCGAGTTCCGCTATCGCCAGCCCGCCCTGACGCCCGGCACGCTCGCGGTGGCGGTCAGCCAGTCCGGCGAGACGGCCGACACCCTGGCCAGCCTGAGCTGGTGCAAGGCCAGGGGACTGAAGACCGCGGCCCTGGTCAATGTTCATTCGTCTTCGATGGCGCGGGAAGCCGACATGCTGTGGCCCACCCATGCGGGACCGGAGATCGGCGTCGCCTCGACCAAGGCCTTCACCGCCCAGGTCGCCGCCCTGCTGGCCATGGCGGTCGCGGCGGGCGTCCAGCGCGGCCGGATCGATGCGGCGAAAGAGGCCGAACTGGTCAAGGCCCTGTTCGAGGCGCCGCGGCTGATCGCCGAGGCGATGCGGATGGAGGACGACCTCAAGGCCGTGGCCCAGGACATAGCCAAGGCGACCGACGTGCTGTTCCTCGGGCGCGGGGCCATGTTCCCGCTGGCCATGGAAGGCGCGCTGAAGCTGAAGGAGATCAGCTATATCCACGCCGAGGGCTATGCCGCCGGCGAGCTGAAGCACGGCCCCATCGCCCTGGTCGACGCGCTGACGCCGATCATCGCCCTCGCCCCGATGGACGAGGTGTTTGAAAAGACCGCCTCCAACCTGCAGGAGGTGGCCGCGCGCGGCGGGCCGGTCATCATGATCGCCCCCAAGTCCGCGCCGGACCTGCACGGGGCCGGCATCCGGCGGGTCGACGCGCCGGAGTGCCATTCCCTGATCGCGCCGCTGGTCTATGCCATTCCGGTGCAGTTGCTGGCCTATTACACGGCGGTGCAGAAGGGCACGGATGTGGACCAGCCGCGAAATCTGGCGAAATCGGTCACGGTGGAGTGATCGCATCGGCGCGCGAATACGTTAGGCTTCCCGACCTCGTCGTTCAGGATCTTCCATGACCACGTCCGCCCGCCGCCTTCGCAAGGCCGTCCTGCCCGTCGCCGGTCTGGGGACGCGCGTCCTGCCCGGCACCAAGACCACGCCGAAGGAACTGCTGAACGTCGTCGACCGGCCGATCCTCAGTTACATCGTCGAAGAGGCTCGCGAGGCCGGGATCGAACACATCGTCTTCGTCACCGGGCGTTCCAAGGGTGCGATCGAGGACTATTTCGATCACCAGATCGAACTCGAGGCCCAGTTGCTGGCCAAGGGCAAGACCGACATCCTGGATGCCATGATCGCCGAACTGGCCACGGCCGGAGAGATGAGCTTCACCCGCCAGATGCAGCCGCTGGGGCTGGGCCACGCCGTCTGGTGCGCGCGTGACATCATCGGCGACGAGCCTTTCGCGGTGCTGCTGCCCGACGTCATCGTGGACGCCGCCCCTGGTGCCCTGCGACAGCTGGCGGACGTCTATGCCGAGGTCGGCGGCAACGTCATCGGCGTCGAGGCCGTGCCCGAGACCGAGACCCACAAATACGGCATCGTCGATCCCGAGGACCACGACGGCCGGCATTTCCGCATGAAGGGGATGGTCGAGAAACCGGCGCGGGGCGAGGCTCCGTCGAACCTGTCGATCGCAGGCCGCTACATCCTGCAGCCCGAAATCTTCGGCATCCTCGAGACGCAACAACGTGGCGCGGGCGGCGAGATCCAGCTCACCGACGGCATGGCGCGGCTGATGAAGGATCAGACCTTCACGGCGGTCGAATACGAGGGCGTGACCCACGACTGCGGCGACAAGATCGGCCTGCTGCGCGCCAATGTGGCCCTGGCCCTGAAACGCCCGGACCTGGGCGAGGCGGCGCGGGCGGCGATCACAGCCCTGCTCTAAGCCGGAATCAACCGCCCGCCGTCAGCGGCGACGGCAGGCCGGTGACCTTGCAGACATTATCGAGCTGAGGCCGACCGGATTGGCCGCTGGTAGGCGACAGTATGCCGCCCCGGGCGGAGCACTGCTCGGTCAGGCGCTGCAGTTCGCTGGCATAGCGGTCGTTGCCCACGCTGGGAGCGCAAGCGGCTGCGGCCAGCAGGAGCAGGGCGGGAAGGGCGAAGGTCAGGGCGCGCATGGGGGTCTCCTGCGATTGGACTTTATGTAAACGCCTGAAATCGCATCCGATCAACCGCTTCGATCAGCCGATCCAGGTCGCCGGGGCTGGACAGGCGGTGGTCGCCGCCCTCGATCACGTCCAGCCGGACGTCGCCGCCGGCCAACCGCTCGACCAGAGCCGCCGCGTGCCGCCACGGCACCACGTCGTCGGCCCGCCCCTGCAGAATGTGGACGGGCGCGGAGATCGGCACGGCGTCGTCCAGCAACAACCAGTCCCGCGCCTCCTCGAACATCCGGCGGGTCAGGACGTATTCGCCCAATCCTTGATCAGGGGGGCCCGCCTCGACCATCAGGGTCTCGCCGTCGCGCAGTATGGCCTGGCGTTCGTGATCGGGCAGTCCCGGCCACATCAGTCGTTCGGTGAAGTCCTGGGCCGGATTGACCAGCACCAGTCCCGCCATCCGCTCTGGCCGCGCCAGCGCCAGCAACAGGGCGATCCAGCCGCCCATGGACGACCCCACGGGGATGACGGGCCCCTCGAGGCTGTCGATCAAGGCGATCGCGTCCTCGCGCCAGCGGCCGATGGTGGCCTGGCGCCAGTCGCCGGACGAGCGGCCGTGGGCGAAATGATCATAGCGGACAAAGCGCCAGCCCCGTTCGCGCGCCGCGACGTCGAGCGCCAGCGCCTTTGTCCCCTCCATGTCGGAGCGAAAGCCGCCGATCCAGACCACGGTCGGACCCGAGCCCTCGACCCGCCTGAACACCAGGGTCTCGCCATCGGGCCGGGTCAGTCGCCGCAGATCGTCCATGACCGTTCCTCTCGCGCATTCTTTCGGGGACTGATAGCGAACGGTTGCCAGCGAAGCGAAGGCCTGACTGCGTGCCCGTCACCCCACCATCGCCTAAAGTCCTGTTCGTCAGCTCCAACCGCATCGGGGACTGCGTTATTTCCTCGGGCGTGGTCCGCGAGATCGCGCGGCAGGTTCCCGGCGCGCGGATCACCGTCGCCTGCGGTCGCCCCCCCGCGCCGTTTTTTCGCGCCGCGCCGAACGTCGAACGGGTCATCATCCTCGACAAGAAGAAGATGGCCGGACACTGGGTCGCCCTGTGGCGGCAGGTGGTCGGGACCCGCTGGGACATGGTCATCGACATTCGCGGCTCGGCGCTGAGCTATCTGATCCCGGCGAGGCGGCGCGTCGTCTACAACCGGAGCTGGGAGACGGGTCTGCCCAAGGTCGAGATGGTGTCGCGCATGATGGGCGCGCCTTCCACCCTGGCCCCCGAACTGTTTATCGACGACCGCGCCCGGGCCGAGGCCGCCGTGGTCATCGACCCCCAGTTGGCCACCGCGCCCGGCCCGATCATGGCCCTGGCCCCCATCGCGCACCAGCCGGGCAAGAGCTGGCCGGCCGACCGCTGGGGCGCGCTGGTCGAAAAGCTGAAGGCCGAGCCGCGCTTCGACGGCTGGCGCTTCATGCCCGTCGGCGGCCCCGGCGACCGGGCACCGGCGACCCCGGCGCTGCAGGCCGCGGGCCCGCGCGGCATCGATTTCGTCGGCAAGGGCGACATTCTGGCCTCGGCCGCCGCCATCGACCGGGCGGCGCTGTTCGTCGGCAACGACTCCGGCCTGATGCATGTGGCGGCGGCGGCGGGGCGGCCGACGCTGGGTCTGTTCGGCCCGACCGAGTGGTGGCTGTACGGGCCATGGGGACCCAGGACGCGAACGGTCGCCTCCAACGAGACGCGCGGGGCGTTCGCGCCGATCGAGGACCTGAGCGTCGATCATGTCTTCGACGCAATCCTGACCCTGCACGACCACTACATCGGTTCGGGCGAGCCGCCGGGCTGAACCAGCGGAAGCCTTCAAGCCGGAAACCTTGAAGCCAGAACGCTTGAAGAATGGGGCTTTCGCGGTCATATAGAGGCTCGGAGGAGGAACGCCGCGAACCGTCGCGAGGTTCATCTCGTCAGACCTCCGACTTTTTCGTCCACGCAAGGAAACGACGCCCATTCGCCGTCCGATGAACCAGCCGCCCGTCAAGGACGGGCCGCCCATGAACCAAGACATCCGCGCGCCGCGCGTTCTGCTGATCGATCAGAACGGCGAAAAGCAGGGCGTCATGCCGACGTCCGCCGCGCTGGAAGCCGCCGAAGAGGCTGGCATGGATCTGGTTCAGATCGTTTCCACGTCCGAGCCGCCCGTCTGCAAGATCCTCGACTATGGCAAATTCCGCTTCCAGGAGCAGAAGAAGAAGGCCGAGGCGCGCAAGCGCCAGAAGGTCGTCGAGCTGAAAGAGATCAAGCTGCGTCCTAATATCGACGTCCACGACTATGACGTGAAGGCCAAGGCCATGCACCGCTTCTTCGATGAGGGCGACAAGGTCAAGGTCACGCTGCGTTTCCGCGGCCGCGAGATGGCTCACCCGGAACTGGGCATGAAACTGCTCAACAAGGTCCAGGCCGATTTCGACGAGATCGCCAAGGTCGAATACGCGCCGCGCATGGAAGGCCGCCAGATGATCATGATCCTGGCACCGAAATAGGCCTCCTTAGGGTCAAGCCTCGAAACGCCCCGGCTGGAAACGGTCGGGGCGTTTTCGTTTGTCCAGGGTCAAGCCCGCGATAAGGTCAGCGTCATGACAGCACCCGGCCCTGCCCCAGCCGCATCGCGCTCGGCCCTGTCCGTCTTGTTCCTGGTGGTCTTCATCAATCTGGTGGGCTTCGGCATCGTCGTGCCGCTGCTGCCCTTCTATGGCCAGACGCTGGATGCGCCGCCGTGGCAGGTGGCGCTGATGTTCTCGGCCTATTCGCTGGGGCAGTTTTTCGCCGAGCCGTTCTGGGGCCGGCTGTCGGACCGGATCGGGCGCAAGCCCGTGCTGCTGATCACGGTGATCGCCAATGCCCTGGGCTATCTGATGCTGGCCTTCGCGCCGAACATCTGGCTGGCCATCGGCATTCGCCTGTTCACCGGTCTGGGCGCCGGCAACATTGCGACGGTTCAGGGCTATGTGGCCGACGTGACGCCGCCGGAGCAACGGGCCGGACGCATGGGCCTGATCGGCGCGGCCTTCGGTCTGGGCTTTATCGTCGGCCCGGGCCTGGGCGGCGTGCTCACGCGCCCGGACATGGGGACGCTGGGCTACCAGCTGCCGATCTTCGTGGCGGCGGGGCTGTGTGTGGTCGCGGCGATCGGTATTGCGGTTCTGCTCAAGGAAAGCCGCATCAAGGCCGACCCGGCCACGCCTCGCCCGCCCTTCCTAAGCGGCGTGCGCGATGCAGTGGCCAACCCGGTGGTGTCGCGCGTCCTGCTGGTCACCCTGATTTACATGGCCGGCTTCTCGGGCATGGAATCGACCTTCGGCTTCTGGACCGAGGCCCGTTATGGCTGGGGGCCGCGCGAGGTGGGGCTGAGCTTCATGGCCGTCGGCATTGTCTCGGCCATTTGTCAGGGACTGATCGCCGGACGTCTCGCGCGGAGATTCGGCGAGGCGCGGGTACTGGCGGCCGGTTGCCTTATCTTCGGATCGGGCCTGGTGGGTCAGGTGTTGGTCGGGCGGCTGCTTCCGCAAGGCGAAGTTCTGGTGCCGGTGGTGATGGCTTTCGGGGCCTTCGGCATGGCGGTGGCAATGCCAAATATCTCGGCCCTGATCTCGCGCTCGGTCGACGAGGACCGGCAGGGTGCGATGCTGGGGCTGAACATGGCCGCCAGCTCCGGCGCGCGAATCTTCGGACCCATCGCGGCCGGGGCTTTATTCTCCGTCGTCGGCCACGACTGGCCCTTCCTGATCGGCGCGGCCCTGACCGTTCCGGCGGCCTTTATGGCGATCAAGGCCGGACGGGCGTTCCACAAGCGGCAGGCGGACCTGGTTCCGGCACCCGCCGAATAGGTCAGGCTTGCCTTCAGGCCCCGCTTGGCCTAGAAGCCGCGCCTTCGCGTACCGAACCGCCGGGCTAACAGGCATGCCTGGGCGGTTCTCATCAGGGTTTCCACCTTGGGCTCAAGTAGCCGACAGGCGGTAGCCCGCTCAAAAAGAGAGTGAAAATGCCCAAACTGAAGACGAAGTCTGGCGCCAAGAAGCGCTTCAAATTCACGGCGACCGGCAAGGTGAAGTCTGGCGTGGCGGGCAAGCGGCACCGCTTGATCAGCCACAACAGCAAATACATCCGCCAGAACCGCGGCACCAAGGTCATGGCCGACGCCGACGCCAAGAAGATCAAGTCCTACATGCCGTACGCCTGACCGGCGCGGACGGACTGAACCTTTTCACCGCATCGAATTTGAACAACAGCCCCTCAAGCAGTGAGCCGCAGCGCGGCGAACGATAGGGGCTTCCCGAAGGGAATAATAAAATGGCTCGCGTCAAACGCGGCGTAGTTTCACACGCCAGACACAAGAAGGTTCTCAAGCAGGCCAAGGGTTTCTACGGCCGCCGCAAGAACACCATCCGCACCGCCAAGGCTGCGGTCGATCGCGCCGGGCAATACGCCTACCGTGACCGCCGCAACAAGAAGCGCTCGTTCCGCGCCCTGTGGATTCAGCGCATCAACGCCGCCGCGCGTCTGGAAGGCTTCACCTATTCGCAGTTCATCCACGGCCTGGGCGAAGCCGGCATCGAGCTGGACCGCAAGGTCCTGGCCGCGATGGCCGCAGACGAAACCGTCTTCAAGGCGATCGCCGACAAGGTCCGCGACGCGCTGAAGACGGCCTAGGCTTTTCCGGCAACGGAAGACGCAAAAGCCCTCCGGTTCGCGCCGGGGGGCTTTTTGCATTGCGCCCCACCCGCTGAGCGAAATCGGTCTTGATGGCCGCAGTCCATCAAGGCTCAGATTTCGCTCCGCATTGATGCTGGACCATTTTCTGGATTTAGGTCGATTCGACGTGAAGCAAAAATGGTCTAGACGAAGCGCAGCATGCCAAATCCTGATCCGGGCCTCGCCCAACTCGAACTCGATCTGATCAACGCCATCGGCGGCGCGGAGAGCGCGGCCGAGGTCGAGGAGCTGCGCGTCGCGGCCCTGGGCAAGTCGGGCTCGATCTCCGGCCTGCTGAAGGGGATGGGCGCATTGAGCCCGGACGAGCGGCGCGAACAGGGACCGATGCTCAACGGCCTGCGCGACCGGGTGTCGTCGGCCTTGGCGGCCCGCAAGGCCGGGCTGGAAGCCGCCGAGCTCGACACCCGGCTCAAGGCAGAACACGTCGACCTGACCCTGCCTGCCCGCCCGCGGCGCAAGGGATCGGTACATCCGACCATGCAGGTGATGGACGAGATGATCGCCCTGTTCGCCGAGATGGGGTTCGCCGTCGCTGAAGGTCCCGACATTGAGGACGACTTCCACAATTTCACGGCCCTGAATTTCCCGCCGAAACACCCCGCGCGGGAGATGCACGACACCTTCTTCCTCAAGCCAGACCCGGAAACGGGCGAGCGCAAGGTGCTGCGCACCCACACCAGCCCGGTGCAGGTGCGCACCATGATGACGCAAAAGCCGCCGATCCGGATCATCGCCCCGGGGCGGACCTTCCGGAAGGATTCCGACGCCACCCACACGCCGATGTTCCATCAGGTCGAGGGGCTGGTGATCGACCGCGAGATCCACATGGGTCACCTGAAGTGGACGCTGCAAAACTTTGTCGCGCGCTTCTTCGAGGTCGACGACGTCGACGCCCGCTTCCGCCCGCATCACTTCCCCTTCACCGAACCCTCGGCCGAGATGGACATCCGCTGCGACCGCTCCGGCGGCGGGTTGAAGCTCAATCAGGGCGACAGCTGGATGGAGATCCTGGGCTGCGGCATGGTGCATCCCAATGTGCTGCGGAACTGCGGCATCGATCCCGACGAGTACCAGGGCTTCGCTTTCGGCATGGGCGTGGATCGCCTGGCCATGCTGAAATACGGCATCCCCGACCTGCGCCCGATGTTCGACGCCGATACCCGGTGGCTGGCCCATTACGGCTTCTCGGCTTTCGCCGCCCCCAATCCTGCAAGCGGACTGTCCTGATGGCCACCGACTACCTTTCGTCCCCGCAAACGACGTCTCGCGAGATAGACCCGCGCGCGACGGCGTTCACGGGCGGCAATTTCGCCCTGGTCGACCTCTATCGCGCCAACGTCCAGGCCGGGGGCGGAGGGGTGATCGAGGGCCGCGTCTTCACGGACTGCCTGATCGAGGGCCCGGCGGTGATGCTGGTGCTTGAGAACACCCATTTCGAGAGCACGAATTTCGGCCCGACCGGCGGAGACCTGCGCAACATGCTGTTCCGCCCGCTGAACGGCATCGCGATCGGAGCCATTCCGGTGCGCGACTGTACCTTCAGGAACTGCCGGTTCCACTCGTTGGGCATCACGGGCAACGAAGACCTGCTCCAGATGCTGATCGCGCAGGTCGCAACCGTCACCGACGGCCAGAACTGAAATCGAGAGACTGCGACCATGACCGACCAGACCCCGACCCTGTCCGCCGAGGAAGCCGCCGGCCGCGCCCTGGTGGCGCGCACCAGCTTCGAGAAGGAAGCTGTCTGGCTGCCGTCGCTCGCCGTTCAGCACTGGAACGCAGACCAGATGTTCATCGACGGCAAGACCTTCACCGACTGCGTGATCGAGGGTCCGGCGGTCATGGCCGTCATGACCGGCACTACCTTCGACAACTGCAACATGGGTACGATCAGCGATGTGAAGACGCTGCTTTACCGACCGCTCGGACCCAAGCTGGCGGGCGTGGTCGGCATGTCGAATTGCCGCTTCATCCGCTGCCGTTTCGTCCAGGTCGGCTTCACCGGTTCCGACGACCTGCTGAATGACCTCACTGCGGGGATCACGCCGCAGTCGCAAATGCCGCCGGCCGGTACCCTGGCGTGAAATTCACCCTCTCCTGGCTGAAGGACCATCTCGACACGGACGCCGACGTCGCCGACGTGGCCGATGCCATGACCATGGCCGGGCTGGAGGTCGAGGACGTCCATGACCCGATCGCCGCCCTCGCGCCCTTCACGGTGGCCCGGATCGTCGATGCGGTTCAGCACCCCAACGCCGACCGCCTGCGCGTCTGTCAGGTCGAGACCGTCGACGGGATCAAGGAGATCGTCTGCGGTGCCCCGAACGCGCGCGCGGGCCTGACCACCATCTATGCGCCGATCGGGGCCTTTGTGCCCGGGCTGGGCGTGACCCTGGTCGAGAAGCCGGTGCGCGGCGTGGTGTCGAACGGCATGCTGTGCTCGGCCTCCGAGCTGGAGCTGGCCCCCGACGCCTTTGGCTCGAGCGACGGTATCCTTGAGCTGGCTGACGACCTGACGGTCGGCTCGCCAGCAGCGGGCGTGTTCGGTGCCGAACCGGTGATCGATTTCGAGGTCACGCCCAACCGGCCGGACTGGCTGGGCGTCGCCGGCATCGCGCGCGATCTGGCGGCGGCGGGCCTCGGCCAGCTGAAGCATTTCGATCTCGCCACGGTGCGGGGGGCCTTCCCCTGCCCGATCACGGTCCGGCTCGACGCGCCGGGGATGTGCCCGGTCTTTGCCGGACGGCTGATCCGGGGCGTGAAGAACGGGCCGTCGCCGGAGTGGCTGCAGCGACGTCTGACCGCCATCGGCCTGCGCTCGATCAACCGGCTGGTCGATGTGACCAATCTGATCGCCTACGATCGTGCCCGGCCGCTTCATGTCTATGATGCGGGCAAGCTGGTCGGGTCTGAGATCGTCGTGCGCGATGCCCAGCTTGTCAGTGGCAAGGAGCAGCTGCAGGCACCTGACCTCGCGCGCTACGAGCGCATCCTAGGACTGGATGGAAAGCTCTACATATTGACGCCCGGCATTTGCATCATCGCCGATGATGGCGGCACCCGTGCAATTGGCCTGGGCGGCGTCATGGGCGGTGAATCCACCGGCTGTTCGGACGAGACGGTCGACGTCTTCGTCGAATCCGCCTGGTTCGATCCCATCGTCACGGCCCAGACCGGGCGCGCGCTGACGATCAACTCCGACGCCCAGTACCGGTTCGCGCGCGGTGTCGACCCGGCGTTTGTCGTTCCGGGCCTTGAGCTGGCCACGCGGCTGATCCTCGACCTGTGCGGCGGCGAGCCATCGGACATCGTGGTCGCGGGTCAGGCTCCCGCCAACCCGGCGGTGGTGCGCTTCGATCCGGCGCGGGTCGGCGCGCTGACCGGCCTGGGCCTGTCGGACGACCGGATCGCCGAAATTCTGACCCGGCTCGGTTTCGAGGTCGCGCGTGGAACGCGGTGGACCGTCACCCCGCCGTCATGGCGTCGCGACGTCGAGGGGCCGGCCGATCTGGTCGAGGAGGTCGCCCGCATCGAGGGCTACGGCACCCTGCCGTCGACACCCCTGCCCGATCTGGGCGCGCCGTCCAAAGGCGTGCTGAACCCGCTTCAGGCGCGGGTCCGGCTGGCCCGGCGCGCGCTGGCGGCCATGGGCTATGCCGAGGCCGTCACCTGGTCCTTCACCAAACAGTCGACCGCGACCCTGTTCGGCGGCGGCGACGAGCGGCTGCGGGTCGAGAACCCCATCGCCGGCGACCTGGACTGCATGCGACCCTCGGCCCTGCCCAATCTGATCCAGGCCGCCGCCCGCAACGCCGCGCGCGGCCATGCCGACGCCGCCCTGTTCGAGATCGGCCCCATCTATCTGGACGACAGCCCGACCGGCCAGCGCACGGTCATCGCGGGGCTGATCTCGCCGCATGCTGCCCGGCACTGGGGCGGCGCGGGCGAGGACGCCCTGTTCGGCCTCAAGGGCGACCTGTTGACCCTGCTCGAAGCCCTGGGCGCGCCGGTGGCGTCCTTGCAGCTGGTCCAGGGCCAGAACCGCGACTGGTGGCATCCCGGGCGCTCGGCCCGCCTTCAACTTGGCCCCAGGACCGTCGTGGCCGAGTTCGGCGCCCTGCACCCCCGCGTGCTCAAGTCGCTGGACGCCGACGGGCCGATGCTGGCGTTCGAGATCGTGCTGGACGCCCTGCCCGAACCGCGCGGTCAAAAGTCCAAGGCACGCGGCGCGGCCAACCTGTCCAATCTGATGCCCCTGACCCGCGACTTCGCCTTCGTCGTCGAGGACGGCAAGCCCGTGGGCGACCTGACCCGCGCCGTGGCCGGGGCCGACAAGGCCCTGATCGCCGAGGTCCGTGTGTTTGACGTCTATCGCGGCGCGGGCGTGGCCGAGGGCATGAAGTCTGTAGCGCTTGAAGTCGTCATCCAGCCGGTCGAGGCGACGCTGACCGAAGCGGAGATCGAGGGTCTGTCGGCCCGGATCGTCACCGCAGCAGGCAAGGTGGGCGCGACAATGCGGGCCTAGTCACGCTTGCCGGTGAGCAAGAGGTGAGCGACGAGGCCCGCCAAGCGATACAGCGGCTCACACCTTCGCCGTTTGGCACGCCTCACTGGTCCCGGCCACCGAATGGCAAGGTTCCGTTAACCTCAGCGCCGCAAGGCTGACGCAAAGGGCGGCGACGCTGCCTCGTCCCGTGCTCGCTGAGAGATTCGCCATGCATCGCCGCCAACTGATCCTGTCGGGTCTCGCCGCCACCGCCGGCGCGTCGGGCCTGTCCGCCTGTGCCTCGAACGGCCCCGCCGATCCCGACTTCCCTATCCGTTCGGACCAGACCGCCCCCGCCTATACCGCTGACGAGCTGATCTCGGCCGGGTCTCGCGAGCTGGGCATCGCCGCCGAGGCCCTTGGCCGCGTCATCGAACGCATCTTCGCCGATCAGGGCGACCGCCCGACCGCCTATATCGCGGGCGAGGAGGGTTCCGGTGCAGCCGTGGTCGGCACGCGTTACGGACGCGGCGCCCTGCACATGAAGGACCTGTCGGCCTCGCAGGAGGTTTTCTGGCAGGGCATTTCGATCGGCTGGGACATCGGCGGGAATGCGTCGCGGGTCTTCACCCTCGTCTACGGCCTGTACCACCCGGACATGATCTATCGCCGCTACCCCGGCGTCGAGGGGTCAGCCTATCTGGTCGGCGGTCTGGGCGTGAACTATCAGCGCGCCGACGGCATCGTCCTGGCCCCGATCCGCACGGGCGTCGGCCTACGTCTGGGTGCCAATGTCGGCACCATGGCCTACAGCCGCCAGCGGAACCTGCTGCCGTTCTGAGGCGAAATCGGGTCCGGTATCCGCGAGAGTGCCGAGGTTCGGCTTTCGAACGGTTGAGGACGTCTGGCGGAGCCGCGCCGTGGGACGCCTTCAGGGACAGTTCCCGGGGTGCGCCGATCATCGTTCGGCGTCGGCGTCTCCTTCGAACGGCCCTGCCGCCTGTAAAGAGCTCTTGACAGGCGGGTCACTGTCTGTAAAGAACTCTTTACAGGCTGACGGAGACCAGGTGCGCAACATCGTGCGAGAATTGCGGGAGCAGAAGGGGTGGAGCCAGGGCGAACTCGCCCGCCGCCTCGGGGTTTCGCGCCAGACCATCAATGCGGTCGAGACCGACAAATACGATCCCAGTCTGCCGCTCGCGCTGCGCATGGCCCTGCTGTTCGACGTCCCCGTACCGAGCCTTTTCATGGACGACTGGAAACCGGAGCAACTGAAATGAGCGTGACGAAGCCGGCCAATCTCCGGAAGACGATGCTGTCCAGCGGGATCGGTTTCATCGCCGGCGTCGGCGGCGTGATGGGATTCTACGCCCTAGGGGGCGATGTGGAGTGGAATGGCGGGCGGGCCGCGGCGGGAGGTGTCGGCCTCGTCTATCTGATGACCGGCCTATTCGCGCTGCTGGGCGCCGCCGTGCCCGGACTGGGGGCCAGGCTGCTGAACGTGTCGGACATTGAGGAACTGCTTGAGCAACGTGCGCTCCTGATGGGCAGCGCGCTGTGGTTCATCGCGTTCGGGGTGATGCTCTTGTGTCTGGCGGGCGCGGGACCCGGCGGATTTGTTCCCGATGCATTGGCCATCGCGGCCGTCGCTGTCGCCTTTGTCAGCACCGTCGTCGTCACCCTTCGCCAGTGGCGGCTCTATGACGAACTCTTGCGCCAACTGTCGTGGGAAAGCTCGGCCTTCGCGACGACCCTGATCCTGCCTGTGCTGATCCTCTGGGGCGGCGCTGTGCAACTCGGCTATGTCGGATCCATTGACCCGGTCGCCGTCATCGCCCTCGCCTCCGCAGCGATCCTGGCGGGTGCAGTCATCGCGACCGGCCGGCGCGGCCTGCTGGCCCAGCGCTGACGCGCGGTAACCGCTGCGTTTCCTGGCGCCGAGGGTCGGTCCCAAGCCTCAACCCTTGTGCACAGACCTTGTGACCAAGCCTCCGTCCGTCCCGTAACAGGATCGAGGCGCTCCCTGTCCGGCCGTGCGCGCTCTCGACTTCTGCCTCACTCCTCCGGCATTTCCGTTCCCCACCCCTAACCGCCGTTGTCTGGGTCTGCTTGCGGGGTGGTTCGAATGTCCGTCATCAGGACGGCCACATTTGACCGTTCTCGACCCTTCTCCGACATTGGGCGCAATCGGCCCCGCTGGCCGGTACCAGCCAAGCGTGAACGGCTGACATCACTGGCGATCTTCACTTTCATCATCAGCGTCTTTCCCGCCATCCAGCTCCGGCACGTACAGGCCCGTCGCGAAGCCCGCGATTGTGCCGCTCAGACTGAACCGGGGGCCAAACCGCTGGCACGGATCGGGCGTGGCGATCGGCCGGGGCGTCCTGCCCGTCGGCGAAAAGGCATCGCCCACGGCGTCGCCGAACGGCTCCGCCAGTTGCAGGGCATCGCCGACGCGAGACAGTGACGGAGAGTCGGTTCCGAGCACGGTTGCGTTGCGCGCCCAGACGATGGCGGCGATCTGGGCCGCATCGGGGCCGAGCAGTTCGGCTTCAGCGGCCAGGCCGCCGGTCGCGCCGGGTACCCTGACGCCTATCGGGCCGGGAATGAAGTAACTCGCGGTGGCCGAGGCCAGCGAACCGGCCTGACCCGTGGGGTTGATGCGGACCACCACCGCGCGGATCGTTGCCGCTTCGGGGGCGGGATCCGGGATCACGGTGAAGCGCTCGCTGACTTCATAGCAGATCTGGCGATCGACTTCGCGCAGCACGCGCGCGCGGTCCGCGTCCTCGACGGCCTCGCCCACGCCGGCCATCAGCACGCTGGGTGCGATAAAGACGCGCTCAATACCGGCGGCGGCCTGGTCATCGCGCCTTTGAAGGACCGAGGCGCGCAGGCTTTGCCCCGGAGCCGCCAAGCCTTCGTATGATTGCAGAAACTCCGATTGCGTTTCGGGCGCCGTCTGGCAGGCGCCGAGCGCCAACAGACCTGATGCCGCAGCGATCGACAGGGTTCGGGTCATCATGGTCATGGGTCCGTCGGATAAATTTTCGGGCCCACCGGGTGCTGTCTCGATTGCCCGGTCGAGCATGTCAGGTCCGGGCGCCGGCCACGCGCGGCCTTTTGCCGCTTCTGGTCTTCGCGAGCTGCCCCGAGGCAGACCCTGAGATGCCATCGAAACTGGACTGTGCCTGTTCCAGAAGGTTTACGCGGCCGCGTCCTGTGCTTGGCGGTTGGGACTTGTGATCGAATTTCGAACGCGCTTTCCCGGCCGACGTCGCTCAGGTCTGCAGGACGAGCAGCGCCTCCAGCCCTTCGCGCCATGTGGGATATTTCGGTCGCCAGCCCAGCTCGGCCTTGGCGCGGGCGTTCGAGAGGCGTTTCGAGTCCAGGTAGAAACGCCGCATGCCCTCCGACACCGACGGATCGCGCCAGTCCACCTCGGGCGGTCGCGGCAGGCCGAGGCGCTTCGCCGCCCAGGCCATGACCTCATCGGCGGGGGCGGGTTCGTCGTCGCAAAGCGTATAGGCCGCGCCGGGTCGGGGCCGGGCCATGGAGGCGAACAGGCCCGAGACAACGTCGTCCACATGCACGCGGTTGAACACCTGACCCGGCTTGCTCACCAGCCGGGCGGTGCCGTCGCGCAGCCGATCCAGCGGCGACCGGCCGGGGCCGTACAGCGCCGGCAGCCGGAACAGCTGCACCGTCAGCCCCATCCCCTGTCCGGCGTCCAGCCAGTCGCGCTCGGCCCGGACGCGACGGGCACCTTCCAGCGAGGCGGCGTTCAGCGCGTCGTCCTCAAAGGCCCAACCCCCGTCGCGGTCGCCGTAGACGGCGGTCGAGGACACGTACCCGATCCAGTCCGGGAAGGCGCCGACGCGCGTGATGGCCGGCCCCAGCCGCTTCAGGCCGGGACAGCCGTCCGCCTCCGGCGGCGCGGTGATCAGGACGGCCGACGCCGCGCCGACGATCCGATCCAGCGCCGTGGCATCGTCGGGATCGATGGCGTCGAAGCCGTTGGCCGCGAGCGCCCGGCGCGTCTGGGGATCACGGCTGGTCAGGACGGCCGCACCCCCCCGACGGAGGAATTCGCGCGCCGCCGCCTGGCCCAGCCAACCGCCGCCGAATACCAGCATCAGGGACGGCGGCGCGTCTGCGGACATGATCGGCTCAGGCGATGCGGGCGCGGGGCGCGGTCGGGCCGGGCGCGGCCAGCGTCGGCTCGGACTTCAGGGCCTCGGCGCGCTTGCTGTTCCAGCTGGACACGCACGGCACCTTGGTCAAGTCGGCGCGATCGGCATAGCGGCGGGCGACGTCGGACACCTCGTCCAGCAGGCCCTGCGCCAGGGTGATCGGCTTGAGGCCCAGATCGCGGAACTGGTCATTGGCGACCACCAGCTCGTTCTCGTCGGCTTCCTGACGCGGGTTGGGGACGTTGTGGACCTCGGCCCCCGTCATGTCGGCGATCATCGCGGCCAGGTCGCGGACGCGGCGGCTCTCGGTCATCTGGTTCAGGATCTTGACCCGCTCGCCCGACTTGGGCGGGTTCTTCAGAGCCAGCTCGACGCAGCGCACCGTGTCCTGGATGTGGATGAAGGCCCGCGTCTGACCGCCCGTGCCGTGCACGGTCAACGGATAGCCGACCGCCGCCTGCATAAGGAAGCGGTTCAGGACGGTGCCGTAATCGCCGTCATAGTCGAAGCGGTTGATCAGCCGCTCGTCCTTGCGGGTCTCCTCGGTCTGGGTCCCCCAGACGATGCCCTGATGCAGGTCGGTGATCCGCAGGCCGTCGTTCCTGGCGTAGAACTGGAACAGCAGGGCGTCCTGGGTTTTGGTCATGTGATAGATCGAGCCCGGGTTCGGCGGGAACAGAATCTCCTGCTCGGCCGGGCCGAAATCGGTGTCGACGGTGACCTTCAGATAGCCCTCGGGGATGCGCAGCCCGGCCGTGGTATAGCCATAGACGCCCATCGTCCCCAGGTGGGCCAGATGCACGTCCAGCCCGCTCTCAACGATGGCGGCCAGCAGATGGTTGGTGGCGTTGATGTTGTTGTCGACGGTGTAGAGCTTGTGCCGCGCCGACTTCATCGAATAGGGAGCCGCGCGCTGTTCGGCAAAATGGACGACGCTGTCGGGTTTCCAATCCTTGATCAGGGCGACCAGCCGGTCGAACTCCTTGCCGACGGTCATGTTGACGAAGTCGATGGTCTGGCCGCTCACCTCGGTCCAGGCCGCGATACGCTCGCCCATGGTCCGGATCGGCGTCAGCGACTGGACTTCCAGCTCATTGTCGATGTTGCGCCGGCTGAGGTTGTCGACCACGCAGACGTCCCAGCCCCGCGCCGACAGATGCAGCGCCGTCGGCCAGCCGCAGAAGCCGTCTCCGCCAAGAACCAGAACCCGCATGCCTATATCCTCGTCAATCCGCTTCCCTGCCTAGCGGAAGGGGGCCGCGCGTCAAAGCGTGAGTGTTGAACGCCCGCGGCGGTCTTTCGTCTCATCGCCCTCGCCTGGCCCGCCATTGGTCGCGGCTCTGGCCCCAGCGGTCGACCGGAGCCGTCTCGAACGGCGGCGGAAGGCGCGTCGGTCCCAGGTTGCTCGACCCCAGCCGCTCGGCCAGACGGGCGGACGGCAGATTGTCGGGATCGATGCAGTGGATCACCTCCTTCCAGTCCAGCGCGTCGAAGGCATGGTCGATCGCCGCCGTCGCCGCCTCGACGCCATAGCCCCGCCCCTGCGCATCCGGATGCAGGCCCCAGCCGACTTCCGTACCGGGCCAGCCCAGAGGGCGCCACGGTCCGATCCGGCCCTGCCACAGGCCGGACGACCGCTCGATCAGCGAGAACATCGCCACCCCGGTCAGGCTCCAGGCTCCGGCCATGGTCATGAAACCGCGCCAGGCCGTCTCCGGCGACTGGGGCCCGCCGATGAAGCGCGACGCTTCGGCGTCGGCCATCATCTCGGCCCAGCGCGGAAAATCCTCGATGGCCGTAGGGCGCAGGGTCAGGCGTTCGGTTTGCAGAACCGGTCCGGTCACAGGACATACTCCCTCTCCAGTTCGTAGCGGCTGCCGTCGTGGGTCAGGACGCTCGAATACAGGCCGAAGCGGTCGATCCGGATCGGCGGCGAATGCAGCAGATTGTGCCCGGCGATCCACGCCCCGATCCGGACCGGATTGGCCTGCGGCCTCAGATAGGCCAGCGTCAGGTGCGGACGATAGTCGCGACGCTCGACGATGATCCCGGCCCGCTCGGCGGCGGCGCGACAGCGCCCGGCCAGAACGGTCAACCGCTCGCTCGGCGCGACCCCGGCCCACACCGCCTGGGTGCTATGCCCGTCACCGAAGGCCCCGACGCCGGCCAGGGCGATGTCGAAGGGTCCGCCCGTCGCCGCCCGTTCCAGCTCGACGGCCAGGTCGTCGGCGCGGCGCTCGTCGATCTCGCCGTAAAAGGTGAGGGTGATGTGCAGCTGTTCGTCGGAACGCCATTTCGCGCCGGGCAGGCCCGTCTGGCGACGCTTCAGCGTCTCGGCCACATCGTCGGGAAGGGCCAGGGCGGTGAACAGACGGATCATGCGACTCTTGGTAGCGGGTGCGTCCGCGTCCCCCAAGTCCGGTTTTGCTTGCAGAAGTGGGCCTTGGCCACGATATTCATGAAAAGGTCGGACGCATTCCGGCCGCACGGAGGATCGACGTCGCCATGAGCGATTTCAGAAACGGCTATTCCATCGCCCAGACCGCCGACATGTCGGTGGACGCGGGCCTGCGCAGCTTCATGCTGGGCGTCTACAACAAGCTGGCCCTTGGCCTGGTTGTCGCGGGGGCGCTGGCGTTCCTGACCGGCACCTATGAACCGGTGCAGCAACTGCTGTTCACCCAGAGCGCCGACGGCCGCATCGGCCTGACCATGCTCGGCATGATCGTCCAGTTCTCGCCGCTGGTGCTGCTGTTCGGCTCAATGTTCTTCATGAAGAACCCCACGGCCAGCGGCGTCAACCTGCTGTACTGGGCCGTCGTGGCCTCCATCGGCGCGGGCATGGGCCTCCTGTTCCTGCGCTATACCGGCACCTCTCTCGCCTCGACCTTCTTCGTGACGGCGGCGGCCTTCGGCGGCCTGAGCCTGTTCGGCTACACCACCAAGAAGAACATGACCGGCATGGGCAGCTTCCTGATCATGGGCGTGATCGGCCTGATCGTCGCCATGGTGGTCAACATGTTCCTGCAGTCGCCGGTGATGCACCTGATCATCAGCGGCGTGGGCGTGCTGATCTTTTCGGGCCTGATCGCCTATGACACCCAGCGCCTGAAGATGACCTATTACAGCCTGGGGGGCGACCAGGCCGCCATGGGCGTAGCCACGGGCTTCGGCGCCCTGTCGCTGTTCATCAACTTCATCAACCTGTTCCAGTTCCTGCTGGCCTTCATGGGCGGCAACCGAAACTAAATCAGAGAGACGACAACGACGAAGAAGGCCCGGAGCGATCCGGGCCTTTTTCTATTCCACCACGGTGAAACGGCGACCGTCGAAGATCCGTAACACCTGCTCCAGTTCGCGACCCCGGCGCAGAATCACTCCGCCGTCGCCGATCACCGCCCACTGGCCCTGTTTCAAGCGCAGTGCCGGACGCTTCTCGACGCGGTAGGCGGGGGCGTCGCCCGAGCGACGGAAGACGGCGAACTCAGCCACATCCTTGTGACCGACCATGGCGTAGTCGCGCCATTCGCCGGCGGCCACCATCCGCCCGTAGACCCGCAGGATCAAATCCAGTTCGCGCCGGTCGAAGAAGACCGGAGCCCCTCGAGGCTGCAAATCGGCGGCGTCGCTCATCGCGTCAGGTTAGGCCGCTCCACGGGAAACGCCAGCCTCTGCTAGCCGCCAAACGTCGTGCCTCGAACGCCGCTCCCTAGATAAATCCGGGCAAACACGAAATCGCCGCAGTTCCGCCCAGCGCCCGCCCCCTTGAAGATCGACACCTTGTCCATCGGCTCGTCGGAGTTCGGAGCGTTCCGGATCCTGAACAGCCCCCCCAGCCCCCCTGGTTCGTTCCATCAAGGGCTTCGGCGGGCCGGTGCTTTCTCCAAGCGAGACGCCCGCTTCGCCACCCCCCCCCTCCCGGCAGAGCGGGCGTTTTGCCGTCAGGCGCAGAGGCGTTGGCCCTGATTCACCCGCCTACAGTGACCTCGACGGTCTCTCCCGCCCGATCAACAGCGACGGTCCGCGGTCCGCCCGCCTGCAGCGCCGCCGCCAGACCCGTCAGGTCCGCCACCGCCGCGCCGTCCACAGCGCGGATGACGTCGCCGGCCCGCAGATCGGCCGCCGCCGCTGCGGAACCACCCTCGACCGCGAAGACCTGCAGGCCGTCGACATGGATCCGCACACTGGCACCGCGCGCGATCACGGCCTCGGCTCCGGCCACGACGCCGGCCATGCCCGGGGCCTCGACCGTCAGCGTGGCGCGGCCCTCGCGGCCGTCGCGCAGATAGACGACCGCGATCCGCGTGCCCGTCTCGGCGATGCCGATGGTGGCCGCGACAGTGCCGGCGTTCGAAACCGGCCGGTTCTGGATGCGCGTAATGACGTCGCCGCGCATCAGGCCCGCGCGTTCGGCCGACGACCCCGGAGCCACGTCCTCGATCACGGCGCCGCGCACGATGCCCAGACCGAAATCCCGCGCGCGATCGGGGTTGAGAGAGCCCAGGATGGCCCCGGTCACGCCGCGCTTGACCTCGCCGGTCTCGCGCAGTTGGGCCACGACGTACATCAGGATGCGGCTGGGCACGGCGAAGGCGATGCCGTCATTGCCGCCGCCACCGCCCGACAGGATGGAGGTGTTGATACCGATCAGCCGCCCCCGGCTGTCCAGTAACGGCCCGCCGGAATTGCCCGAATTCACCGCCGCGTCGGTCTGGATATAGTCCTCAATCCGGTCGCCCCGGCCCGACCGGCCCAGGCCCGAGATGACGCCCATGGTCAGGGTCTGGTCGAGGCCCAACGGATAGCCGACCGCGAAGGCGAGGTCGCCGGTCCGCAGCTGATCCGAACTGACCACCTCGATCTCGGACAGGCCGAGTGTGCCGGACCCGGGCGCCGAAATCTTGAGGACCGCCAGATCGGTGGCCATGTCCGTGCCGATCAGGACGGCGTCGAAGATACGGCCGTCGGTCAGGTCGACGGTGAATTTCCGCCCGCCCTCGACGACGTGATTGTTGGTCACGACGATGCCCTCGTCGGCGTCGATGATGGCACCCGATCCGCTGGCCACCGGCCGGGGTTCGCTGTCGGCTGAGGCCGGGCCTTCGGACTGGCCCAGGGTCGTGACCTGGACCACCGCCGGCAAAGCCTGTTCCAGCCCGCGGGCGAAGGTGAAGACGCCACGCTCCGCGTCATAGGGGATGGGCGACTGGACGCCGGACTGGGCTCCCGAATTGGCTCCCGACTGGGCCAGAGCGGGCGAGGCGTTGAACAGGGGCACGGCCACCGCGAGCGCCAGCAGCGACAGTCCGTGAACCCGGATGGTGGTAAGCATCGCCAATCCCCTGTGGTCGGACGGAACCTAGACCACTTTTGCTTCAGGTCGAATCGACCTGAATCCAAAAAATGGTCCAGAATCATGCTGGAGCGAGAAACGCGCCGTGACGACAGCCCCCGGCCGGGCGTCATCAATCGTCATAAGGGCGGCGTGACGCTTCAGCAGGGCGCGCACGAACGGCAGGCCCAAGCCGTGGCTTTCGCGCTCTTCGGGATCAGCGCCGACTGTGAATCGGCGCCCAGTACGTGACCCCATCAAAATGACGATAAGTGACTGGCGGCATTGAGGAAAGCCCGCTTCAGGCGGCGTTCCGAGCGACGTCGATTTTTGCGATGACGCGCGCACGAAACCTGTTTTGGATCAGTTTCTTGGCC
>NZ_JBDNHO010000032.1:0-10120 GCF_041688735.1 Brevundimonas sp.
CACCTCGTCCGTCGTCGCGGCCCGGGCCGTATCGCCCGCCAGCCGGCGCTTGCCCGCCTCCATGAACTCCTTGGACCACACGTAGTACAGGCTCTGGGCGATACCCTCCTTGCGGCAAAGCTCAGCGATGCTGTCCTCCCCACTGTGGATCGGCGTCCAAAGTGTGACCCTGTCAGCTTTGGACGAGTAACTGATCCAACTCGATTGTCGAGCGCGAGTTATCGTATGATCAGCACCGCTTGGGACCCCGCCCAAGACAGTCTTTCCTCAATCTCGCCAGTAGCTTACCGGCATGATGATGGGGGTCCCGCCTTGGATGCCGATTCACACCCGATGGACTTCGAAAGGCAGACGGTTGTAGCTTAACCGGGTGTCCACGAAACCGGGTGAAGCTCAAAATCCTTTAGCAGACGCCTCTACCCCTCGCGTGGACAAGCGATAGCTTCTAAGGGCAGGAACAGCAGATAAATCACGGGGGTCTTTTTGATGGCTTGGTTTGACGGCGTCCTTGGGAACGCGAGCGGGGTTACGGCTGAGGAAGCGACAAAAGAGTTTGGACCAGTTCTCGGTCAGGGTGAACGCGTCGTGATCGCCTACAAACTGGTGCGCGATTACGTTGTTTTTACTGACCTCCGGCTGCTGCTGGTCGACAAGCAAGGTATCACCGGTAAGAAGATCGAATTCCATTCGATCCCCTACAAGAGCATCTCGCACTTCAGCGTCGAAACTGCCGGCACCTTTGACTTCGACGCCGAACTGAAGCTTTGGATCTCCAGCGCGGTCACCCCGATCCAGAAGCGCTTTTCGAGGGCCGTAAACATATTTGAAGTCCAAGCACTGCTGGCCAAGGCAGTCTGCGGGACGTCCGGGTCCTGATCATTTGTTAATCGCAATGAACACCTGGCTCAGTGCACTTTTCATGATCTGCACTGAACCGGGCGAGACCTTCACCTGCACGCCAACCCGGGTGTGGGACGGTGACGGGCCGATCTGGTGTGCGGAAGGTCCACGCATTCGATTGTCGGGCATCGCCGCGCGCGAGATGGATGGAAGCTGCAGACCAGGACATCCTTGTCCCAGAGCTTCGGCTGAAGAGGCCCGTGATGCGCTGGTTAGCCTAATCGGAAGACGGGTCGGCGTGGCCTCTCAGGGCCATATACTGGTGAGCGGCCCGGCCCTGACCTGCCGGTCAGAAGGAAGCGCCGGGGGCTCTCGGACGGCCGCCTGGTGCGTCTCGCCTCGGTCTGGGGATCTTTCCTGCGCGATGGTCCGGGGCGGCTGGGCGCTTCGATGGGATCGGTATTGGCGCAACCATCGCTGCTGACACTCTCAACGGTCCCGTCAAAGGTCGGGCCAGCTCCATCTTAGTTGAAAAAGCGGGCGGTCTCGTCGGCTTCGGCGTCGTCCGGGATGCTGACGCGCGAATCATCCACCGGGGTCGCCGCCAGCTTGCTCAGGACTGCGGAATAGGCACTCAACGCCGTGATCCCGATGGCAGGATCAGAGTCGATCCGTGACCGCAGGACGCTGGCCAGCTGAACCAGCGCGCGGTGCGAACTGGTCAGCCATGGCAGCTCGGCTCGAAACTCTCGCCACGCTTCCGCCTGGGGCGGTGTCATACGGGCGAACGGCTCACCTAAAGGCCGGGGTCGCGCCGGGGCCTGCCTGCCTCGAAACCGCGCCGGGTTCCTTAGATCAGCGCCGCTGACCAGCGCCTTCGCAGTCGGAATTCTTGATCGTGCCATAGGGTCGAAGCCTCAATCGTGGCTGTGAGAGAATCTGGTCATCGCCGGTGTCCAGGGACAGGGGTGGAGCGATCTCCCGCCCCCCCCTCCCGCATGCGCGCGAGGAATCTGAGTTAGCGAACACTCCATTGGACCGCGCCGCCTTCCGTCAGAGAGGCTGAAGGTTCTGCTCCGCCCCCCCGCCGTGTCATTCGAACGGCCGGCGGTGTTACGATTTATGATCTTGTCGTTGCCCCGCTGGTGTCCGTCAGACGGGCGGTAGCCGTTTCCCGGCCCCCCCATCACTGGTCCGCCTCCACCAAGCCGAGTCGGACGGCTTCGACTCGCGCGCCCTCCAGGGCCGCGATCATTTCGGGGATGCGGCGGGCGTCGATCGTTGCGCCCTTCTTGGTCGGGCCTCGGCTGTTGCGCTCGATGTCGGCACGGAAGATCGGCGGCTGCGGGCTCATGCTCGCTCCTGTTTCAGGCTGGGTTGTTTGGAGATCAGGCCGTCGTTCGCCGCAGGTTTCTCTGCTTGGTTGAGGCCGATTTTTTTAAGATGGCTTGCGGGAGTGGGTGTGGTGCGAGACGCCGGGTTCGACGCGGCGCTGTTTGAAGGCTCTGCGCCTCGCCCGGCTTCCCCGACGACGGCGGGCCCTCCCCCCAAGATATAGATAGTAGGTTCACTTGTGAGCGCGGCACCACGTTCACTTGTGTACGCGGTCTGGCCCTTATTCGGCCCGACCACGTTCACTTGTGTACGCGGATCACGTTCACTTGTGGGGGCTTGTGCTGTTTTCCGGCGCTCGGCGAAACCCTTCGCGTACCGCTCGGTCAGGAAGGCCTGAACGTCGGCCTCCGAGACCCGCTTGTAGTCATCGCGGGGCAACAGACCGTCGCACGTCGGCAACCACGTCAGGGCGTATGTGGCGGCATTGGGCCGGCCTCCCTGCCGGAAACCGTCTGACGTGCATCGAATGATCCCGAAGGCCTCCAGCATGTCCAGCGCGGGCTTGACCTTCCGGGGGGAGATACCGCCCTGGCGGAGTTGGCGGTGCGGTGCCAGCAGTCGGCCGTTCTCAGCGCCGCCGTGGCGGACGTGCTCCAGCTTCAGGAAGCCGAGGATCTTGAAGGCTGGGAAGTTGAGCGCCTGATAGCCGGGCGACTCCAGCAGGCTCATGGGCTCGCCGACGAAGGCCTCCTCAAACTTCCATCGCTTCGCCCTGCCGGCGTAGTGGACGATCCCGCCAGTGGAGCGGCCCTTGGCGTCGTGGCGCTTGCCGATCGGGTCAGCCATTGCTCGGCCCCGTCAGCAGCAGTCGGGTCAGGTCAATCCTGTCCTGGGTTTCGGCTTTTTCGCTATCCGCCAGAACATCCTCGTCAAGTAGCCACCAGATGGCCCTGTCGAGGATTTCAGCGATCTGGGTCGGCGATAGCGCTTCAAGCTGACATGTTTCCCCGATCCAGGCCTTGGACCGGCTATCGCTGGCCTTGGCCGGCGCCGTGGGCAGACCGTACTCGGCTACCTGACGCTCGGTCAGGGCGATGCGCCGAAACTCGACGTCGACCAGAGCGTTCGCTCGGTCGGCTTCCACGAAGGCCGCGACGTCTTCGGCCGCAGATTCGAAGATGCTGGCACCGCTGGGGTCGTAATCACCCAGGTGCAGAATGATGGCGGGCTTCCCGGTCGCGCAAATCCGGTCGGCGATGTCCTTCTTGGCAGTCAGGCTGTCGAAGCCGGACGACGAATAGACCTTGATTGAATACCGATGCGCAACGTCGGCGAGCTGGTGGATCATCCCCGCCGCTTCGCACCAGACTTCCGCATGGTAGGGCTGGGCGGCCATCAAGTCGCGTCGGAAGCTTTTCGCCCGCCGCCTGTAGTCCGTCACGAAGGCGTCGGCATCCGCATAGTGATCCATGCGAACCGTGGTCACGCCGTCGTCACGGATGGCGTCGAACGAAAGTGTCCCTCCGCGCCTCGCGTTTACAACGTGATGGCAGAGCGTCTTGTAACCGGCCTCGGTCTTGTCATAGCCGTGGGCGCCGACCAGGCGATAGAACACCTGCCGAACTGTCAGGGGCCAGTGATCCTGGTACTCGTCCAGGACCGCCGCCACCTTGCTCAACAGATCCAGCGTGCGTGCTTGCGGATTATAGTTGGCGATGTAGCCGCGCGGGCGGCCGGAGGATTTACGCCTAGGTGTAGAACCGTCAGCCATCCGCCCGGTCCAGGCAGATGAACCGGCCGCCGATCAGGACGGCGCGGAAGGCCAAAACTGGTTTGCAGGTGGCACTGTAGGGCCGTTCCGTTTTCAGCAGTCTGCCCCGCCGCTCGGCTTTATCGCGGCCAGCCGCGATTTCCAGAACGCTCATGACAGCGCCGCCAAATCCGGCGCGTTCGACCAATCCTGAGAATGTCCCCGACGTTGCATTTCGAGGGTGTTTTCGGTAGGCTCCGATCGTCTGCCGCTAAGCGAAACAATGGAGCCGCTGCCCATGCCCGGGCGGCGGCTTTGCTGTTTCATCAGGCAGCCGCGCGCTCGGCAATCCGGGTATCCACCCAATCGCTGATCTCGTTTTCGATCCAGCCATTAGAGCGCAGGTTCAGCTTTACAGGCCTGGGGAAGGTGCCCGCCTGCATCATCTCATAAACAGTCGATCGGCGCAGGGACGTGCGCTCGATCACTTGGGGGAGTCTCAGTAGTTTCTGCATTTCGCCGCCTCCATTGTTGAGGCGGCTGCTGCCGCCCCTGTTCGGACAGCTACGGAAACTAAACACATCTATGGGACGCGCGACACGAAAAGAGTTCGCTATCGCGGAGAAGACCCGGACTGTTTCAGCGGGGGGAAGTTATCCACATGTGCATGACCTGAGCCCCGCCAACGATGAACCCGCCGCCCCTCCGCCGATCTCGACCTTAAACGCGGAAGGGCCTTCGTTTTCCCGCGTTTCGGCTCAGCCATTGATCCGCACCACGTTGCCGCGATCCTTCGCCGCCACGATCCGCTCGACCTCGGCAGCCCAAGCGTCCAGCGCGTGCCTCTTTTCGTCCTGAAATTGGTGCCGCTGATAGACACCGACCAGCCCGCCGCGCGAGCCTGAAACGTGATTAAGAACCGCCTCCGTGACCTCCAGCCGGACGCCTAGCCTTTGCAGGCCGGTCGCCATCGTGCGGCGCAGATCGTGCAGGACGAAACGCTCCAGGGGCTCGCCTAGCTCCTTCGCCACGGCGGCGAGGATGCGCGTATGCGCCTTGGTAAAGCCGGACACGCCGCGCTCCACATTTGCGCGGCTCGGCAGCAGCAGCGCGGAACCGTCAATCTGGGGCAGCGCCTTGATCACCGTCACGGCAGCGGATGACAGCGCGACAAGGTGCACCTTCCCATTCTTGGCGCGGTCGCCCGGTATCGTCCACAACGCCGCCTCTAGGTCGAACTCGGCACGGGCGGCGCTGAATACCTCGTCGCGGCGCTGGCCCGTCAGGATCAAAAGTTTCAGGGCAGGCCCCCACGGCAGCCCCTCGCCCTCCAGCACCGTCCACAACGCCTTTATCTCGTCATTGCTCAGCACCCGCTCGCGCGGCTTCGGCACGTCCGGCTTGCCTGCGTCCCGGCAGGGATTCACGTCCAACCGGTGCAGGCGCGGCATTGCCCAGCTATAGAACGCGCTGAGCTGAGCGGCGACATTCCGCGCCATAACCGGGGTCGGCTTCGCGCCTCCGGTCGCCACGCCGTCGATCAGTCGCGTGACTTCCGCGCGGTTCACGCTATCCGCCAGCCGGTCGCCAATCTCCGGCAGGATATGCTTTGCGAATATCCGCTCGACCTCGGCAATCGAACGCTTGCCCGCCTTGGCCTTCGCATAGTCGACGAATAGCGCCCGGACGGTGCCAGCGCCCGCGCCGGTGCTCTTGCGTGTCTCGCCTCGCGGGTCGCCGCCGCCCTCTATATCGTTGAGCAGGCTTCGCGCCTTCTTGCGCGCATCTGTCAGGGTGAAACGCTGATCGTGATACCGGCCCACGGTGACGTTGACGGTCCGCGCTCCGATGCGCTTGCGGATGATGAATGTCCGGGTGCCGGATGCCCCGATGCGGATGCGAAGGCCGGAAACCAGCTTGTCGGCATATTCCGCTTGCCCGCGCTCCGGTGCCTTGAGGCCCCTAATCTTTGCGTCTGTCAGACCGACCGCGACCGCCATCCGGGACCCTCTGAATTCCAATCAGCGGGTCCTAATCCTGTTACCTTAGGTAACAAACGGAGGCACATACCCCCGGAAACCGCCGGACGACAATGGACGGCAAATGCAGGATATACAAGGGTTACAGAACAATCCCGGACAGTGCCGGACAGGCCCTAGAAGAACTTTTAATCAGAGGGTCCTCGGTTCGAGCCCGAGAGGACTTACCATCAGCTCTTTCAGGGCTTGGGCCGCCCCGCGCGGCACTTCTTGCAAACCAGCGTCCCGGGCTTGGTGCGGCTGTATTTGAACTCATGGTCGCAGCGCATCTGGGCGAACAGCGACTTGAACAGCTGGATCATAGAGCTGGGCAACCTGTGACGTGGCCTGGATCAACGTAAAGAAATTGTTGTTTCGGGTCAACCTTGATCGCGATCCAGCTAAAGACTGCATTCCCGGCGGGAGTCGTCGTCAAGCCCATCTAATTCGAGACGTGACGGGCGTGGAAATCGCGCCGGAAGGCCTCGAACCGTCCTCCGGCGATCGCGTCGCGCATAGCGGCGGTCAGGGTCTGGAAGAAGGCGATGTTGTGCCAGCTGAGCAGAGTCTTGCCGAGGATTTCGTCGGCGCGGATCAAGTGGTGCAGATAGGCCTTCGAATAGGCTGATGACGCCGGGCAGGGGATGGTCGGGTCCAGCGGGTCCTGGTCCTCGGCGAAGCGGGCGTTCCTGAGGTTGAGCGGCCCCTCCCAGGTCCAGGCCTGACCGTGGCGGCCCGCGCGGGTGGGCAGGACGCAGTCGAACATGTCCACGCCGCGATACACGGCTTCCACCAGATCCACAGGCTTGCCGACGCCCATCAAATAACGCGGCCGGTCGGCGGGCAGCATTTCGGGGGCATAGTCCAGCACCTCGCACATGGCCGCGTGGCCTTCCCCGACGGCCAGGCCGCCGATGGCGTAGCCGTCGAAACCGATCTCCCGCAGCCGGTCGGAGGATTCGCGGCGCAGGTTTTCAAAGGTCGAGCCCTGCTGGATGCCGAACAGGGCCTGGGTTTCGCGCGCGCCGAAGGCGACTTTGGACCGCGCGGCCCAGCGGGCGGACAATTCCATCGCCTCGCGGGCCCGAGGCTCTTCCGCCGGCCAGGCGACGCATTCGTCCAGCTGCATCGAGATGTCGGCGCCGATGCGATCGGCCTGGATTTCGATCGAGCGTTCGGGACTGAGCACGTGTTTGGAGCCGTCGATGTGGCTGGCGAAGGTGACGGCCTCTTCCTTCACCTTCGAAATGCCCGCCAGGGACATGACCTGGAAGCCGCCGCTATCGGTCAGGACCGGCTTGTCCCAGCCCATGAATTGGTGCAGCCCGCCCAGCCGCTCCATCCGCTCGGCGCCGGGACGCAGCATCAGGTGGTAGGTATTGCCCAGGATGATGTCGGCCCCGGTCTGCTGGACTTGCTCGACCGTCATGGCCTTGACCGTGGCGGCGGTGCCGACCGGCATGAAGGCGGGCGTGCGGATGTCGCCGCGCGGCGTTTTCAGCACGCCGGTGCGGGCACGGCCTTCGACGGCGGAGATGTCGAAAGGGAAGGGCATCAGGCGGGCGTCGAGTCCGCTCGCGGCGAGAAAATGGCGGACATTGCGGACATAGCGGACTCTTTCCCTCGGCACGAAGCGCGCAGACGTGCACACCAGACTATTGTAGTCGCCCTCAACGCGGTGCCAGACATTCGCACTGAAGATTTTTCAAGTGTCTGGGAAACTGAGGGAATTTTCAGCCGATTATGCGGGTTTGCGAAACAGCAGCGATCCGTCGCCATAGGAATAGAAGCGGTAATCCGTGGCCACCGCATGGGCATAGGCGGACTTCATGGTCTCCAGCCCGGCGAAGGCCGAGACCAGCATGAACAGGGTCGATTTCGGCAGGTGGAAATTGGTCATCAGCACATCCACCGCCCGAAAGGCGTAGCCGGGGGTGATGAAGATGGCGGTGTCGCCGTGGAAGGGCTGGATGACACCGTCGGGCGTCGTGGCGCTTTCCAGCAGGCGCAGGCTGGTGGTACCGACGCAGACGATGCGTCCGCCGGCCGCCCTCGTGGCGTTCAGGGCGGTGGCGGTTTCGGCGGAGACCACGCCCCACTCGGAATGCATCTTGTGGTCGGCGGTGTCGTCGGCCTTGACCGGCAGGAAGGTCCCGGCGCCGACGTGCAGGGTCAGGGCATGGGTCGAGACGCCTTTCGCCTTGATGGCCTCCATCAGCGCCGGCGTGAAATGCAGACCCGCGGTCGGCGCGGCGACCGAGCCGTCCAGTTGTGCGAACATGGTCTGATAGTCCGTCAGGTCGCGGTCGTCCTCGGGCCGTTTGGCCGCGATATAGGGGGGCAGGGGCATGACCCCGACGTCTCGGATGGCGTCGTCCAGCATCGGCCCGGAGATGTCGAAACGCAGCGTGACGAGGCCGTCGTCGTCCTTGGCCACGACCGTGGCGTCAAGGCGGCCGGGTTCAGAGGCGGCTTGCCTCGGCGCGCTGAAGCTTATGCGGTCCCCCGCCTTGATGCGTTTCCCCGGCTTCATGAAGGCCGACCAGACGTCCGGCGCGTCGCGGTGATGCAGGGTGGCTTCGACGGCGACGGTCAGGGTCTCGCCGCCTCCTTTCCCGATTATGGGCCCGACCCGTTCGCGCACACCCGACAGCCGCGCCGGAATGACCCGTGTGTCGTTGAACACCAGGGCGTCGCCGGGTCGCAGGAAATCCGGCAGGTCGCGGACGATGCGGTCTTCAAGGGTGCCGCCATTGATCACCAGCAGCCGTGCAGAATCCCTCGGCTCGGCGGGGCGCAGCGCGATGAGGTCATCGGGCAGATGGAAGTCGAAATCAGCGGTTTTCATCAGGCGGGGCAATGGCCATAGGGGCTGCCTCCGGTCAAGTGCAGCCCGCCTTGCCAATTTGTAACTGGAAGTCAGGCATCGACCCGACGTTACTGTGTCTAAGCAAAAGCTGGACACCGTCGCCATGATCCATCGATCTCTCGCCCTCGCCGTTGCAGCACTCGTCATGTTGGGGGGAGCCCAGCAGGCCCCGGTCGTGCGAACGGGCGCGGGTGAGGTCCGTGGCGTCTCCGTCGAGGGAGTGGTCGCCTATCGCGGTCTTCCGTTCGCCCGGCCGCCGGTCGGCGATCTGAGATTCCGGGATCCGCAGCCGGCCACGGCATGGAGCGGCATCCGCGACGCAAACGCCTTCAAACCAGCGTGTTTGCAGACCGGTGTTTCCATGCCGGACGAGCCGCCGTCGCCGACCAGCGAGGATTGCCTCTACCTCAACATCTGGACGCCTGAGGGCGCGCAGGTGAACTCCCTGCCTGTTATCGTCTGGATTCCCGGCGGAGGCTTCGAAAACGGATCGACTTCCATCCCGCTCTACGATGGAGAGCGGTTGGCGAGCCGAGGGGTTGTGATCGTGACGGTTGCCTACCGGCTCGGCGCGCTCGGCTTCCTAGCGCATCCAGACCTGACGGCCGAGGCCGGAGGATCGGGCAACTACGGCCTGATGGACCAAATCGCGGCGTTGGAATGGGTGCGGGACAATATTGCGGCCTTCGGCGGCGACGCCGAGCGAGTAACCGTCGCTGGCCAATCGGCCGGGGCTACGTCGGTTAGCATCCTTATGGCTTCTCCGCGTGCCCGGGGTCTGTTCCATCGCGCCATCGGCCAGAGTGGCGGCCTGTTCGAGCCGGTGGCGCTTGCACCGCAGTACCTCCTCGTGAACGCCGAGGCGGACGGTGCCGCCTACGCCGCCACCCTGGGCGCGGCGTCCACCGCCGATCTCCGCGCGTTGCCGGCCGAACAGTTCCTGGGTCCTGCGTCTAAACGGATTGTACATCCCGTTATTGAGCCGCGAGCCCTGCCGAGGCCACCATGGGATGTCTTCATCTCTGGCGAGCAGGCAGACGTACCACTGTTGTTGGGTTTCAACGCGGACGAGGCGCGGTCATTGACGGATGTGTCCGGCGTCACGGCGGCCAATTTCGCCGAGAGGCTAGGCTCAGGACCCATTAAAGGGATTCACACGGTCGTGGTGATCTGATTCACTGGTGGCAGGAGGAGCCTGTCATGAGTGATCTGTTTTGGCTGACGGACAAGCAGATGCGTCGGATCAAGCCATATTTCCCGCTGTCGCACGGCATTCCACGAGTGGACGACAAGCGGGTGCTGAGCGGG
>NZ_JBDNHO010000033.1:0-34816 GCF_041688735.1 Brevundimonas sp.
GCCGACCTTTGTCATGTCCCTCCCTCGTCGACGACAGCAATGTCGGCGGCGGTGATCCGGTAAGGCCCGAACTCAGGGCCGCCAGCCGGAGGGCGCGTGGAAAACGACTGCGCGGGGCTGTCTGTCTCGTCGAAACGGTAATTTCTATCCAAGCACCGGGCGAGGCCCGGCCGCCCCGCGCCCTCCCCAACCGCCGCGAAAGCAGGCGGCGATCCGTCATGCTTCACCGCTGGCGGCGGAAGGCCTAGAGGAACTCCCATGACCGACACCGCCGATCCCACCCTCGATGAACACAAGGCCGAGGCCCGCGCCTGGTTCGAAGCCCTGCGCGACCGCATCCACGCGGCCTTCGAGGCGCTGGAGGACGAAGCCCCCGCCGACCTGTTCCCGGGCGAGCCCGGCCGGTTCGTCCGCACGCCGTGGACGCGCGAGGACGGCGGCGGCGGAGTCATGGGGATGATGCACGGCCGACTGTTCGAAAAGGTCGGCGTCCATGTCTCGACCGTCCATGGCGAGTTCCCGGCCGACTACGCCAGAACGGTCCCGGGCGCGGCGGAGGACCCCCGCTTCTTCGCCACGGGCATCAGCCTGATCTGCCACCCGGTCAGCCCGCGCGTGCCGGCGGTGCACATGAACACCCGCTTCATCGCCACGACCAAAAGCTGGTTCGGCGGCGGCGGCGACCTGACGCCGGTGTTGGACACGGACCGGCGGCAGGATCACCCCGATACCCTGGCTTTCCACGCCGCCATGAAGGCCGCCTGCGACGCTCACGATCCCACCTGGCACGCGAAGTTCAAAACCTGGTGCGACGAGTATTTCTGGCTGCCCCACCGCAACGAGCCGCGCGGCACAGGCGGCATCTTCTACGACCACCACAACAGCGGCGACCATGCCAAGGACTTTGCCTTCACCCGCGACGTCGGCGAGGCCTTCCTCAGCGTCTATTCGAGTATCGTCCGTGGACGGATGACCGAGCCTTGGACGGCGGGGGACCGCGAGGAACAGCTGATCCGTCGCGGCCGCTACGTCGAGTTCAACCTGCTCTACGACCGCGGCACGATGTTCGGCCTCAAGACCGGCGGCAACGTCGAGTCGATCCTCAGCTCAATGCCGCCCGTGGTGAAGTGGCCGTAGCAAAGTCGCTGATCCATCGGCCAACCACCGCCCGATCATCCGCCGTCTTGAGACTGTCCACCGCACGGCCGACCAGCGCCGGATCGATCCGGTCATGCCGCCCCGCCGTCAGCGCCGTCGCGAAGGCCGGGGTGAATTCCGGATGCGGCTGAAGCGAGATCGCGTCATCACCCCACGCCAGTCCGGCATACGGCGTGAAGTCGCTGCGCAGGATCACCCGGGCCTCGGCCGGCTTCTCGACCACCTGGTCCTGATGCGAGGCCGGAATGGCGACCGTGTCGGCGATCGGGCTCATCCACGGCTCCGGCGAAACCACCGCATAGCGGTGCAGGCCGACGCCCCAGCCCTTGTCCGACTTCTCGACCCGCCCGCCCAGCGCGTGGGCCATGGCCTGATGGCCGAAGCAGACACCGACCAGTTTCGTCCGGCCCTTCGCCGCGCGGATCCAGTCCAGCAGATCGGCGATCCACGGATCGCTCTCATAGACCCCGGCCGAGGAGCCGGTGATGATCGCCGCGTCGAAAGTCCCGGCATCCGGCCACTCGCCCGCCTGGACGTCGAAACTCTCGAAGGCGAACCCGTCACCCAGAAGCGCGCGAAACATGGCCGGATAGTCGCCATGGACCGCCCCCAGCGCGGGCGGCGGCGCGCCGGTCTTCAGGATCGCGATACGGGTCATTCAGGCCTCCTCGACCGACCCGATATGGGCGATCTCCCGAGACGGCGGAAGGGCGATCCGGTATGGGAGCGCCATGACCGATACCGACGCAGCGCCCGTTGTCCTGATCAACGTCTATCGCTGCGCGCCCGAACAGCTGAACGGGCTGATGGAGTTGCTGACCGTCATGGTCCGGGCCCAGCGGACGCTGGATGGTTTCGTCTCGGCGACCCTGCACCAGGGCCTGAACGGCAAGGTGGCGGCGGTCCACGCCGTCTGGCGCTCCCGCGAGGCCTGGAAGGCAATGGCGCGGGACCCTGCCATCAACGCCGCCATGGAGCCGATTATGGCCGTCGCAACCTTCGAGCCGAACCTTTACGAGGCCGGCGAAGTGATCGACTAGCCGGTCATCCACACGTCCGCCCGCGCACCCTCTTCGCCCAGCGTCTGCGCCACCCAGCCGCAGATTTCCGAGGCGGCGGCTTCCGCGCCCGGCGGCGGGTTCAGGACCACGACCGCGCATCCGTTCATCTTCATCGGATTGGTCAGGGGCCGCAGCCGGGCCTCGGCCACCAGCGCCCGCTTGACCCCGGCCTGATCCAGACGGCGCAGGAAGCCGTCGAAGGTCTCCATGTCCTTCAGCGGCGTCCAGATCGCCACCGTCGCCCGCGGGTCGGCCCGCGCGATCGCGGCCGCCGTATCGGCGGCGCGCAGATAGTCGTCCGGCTGCTCGAACGGCGGATCGATCACGACGAAAGCCCCGGTCGTTTCGGCCGCCGTAGCGCGGGCCTGATCATAGCCGTCCCCGCCCCGCGCCTGGGCACCGGGGAAGGACTCCAGCACCTCGGTCAGCAGGTCAAGCACGGGCGGGTTCAGCTCAAAGCCGAGATAGCGGTCGTCGGCGCGCAGCCGCTGGGCGAACAGCAGGGGCGAGCCGGGATACCAGTCGGCGCCGCCGTCGGCATTCACCTCGGCCACGGCGCGGGCCAGGGCTTCGATCAGGGGCGGTCGATCGGCCGTGGCCATCAGGCGGGCGATCCCGGCCTCGGACTCCTTGGAACGGGCGGCGTCGCCGGTCAGGTCGTAGACCCCCGCCCCGGCATGGGTGTCGATGACCGCGACCGGCCCCTGCGCCTGCCGCCGCTCGAACAGCCAGAGGACGAGGGCGTGTTTGACCAGGTCGGCGAAGTTTCCGGCGTGAAAGCTGTGACGATAATTCATGCGCGGGGCATCCCCCTCCCCGCCCCGGCGGTCAAGGGGAACTCGCGGCCTGGCCCGGTCGTTGCCGGTGCGCCAGCCCGAAACGAGTCTGAAATGCCCAGCCGCCCCCCTCTCACCGACACGCCGACCGCGTGATGGCCCATGGCGCTATGGACCTGAAAGGACAGACCGAGGTTCCGAAGGGGCTGACCTATTGCAGCGACGAGCAGCCGGGAGTGCGGCGGACCTCGTCCGGCAAGGGGTTCAGCTACCATGACCAGCATGGCAAACTGATCCGCGGCAAAACGGTCCTGGACCGCGTGGACGCCCTGGCCATCCCGCCTGCCTGGACTGACGTCTGGATCTGCCCGCGCGCCAGCGGTCACATCCAGGCCACGGGTCGAGACGCCAAGGGGCGAAAGCAGTATCGCTATCACGACGGCTGGAGCCGTCACGCCTCAGAAGCCAAGTTTGAGCGCCTGCCCGCCTTCGCCCGGGCCTTGCCGAAACTGCGACGCCGGGTAGAGGCCGATCTGACCAGGCGGGGGATCAGCCGGGACAAGGTGCTGGGGACTGCCGTGCGTCTGCTGGAAATCACCCTGATCCGCGTCGGCAACGCCCAGTATGCGAAGCAGAACCACTCCTACGGTCTGACCACGCTGAACAAGCGGCATCTTGAGGTCGACGGCACCGCCCTGACCTTCGCCTTCAAGGGCAAGAGCGGGGTCGAGCACGAGGTTCGAGTGCGTGATCGACGGCTGGCCACGGTGGTGAAGGGCCTGCGCGAACTGCCGGGCCAACAGCTATTCAAATACCGCGATGACGCGGGTCACGTTTGCGGGGTGACCTCCGACGACGTCAACGCCTACATCCGCGACGCCATGGGCGAGACCTTTTCGGCCAAGGATTTCCGCACCTGGGCCGGAACGGTGTCTGCGGCGCGGGCGCTGCGCGAGATGGAGCCGCCGACCTCCCCGATCGACGCGAAGCGAAACATCACCGTCTGTGTGAAGGCGGTTTCGGGCCTGTTGGGGAATACCCCGACGATCTGCCGCTCGTCCTACATCCACCCGCGCGTTTTTGAACTCTATGAAACCGGCCGCCTCGCCATCGTGCTTCCGGGACCGGAAGCCAAGGCCTTCGAAACCGCCCTGATCAAGACACTCGCCTGACAGCGTTGCGGCTTGGGTTTCTGGAGGGCCTGACTCAGGCCGTCGTCCAGTAGCCGCGACTGCGGGCGCTCACGGGTGCCCGCGTCGCCTCGACCCGCGCCAGTATAGCGTCGCGGAACGCGTCGGCCGACGGATCGTCACGCAACAGGCGCAGGGATCGGATGATCCGGGTGATGCGCAGGTGGTTGTGGTCGTTCGGCATCAACCACTCGTGGGTGGACCGGTAGAAGGTCATCATCCGGTCGGTCGCGGCCGCCAAGGCGCATTGCGCCATGACGGACTGGCGGATCGCCGCGGCTTCCCCGGCCGTGAGCACCGGCGCGTCGGGTACGGCGGCGGACGGCTCGGTCAGGGCGAACAGCCACGGTATGAAGTCGTGATTCTGCTCCAGCGCGGCGTCGCCGAAGGCCAGTATTTCGAAGACGGTCCGGCCAGCGGCATCGGTTCCCTGCCCCTCGAGAAAGGCAAGAACGGGCTCGATCGTCATAACGCCCGCGACCCCATCAGGCCGCCTTGTCCCAACTCAGGATCACCTTGCCGGACTGGCCCGAGCGCATGGCCTCGAAGCCTTCCTCGAAGCGGTCATAGCTCATCCGGTGGGTGATCAGCGGCTGCAGGTCGAGCCCGGCCTTGAGCAGGCCCAGCATCTTGCGCCAGGTCGTGAACATCTCACGCCCATAGACGCCCTTGATGGTCAGGGCCTTGAGGATGATGGCGCCCCAGTCGGTCTCCATCGGCTTTGACGGAATACCCAGCATGGCCATGCCGCCGCCCATGATCAGGGTGTCGACGCACTGTTTGAAGGCGATCGGCGAACCCGACATCTCAAGCGCCACGTCAAAGCCGACCTTGAGGCCGAGCTCGTGCATGACATCCTTCAGATCCTCGCGGGTGGTGTTCACCGTGCGCACGCCCGGCGCGACCTTCTGCGCCAGCTCGAGCCGAAAATCGTTGATGTCGGTCAGGACCACGGTGCGCGCGCCAGCGTGGCGGGCGACGGCGGCGGCCATCATGCCGATCGGTCCCGCGCCGGTGACCAGCACGTCCTCGCCCAGCAGGTCGAACTGCTGCGCGGTGTGTACGGCGTTGCCGAACGGATCGAGGATGGCGCCGATCTCATAGGGGATGTCGTCGGGCAGCTCGATCACATTGAACGCCGGAGCCACAACGAACTCGGCAAAGGCCCCCTGGCGGTTCACGCCGATGCCCTTGGTCGCCGGGTCCAGGTGGAAATGGCCCGCCCGGGCCGCTTCCGAGTTCAGGTCGATGACGTGGCCCTCGGCCGAGACACGCTGGCCGACGGACAGGCGGCGGTCGACGTCCTTGCCGATAGCGACGATCTCACCGGAGAACTCATGGCCGGTGATCATCGGGACGGGCACATTCTTCTGGGACCACTCGTCCCAGTTCCAGATGTGGATGTCGGTGCCGCAGACGGCGGTGCGCTTGACCTGGATCAGCACATCCTCGGGCCCCGCCACCGGGATCGGGGCATCGATCAGCTCAAGGCCGACGCCAGCCTTCGTCTTGGCCAGGGCCTTCATGGTGTCCGCCATCAGATAACTCCCAATTCCCGTCCCGCCGTCGTGAACGCCGCGACCGTCTGATCGATCTGTTCGAAGGTATGCGCCGCCGACATCTGGGTGCGGATGCGGGCT
The DNA here is from genome assembly GCF_041688735.1 of Brevundimonas sp. Classification (GTDB taxonomy): domain Bacteria; phylum Pseudomonadota; class Alphaproteobacteria; order Caulobacterales; family Caulobacteraceae; genus Brevundimonas. The sequence goes on from NZ_JBDNHO010000033.1 coordinate 5,826, forward strand.
TGTCCCCGGGGCACCACCGGGAACGAGAAGCCGATGACATAGACTCCCAGCTCCAGCGCCCGGGCGGCGAAATCCTGGGCCAGTTTGGCGTCGCCGAGCATGACCGGGATGATCGGATGCTCGCCGGGCAGAAGCGTGAACCCGGCCTCGGTCATGGCGGAGCGATAGCGGACGGCGTTGGCGAACAGCTGTTGGCGCAGGGCATCGCCTTCCTCTCCGCCGGAAATGCGGATGGCCTCAAGGCTGGAGCCGCAGATCGCGGGGGCCAGGGCGTTGGAGAACAGATAGGGCCGGGCGCGCTGTTTGAGCAGGGCCACGACTTCGGATGTGGCGCAGATGAAGCCGCCCATCGCCCCGCCCAGCGCCTTGCCGAAGGTGCCGGTCAGAAAGTCGATCTCGACCCCGTGGTGCGCATAGGAGCCCCGGCCCTTGGGTCCGAGGAAGCCCGTCGCGTGGCAGTCGTCGACCATGATGAGGGCATCGTATTTGTCAGCCAGCGCCCGGATGTCCTTCAGCTTCGCGATATAGCCGTCCATCGAGAAGACGCCGTCGGTGGCGATGACGATCTCCCGCGCGCCATCAGCCCGGGCCTGTTTCAGCTGGGCCTCCAGGTCGTTCATGTCCGAGGTGGCGAAGCGATAGCGCTTGGCCTTGCACAGCCGAACCCCGTCGATGATCGAGGCATGGTTCAGGCTGTCGGAGACGATGGCGTCCTCGGCCCCGAACAGCGGCTCGAACAGGCCGCCGTTGGCGTCGAAGGCGGCCGCGAAAAGGATCGTGTCCTCGAAACCGAGATAGTCGGCGACGGACCGCTCCAGTTCCTTGTGGATTTCCAGCGTGCCGCAGATGAAGCGGACCGAGGCCGTGCCCGCGCCCCATTTTTCCTGCGCCCGAATTCCCGCCTGCGTCACCCGCTCATCGCTGGCGAGGCCGAGATAGTTGTTGGCGCAGAAATTCAGCACGTCGCGCCCGCCGACCCGGATCACCGGACCCTGACGGGAGGCGATGACCCGTTCGGGCTTGGTCAGCCCCTGGGCGTCAATGTCGGCGAGTTCCGCGCGGACGCGTTGGTGGAAGCTGGCTGTCATGGGCGATCCGCTACGCCGTTTTGGTTCGCGTTTGAACCCCTAGCGCTTGGTTCGGGTCGTCGCCGCGACTGGCGGCGCCGGTTCGGCCACCGGCCGGAACGGGCTGACCCGGATGCGCCCGCCACAGGGGGCGAACGCCTGATCGAGCGAAACGACCGCCGTGTCGGCCGGAGTCGTCATGCGGATGCGGGCGGCCGACGGACAGGCTTTCTCGCCCCGGCTTTCGTCGGCGACCACATTCCAGGCCACGTCAAAGAAGGCCTTGCCCTGCGGTGCCAGCTCGACGGGCGTCGGCACCTGGCCGGCGCGGAAATGATTTCCTGGATCCTGTTCGGCGCGGACGGTGGCGATGGGCCGGCTCTGGCTGTCCTGCAGAGTGACCGTGGGATAGCCGGTCAGGCTGCACGGCTGGGTTCCGACGTTCTGGGCTCCGAGGATGGAGACCCGGTTGCCCCTCCCGGCGTCGCCGCCGTCCAGAGACAGCTTCAACTGCGGTCCCTTGCATGGGGCGGAAACGGGGACGATCTCGGGCTGGGGCGGCAGGACGCCCGCGAGGCCGGCACCGGCGGCGGGTCGGCTGCACCGCTCCAACGGGGCGACGGCGACCTCTTGATCCGGACCCAGACGGCTGAGCGTGGCCTCTTCCACGCCGCCCCGTGTCACCGTCAACCATTCGACGCCTGATCCAATATAGCGAGCCCCCGACGCGGACTGCGTGGACCGCAGGGCGTAGGCCTTGCCCTTATAGGTCAGCCTGGCCGCTGCGGGCTCCGGATAACCGACCGCGACCGTCTCGCCGCTCTCGCACGTCCAGGCGACCGAGGCCACGGTGCCAGAGGGCGCGGCTTCAGTCGGCTCGGCGGGAACCACCACGGGCTCTTCCGGCTCAGTGCAGGCCGTTGCTGCGAACAGGGCCATGCCCGTGGCGATGGAGCAGGCGGAGCGAAGACGGCGCATGGGCATCCTCTTGAGGGTCCGGCGATCAACGCCCGACCAATGGCAAAGGCTCCGTCGGCGCAAGGACGGTGATCAGGCCGTGAGCTCCCGCGGCAGTTTGAACGTCACCGTCTCGCGCTCCCCGTCGTCCTCGACCACATGAGCGTCGAAGCGCGCGCGCACCGCGTCGATCAGCGCCTCGATCAGCTGTTCGGGGGCAGAGGCTCCCGCCGTGATGCCCAGGGTCGAGACGCCATCCAGCCAGGCCCAGTCGACCTGGGCCGCGTCGTCGACCAGCCGCGCATCGCGGGCCCCGGCGCGCAAGGCGACCTCGACCAGGCGCACCGAGTTGGACGAATTGGCGGACCCCACCACCAAGACCAGATCGCAATCCGCCGCCAGTCTTTTGACCGCGTCCTGCCGGTTGGTGGTGGCGTAGCAGATGTCTTCCTTGTGCGGATCGGGCAGTTCAGGGAATCGCCGCTTCAGCGTCGCGAGGATCTCGGCCGTGTCGTCCACCGACAGGGTCGTCTGCGTCGCATAGGCCAGCGGCGCGTCGCCCGGCCGTCGGAAGCCCTCCGCATCCTCCACCGTCTCGACCAGGCTGATGGCTCCGGAAGGAAGTTGGCCGAGCGTCCCGATCACCTCCGGATGACCGGCGTGGCCGATCAGGATGATGTGCCTGCCCGCCGCGTGATGGCGCTCGGCCTCGACGTGAACCTTGGAGACCAGCGGGCAGGTGGCGTCGAGGAACATCATCTCTCTCGCCCGGGCCGTGGCCGGAACCGATTTGGGCACGCCATGGGCCGAGAAGACCACCGGCCGGTCGTCGGGGCAGTCGTCCAGTTCCTTGACGAAGACAGCGCCCATGGCCTTCAACCGCTCGACGACATGGCGATTGTGGACGATCTCATGCCGCACATAGACCGGCGCGCCGAACTTCTCGATGGCCCGCTCGACGATCTGGATGGCGCGATCGACGCCCGCGCAGAAGCCACGCGGCGTCGCAAGACGGACCGTGAGCCGTCGGCGGTCGTGGGAGAGGATGGACGCGGTCGGGGTCATGGCTGGAACCTAGTCGTTCAACGCCGCCGCCGCCACCATATCGTGATGCGCGGTCGCGGTCGTGGCAGTGGTCGGGGTCGGAGTCGGGGAGGTTTGCCGCGCCTCGCTTTAGCCGCTATCACCCGCGAGCTTGCGTTCGGCGTCCGGCCGTCGCCGAGCCTCCTCGTGTCTGGAAGAATATCGATGCGTCGCGTCCTGAATGTTTCCCTGGCTTCGGCCCTCGCCGCCGCCACGCTGTCGGTCGTTCTGGCGCCCTCGGCGGCACACGCGCAGACGCGGCCACAGCCCGGCCAGCAGGGGGGGTCAGACCGGGGCCAGAGCGCCGACGGCTCAGAGCAGAACAACCGGGCGCGCGGCCCGCGCATCGCGCCCCTGCGCCGCAACGCCGCCGCAGGTCCCTGCCCCTATGTGAAGATCCTGTACGAAGGCGCGCGCTACGTCGAACTCACCGGCGATCGGGTCGCCGCCTCGAATGTCGGCTTTACCGGCGAGATCGAGGGCCTGACCTCCAACTGCGGCTATCAGGGCGACGAACCGATCACGGTCCAGACACGCGTCCTGTTCAACCTGGGCCGAGGACCGCAGGCGCAGGGCGACCAGCGCACCTATCGCTACTGGATCGCGGTCACTGAGCGGAACAAGGCCATTCTGGCAAAGGAATATTTCGACCTGCCCGTGGACTTCGACGGCGCCACGACCGCGTCCGTCACCCAGGACCAAACCATCATCATCCCCAGGGCCGAAGCGACGACCAGCGGCGATAATTTCGAGATCCTGGTCGGTTTCGACGTGACGCCCCAGATGGCCGAGTTCAACCGGTCAGGCAGCCGCTTCCGCGTCAATGCGGGCACGCTGGCCGCCACGCCCCCGGCCGAGTAAGTGACCGACCTCAGGACTGTTCTGGGCGAAGCGGTCGGGGCCGCCTTCGCAGCCGAAGGCGTGGACCCCGCCCTGGCGCGCGTCACGCCGTCAGACCGGCCCGACCTCGCCGACTTCCAGTCGAACGGGGCTCTGGCCGCCGCCAAGGCGCTGAAGGCCAATCCACGAGAACTGGCCGGCAGGGTGGCCGAGCGGCTTCAGGGCGACGCTCGCCTGTCTTCGGTCGAGGTCGCCGGGCCGGGCTTCATCAACCTGAAGGTCGCCGACGCGACGCTGGCCGCGCGCGCCGCCGAAGTGGCGAACGACGTGGACCATTCCGGCGCGGCGCTGGTCGCCGACCCGCGCAAGGTCGTGATCGACTTCGCCGGCCCCAACGTCGCCAAGCCGATGCACGTCGGTCACCTGCGCTCATCCATCATCGGCGAAAGCCTGAAGCGGCTGTACCGCTTCCGGGGCGATACGGTCTGGGGCGACGCCCATTTCGGCGACTGGGGCTTCCAGATGGGCCTGCTCATCGTCGCCGTCGGCGACGAGGGCACGGCGGCGGCGTTCCTGGCTGAGGGCGAAGGCCCCTTCCCGACCGCCAGCCCGGTGACGCTGGAAGACCTCGAGCGCCTGTATCCGGCCGCTGCCGCCGAGGCGAAGTCCGACCCCGCCTTTCGTGACCGCGCTCGCAGGGCGACGGCCGAGCTGCAGGGCGGGCGTCCCGGCTATCGCGCACTCTGGGCCCATTTCGTGGCCGTCAGCCGCACGGCGCTGGAGCGCGAGTTCGGTGCCTTGGGCGTGACCTTCGACCTGTGGAACGGCGAGAGCGACGCCGATCCGCTGTTGCCCGAGATGATCGCCCATCTGGAGCGGGATGGCCTGCTGGTCGAGGACGACGGGGCCCGGGTGGTCCACGTCGCCAAACCCGGAGAAATGCGCAAACGCAAGCTGGCTGACGGCAGTATGATCGAGGCTCCCAGCCCGCCGCCGCTGCTGGTGATCAGCTCCGAAGGGTCGGCCATGTACGGGACGACCGACCTGGCGACGATTCTGGATCGCCGGAAAACCATCGACCCCGACCTGATCCTCTACGTCGTCGACGAGCGTCAGGCCGAGCATTTCGAACAGGTGTTCCGCGCGGCCTACCTGGCCGGCTACGCCGCCGAGGGGTCGCTGGACCACCTCGGGTTCGGCACCATGAACGGGCCGGACGGCAAGCCCTTCAAGACCCGCGCCGGGGGCGTTCTGAAGCTGCACGACCTGATCACCATGGCCACGGACAAGGCCCGCGAGCGGCTGCATGAGGCCAAGCTGGGCGACGACCTGCCTGGGGCGGAGTTCGAGGACACCGCCCGCAAGGTGGCGGTCGCGGCCCTGAAATTCGCCGACCTGTCGAACAGCCGAACCACCAGCTACGTCTTCGACCTGGACCGGTTCATGAGCTTCGAGGGCAAGACCGGCCCCTACCTGCTGTACCAGGCGGTGCGGATCAAATCCCTGATGCGCAAGGCCGCCGAACAGGGCCTGACGCCCGGCACCATCGTCATTGGCGAGCCGGCAGAGCGCGACCTGGTGATGACGCTGGACGCCTTCTCTCAGGCCGTGGCCGAGGCCTACGACAAGCGCATGCCGCACGTGGTCGCGGAACACGCCTTTCGACTGGCGCAGGGCTTCTCGAAATTCTACGCCGCCTGCCCGGTCCTGATCGCGCCGGACGCCGCGACAAAGACCTCGCGCCTGGCCCTGTCGAAGGCGGCGCTGGACCAGCTGGAGACGGCCCTGTCCCTGCTGGGAATCGACACGCCGGAGCGAATGTAGGACAGACTGGGCACGTCTTCTCCGGAGCCGCCCATGTCGCTCGACGCCTATATCGCCGGCCTGCCCAAGGCCGAGCTGCACCTTCACATCGAGGGGTCTCTGGAACCTGAGCTGATGTTCGAACTGGCGCGGCGGAACGGCGTCGCCATTCCCTTCGACAGCGTCGAGGCGGTGCGGGCGGCCTATGATTTCTCGAACCTGCAGGACTTTCTCGACATCTATTACGCCGGGGCCAATGTGCTGCTGACACGGCGTGATTTCGAGGATCTGGCCTTCGCCTATTTCCAGCGCGCGGCCGCAGACAACGTGCGCCACGCCGAAATCTTCTTCGATCCCCAGACCCACACCGACCGGGGCGTACCCTTCGACGTGGTCGTCGAAGGTTTAGTCGCCGGCATGGACCGCGCCAAGGCCGAGTTGGGCGTGAGCTCGGGCCTGATCCTCAGCTTCCTGCGGCACCTAAGCGAAGAGGAAGCCTTCGCGACCCTTGAGGCGGCCAAACCGCAGCTGCATCATTTCGTCGCGGTGGGGCTGGATTCCTCGGAGGTAGGGCATCCGCCCTCCAAGTTCGAACGCGTCTTCGCCGCCGCCCGGGCGCTCGGTCTCAAGCTCTGTGCCCATGCCGGCGAAGAGGGGCCGCCAGCCTATGTTTACGAGGCGCTGGACCTGCTGCATATCGACCGTATCGACCACGGCAATCGCTCGATGGAGGACGAGGCCCTGATCCAGCGGCTGGCGACGTCGAAGATGACCTTGACGGTTTGCCCCCTGTCGAACCTGAAGCTCTGCGTGGTCAAGGACCTGAAGGATCACCCGGTCCCGGAGATGCTGCGGCGCGCCCTGCATGTGACCCTCAACTCGGACGACCCCGCCTATTTCGGCGGCTATGTGAACGAGAACTACCGGCAGCTGGCCAGAGCCGTGGGGCTGACCCGCGAACAGGTCACCCTGCTGGCCCGCAACAGCTTCGAGGGCTCATTCCTGGGCGAGGCCGACAAGGCAGCGCGGCTGGCCGACGTTGACGCATGGGCTGCCCGTTCCGCTTGACTTCGGCCGTGAGTCGAGGCCTACGTCACAGGCTCTCGCGGGAGAGATCGGAGCCTTCTCGAAGGGTCCGGAGCCGAAGGCGCAACCGCCCCGGAAACGCTCAGGCAAACGGACCGCGAGGACATTCGGACGCTGGAAAGTCGCTCAGCTGAGCGCGCCGACGGAGCAAGACGCCTCACTTCAGGCGCCGGAATCTCTCAGGCTTCAGGACAGCGGGGGCGCGAGGACGGCGGAGCTTTCCGCCGCAACACGCGACCCGGAGAGTCTGAATGGCCGACGAAATCCTCAAGACCACCGTTCTTAACGCGGCCCACCGCGCGCTGGGCGCGCGCATGGTGGGCTTCGGCGGCTATGACATGCCGGTCCAGTACGCTGGCGAATTCGGGGGCGTGCTGGCCGAGCACCGCTGGACCCGCGAACACGCAGGCCTGTTCGACGTGTCCCACATGGGCCAGTGCAAGATCACCGGCGAGGACGCCACGGCCCAGTTCGAGCGCTTCGTGCCCGGCGACTATGCGATCCTGAAGGCGGGCCGGCAGAAATACAGCCTGCTGCTGAATGCCGAGGGCGGTATCATGGACGACCTGATGGCGGGGCGGCCGGACCATGACGGTCTCTATGTCGTGGTCAACGCCGGCAACAAGGACGCCGACTTTGCCTTCCTGGAGGCCAACCTTGAGGGCGACGCTACCCTGACCATCCTGTCCGACCGTTCGCTGATCGCCATCCAGGGGCCCGAGGCCGTCGAGGTCATGGCCGCGCATGAGCCGGTACTGGCCGAGTTCGGTTTCATGGATTGCGCCCGCCTCGTGTTGTTCGGAGTGGACTGCTTCATCTCGCGTTCGGGCTACACCGGCGAGGACGGCTACGAAATTTCGGTGCCGAACGCCGACGCGGAGCGTATCTGGAACACGCTGTTGCAGGACGCCCGCGTCAAACCGATCGGCCTGGGCGCGCGCGACAGCCTGCGGCTGGAAGCCGGCCTGCCCCTGCACGGCCATGATATCGACGCCACGACCTCGCCGGTCGAGGGCGCGCTCACCTTCGCCCTGTCGAAGTCGCGCAAGGCCAAGCCTCCGGAAGGGGGGGCGGACTTCAACGGTGCCGAGCGGATCCTGAAGGAACTCGCCGAAGGCCCGGGCCGCGTTCGCGTCGGTCTCAGCGTCAAGGAAGGTGCCCCGGCCCGCGAAGGTGCCGAGATCGCCGACATGGACGGCAACATCATCGGCAATGTCACGTCGGGCGGGCCGTCGCCAACCTTGGGCCGCAACATCGCCATGGGCTATGTCCCACCCGTCTTCGCTGAGCTGGGCACCGCCCTGAAGGTTCTGGTGCGCGGCAAGCCCGCCGCCGCCGAGGTCGTCGCCATGCCCTTCGTCGCCCAACGCTATTACCGCAAACCCAAGACCTGAGGACCCGGCCGATGCATTTCACCAAGGATCACGAATGGGTCAAAGTCGACGGTGACGTCGCCACCGTCGGCATCACAAAACACGCCGCCGACCAGCTGGGCGACGTCGTGTTCGTCGAGACTCCGGAGGCCGGCAAGACCGTGTCGAAGGGCGACGGCTTTGCTGTGGTCGAAAGCGTCAAGGCGGCATCCGACGTCTATGCCCCCGTGGCCGGCGAAGTGGTCGAGGGCAACGCCGCCCTGGCCTCCGCACCCGAAACCGTCAACGCCGATCCGGAAGGCGAAGGCTGGTTCGCCAAGATCAAGGTGGCCGACGCCTCTGCGACAGACGGCCTGATGGATCGCGCTGCCTACGACCAGTACCTGAGTACGCTCTAACCCCTTTCCCTCCCGCACGGATCTCCCCCGCCATGCGCTACCTCCCGCTAACGCCCGACGACCGTTCCGCCATGCTGGCGGCCATCGGGGCGAAATCCATTGATGACCTGTTCATCGACGTGCCTCAAACCGCGCGGCGCAACGGCTTCGTCGACCTGCCGCGCGTGGCGGGCGAACTGGAGGTCGAGCGGGCGCTCAGCGCCATCGCGGCGAAGAACACGGTGGCCGGCTCGGTGCCGTTCTTCTGCGGCGCGGGGGCTTACAAGCACCACGTCCCGGCGACGGTGGACCATGTGATCCAGCGGTCGGAGTTCCTGACCAGCTACACGCCGTACCAGCCGGAGATCGCGCAAGGCACCCTGCAGTATCTGTATGAATTCCAGACCCAGGTCGCGAACCTGACCGGCATGCCGGTGGCGAACGCCAGTCTGTATGACGGCTCGACCGCCATGGCCGAAGGCGTGCTGATGGCCACCCGCGTGACCCGCCGCAACAAGGCGGTGATCTCGGGCGGGGTGCATCCGCACTATGTCCGGGCGACCGAGACCGTGGTCCACGCCGTCGGCGTCGAGACCGAGGTGCTGGCCGCGGCGATCGACGCCGAGGCCGATGTGATCGCCCGGATCGGGCCGGACACGGCCTGCGTCGTTGTCCAGACCCCCAACGTGTTCGGCACCGCCACCGATGTGACGAAAATCGCCGAGGCCGCTCACGCCGCGGGTGCCCTGCTGATCGTCGTCGTCACCGAGGCGGTGTCGATGGGCCTGCTGAAGTCACCGGGCGAGATGGGGGCCGACATCGTCGCCGCCGAGGGCCAGTCGATCGGCAATGCGCTGAACTATGGCGGACCCTATGTCGGCCTGTTCGCCTGCCGCGAAAAGCTGGTGCGCCAGATGCCGGGCCGTCTGTGCGGCGAGACGGTCGACGCCGATGGCGCGCGCGGCTTCGTTCTGACCCTGTCGACGCGGGAACAGCACATCCGCCGCGACAAGGCGACGTCGAACATCTGCACCAACTCGGGCCTGTGTACCCTGGCCTTCACCATCCACATGAGTCTGCTGGGTGAGACGGGCCTGCGCAAACTGGCCCTGCTGAACCACGAGAAGGCTTTGGCCACGCGTGATGCGCTGGCCGCCGTCCCCGGCGTCGAAGTGTTGACCCCGCGGTTCTTCAACGAGTTCGCGGTTCGACTGCCTAAGCCCGCCGCCGAGGTGGTCGAGGCGCTGGCCCGGCATCGCATCCTGGCTGGCGTGCCCTACAGCCGCCTGGCCCCCGCAGCGGGCATGGACGACGTTCTGCTGGTCGCCGCGACCGAGACGACGCTGGATGCCGACATGAACATTCTGGCGGGTTCGCTCGCCAAGGTCCTGGCGAACTGAGGAGCGGAACGATGAGCACCATGAACACCGTCGGCCGTCCGTCCACGCCGAACCGCGTTGAGAGCAAGCCCGCCACCCTGACCGGCGGCCGCGGCCTGCTGCAGAACGAGGCCCTGATCTTCGAGAGAGATGGCTGGGGCAAGACCGGCGTCGATCTACCGGAGCCGAAGACTGATGGGTCCGATCTCGGCGATCTGGTCCGCAGGGATCCGATCGGCCTGCCGGGTCTGAGCGAGCCAGAGACCATGCGCCACTATGTGCGCCTGTCGCAGAAGAACCACGCCATCGACCTGGCCATCTATCCGCTGGGTTCGTGCACGATGAAGCACAACCCGCGCCTCAATGAGAAGATGGCGCGCCTGCCCGGCTTCTCGGACATCCATCCGTTGCAGCCGACCTCGACCGTGCAGGGCGCGCTGGAGGTGATGGACACCCTGGCCCACTGGCTGAAGACCCTGACGGGGATGCCCGCCGTCGCGCTTTCTCCAAAAGCGGGAGCCCACGGCGAGCTGTGCGGCCTGATGGCCATCCGGGCCGCGCATGAGGCCTCGGGCGAGCATGAGAGGCGCCGCAAGGTGCTGGTGCCGACCTCGGCCCACGGCACCAACCCGGCGACCGCCGCCTTCGTCGGCTACACCGTCGTGGAAGTGGCCCAGACCGACGACGGACGCGTCGACGTCGCTGATCTGGCGTCCAAGCTGGGCGACGACGTGGCCGCCATCATGGTGACCAATCCCAACACCTGCGGCCTGTTCGAGCGTGACATCCTCGAGATCAGCCGGCTGACCCACGAAGCCGGCGCGTATTTCTATTGCGACGGGGCCAATTTCAACGCCATCGTCGGGCGGGTGCGGCCGGGCGACCTGGGCGTCGATGCGATGCACATCAACCTGCACAAGACCTTCTCGACGCCCCACGGCGGCGGCGGTCCAGGCTCGGGACCGGTGGTGCTGTCGGCCGCCCTGGCCCCCTTCGCCCCGGCCCCCTGGGTAGTCAACGACGGGGACGGCTATCGCCTGATCGAGCGCGAGGAAGACGAGGCCGCCCAAGCCTTCGGCCGGATGTGCGCCTTCCAGGGCCAGATGGGCATGTACACCCGCGCGCTCAGCTACATGATGAGCCACGGCGCTGACGGCCTGCGTCAGGTCGCTGAGGACGCGGTGTTGAACGCCAACTATATCAAGGCGCGTCTGTCGGACGTGATGTCGGCGGCCTTCCCAGAGGGTCCGTGCATGCACGAGGCCCTGTTCGACGACGAATGGTTGAAGGGCACGGACATCACCACGCTCGACTTCGCCAAGGCGATGATCGACGAGGGCTTCCACCCGATGACCATGTATTTCCCGCTGGTCGTCCACGGGGCCATGCTGATCGAGCCGACCGAGACGGAGTCGAAGCAGGAGCTGGATCGCTTCATCCACGCCATGCGGGCGCTGGCGGGGGCGGCCGTGGAAACGAAGAACGGGGGGGGTAACGTCGACCGGTTCAAGGGCGCGCCGTTCCATGCGCCGCTCAAGCGTCTGGACGAGACCCGTGCCGCCCGCACGCCGGTGCTACGCTGGACGGCGCCCGAAGGGGCGAGCATCGCGGCGGAGTAAGGCCGGGCTTGTGCCGGACTGGTCGCGGCCCAACCTGTCCGGCATGACCCGTTTCACTATCCGCGACATCCCCGACCATACCGGCAAGCTGGCCGTCGTCACCGGATCCAATAGCGGCACGGGGTTCGAGACCGCGAAGGCTCTGGCCGCCAAAGGGGCGGAAGTCATCGTGGCGACCCGCAACGCCGACCGCGCCAACGCCGCGATCACAACCATCCGGCTGGGTCAGCCGGACGCCCGGCTGCGGTTCGAGCCGCTGGACCTGGCGTCCCAGGCTTCGGTTATGGACTTTGCAGCTCGCCTGCTGTCCGAAGGTCGGCCCGTTGACATCCTGATCAACAACGCCGGCGTGATGTCCCCGCCGAAGCGTTCGACCACCGAAGACGGCTTCGAGACCCAGCTGGCGACCAACTACCTCGGGCATTTCGCCCTCACGGGGCGACTGCTTCCACTGCTGCGAGCCGGCCATGCGCGCGTGGTTCAGCTGTCCAGCATCGCGCATCGGCACGGCAAGATCCGTCTGGACGACCTGCAGTACCAGGTCGACTACAAGCCTTGGCCGGTCTACGCCCAGTCCAAACTGGCAACGCTGATGTTCGCGCTTGAGCTCGACAGACGCAGCGCGGTGAACGGTTGGGGCCTGACCAGCGTGGCGGCCCATCCCGGCTATGCGCGAACCGCCCTGATCGCCAACGGGCCGCTGATCGGTTCGCCCATCGCCCGGGCGGTGATGGGCCTGATCTTCCGCCCCCTGATCGAGCCGCTCGTCAGTCACTCGCAAGCGGACGGAGCTCTGCCAATCCTCATGGCAGCGACGGCGGCCGAAGTTCTGCCCGGAGGTTACTACGGCCCGACCCGAATGAACGAGCTCAAGGGACCGGCCGGACCTGCCGAGATTTGCCACCAGGCCCGCGACGCGGAAGTCGCGGCGCGGCTGTGGGAGGCCTCCGAAGCCCTTACCGGCGCGCACTGGACTTGATCCGGCCGGGCACGGCAATTTGAACGCAGTTCCGCCCAACAGGCGTATGCTGCCCAAGCGTTATCAAAACAGAAGCTGGCGTTGGGAGGCGCTAGGGTCATGATGTCACGCGTACAAAAGGGCCTGGTCGCCGGTTTCGCGGCCACGACCGTGGTTTCGGTCCTCGAGGCCATCAACTTGTCGGTCGGTCACTGGGCGGTCGCGTTTCCGCAGCTCATGGCCGTCATCCTTCAGAATCCGGACAATCTCGTTATCGGCTGGGCCGTGCACATCTTAGCCGGACTGGGCCTGGGCGCGGTGTTCGGCGTACTGTGCACGAGACTGCCGACGGACACGCCCGAATCGAAGGGCATCCTGTTCGCCGTGGGTGCCTTCATCCTGATGGCTCTGGTCATCGCGCCGATCGGCGGCGCGGGCATGTTCTTCATGCGAGCGGGCTTCGGCAGCCTGGCCTGGATGATCGTCAGTCACGCCGTCTTCGGTATCTTGCTGGGCAACGTCTACGGGCGGCTGGTGAGGCGGGACAAGTCAGCCCACCACCCGTTCAGCGCCGCGCCGGCACACTGACGCCTCCCGGGCTCAGTTCAACCGCGCGCCGATCTGGGCGATGGCGGCGTCGAGCAGGGGGTCGGTCGTCTGGCCGGCCAGACGGGCGGCGAGGATTTGTTCAGCGGCGCGGGCGGCGAGGTCGGCTGCGGCGGTCTTGACCTCGGCGATGGCCCGGACCTCGGCCTGGGCGATGCGGCGCTCGGCCAAGGCCTGACGACGCTTCAGGGTCTCTTCGAGCCTGGCCTTGGCCTCGACTTCCATCAGACGGGCGTCGGCCTCGGCGGCCTTCAGCATCGCGGCGGCCTGGGCTTCTGCCTCGGCTTTTTCGGCGCGGATCTGGGCCAACAGGGCCTCGGCCTCGGCTCGCAGTCGGGCGGCCTCGTCGAGTTGGCCCTGGATTTTGGCAGCCTTGGCGTCGAGTTGGCCGGCGACCAGTTTGTGCACGCCCGCCCACAGCAGGATGGCGAAGAACAGAAGCAGGCCGATGCCGACCCATAGCTCGGAGCTGTCGAGAGCGAAGAAACCCTCTTTCAGGAACACGTTCATGTCAGGCGGCTCCCTTGACGGCGGCGGCGGCCTCTGCGGCGGTCGGGGCCTTGCCGGTCAGTCGGTCGACGATGGCGACCAGGGTGTCGGAGGCGATGGCCCCGACGTTGACCATGGCGGCGTCGCGGGTCCGGGCAATGGCGGCCTCGGCCTCGGCGATGCGCGCGGAGACGACGGACTCTTCGGCGGCGGCGCGGGCGTTGGCTTCCTCCGCAACGCGAGCGCGGGCAGCGGCGACGGTAGCCCGCGAGGTGGCCCGGGCCTGCTCGACCTCGATCTTAGCCACGACGGCCTGCTCGGCGGCTTCGGCCTGGACCTGACGCGCGGTGGCGACGGCGGAGGAAATGGTGTCGGCCCTCTGGTCCATCACCCGGCGGAGGCGGGGCGCGAAGACCCTCGAGATCAGCAGATAGAGGGCAAGGAACAGGATGAGCAGATAGACGATCTGCCCGGCCCAGTTTTCAAATTCGAATTGCGGCAGTCCGGCCGATTCGCCTTGAGTGACGGGCGTCGCCGTTCCGGCGTGCATCTGGTCCGCGGAAAGCGGCGCTGCGTCTTGGGAGGGTGTCGTGGCCATGGACCCGTCTGTCTGTTCAGCAAATAGCGACGGCGGCGCGGGCGTTCCGAAAGGTTCGCTCGCGCCGCCGCATCATTTCCGGTCGGGGTTTAGCCCAGCCAGGCCAGAATGCCGAGCACGAAGGCGAGAATGCCCAGGGCTTCGACCAGGGCCGCGCCCACGAACAGGTTGCCAACTTGCGACGCGGCAGCCGACGGGTTGCGCAGGGCACCGGCCAGGAAGTTGCCGAAGATGTTGCCCACGCCGATGGCCGAGCCGAGCATGCCCAGGGTGGCCAGGCCGATACCGAAGTATTTGAAGGATTCGGGTTCCATGATGAGTATCCTATTCAGACAGGTTGGATGGATTGGCGAAAACTGGGACGGCCTTAGTGGCCTTCACCCAGGTTGACCACATCATTGAGATAGATGCTGGCCAGAACGGCGAAAACGAAGGCTTGAAGGAAGGCCACGAGGAACTCCAGAGCGGTGATTCCCACGACCATCCCCATCGACAGCGCGGCGACGGGCAGGCCCAGCAGACCCACCCCGCCGGCGGCCGCAAGACCACCCATCGACACCACGAAGCCCGCGAATATCTTCAGGGCGATGTGGCCACCCAGCATGTTGCCGAACAAACGCAGGGCCAGGGTGATGGGACGCAGCAGGAATGACAGGAACTCGATCGCACCGACAACGGGACGCAACACCAGCGGCGCGCTGGCGGGCCAGAACAGGCTGAAGAAACCCAAGCCATGCTTGGCGAAGCCGATGCCGACGACCAGCAGGATGGTGATGAGGGCAAAGGTGCTGGTCACCGCCAGTTGCGATGTCGCGGTGAACGACAGGAACATCCCCAGCAGGTTCATGGCCAGGATCAGCATGAACAGGGTGAAGACGAACGGGAAATATTTTCGCCCGTCGTGGCCGATGATGGAGTCGGTCACGCCGTCGATCAGGTCGAACAGGGTCTCGCCCGCAGCCTGGAGACGACCGGGAACGACTTTGGCGTTGGAAGTGACGAGCGTCAGGAACAGCACGACGGCTGCAAAGGCGATTGTCATGGCCAGGTGCGAATTGGTGAAGGCCACCTGCACACTGCCGAGAATCGGAAGGGTGACCTCGCCGAAATCCAGCCCCGCGATGGGCTTGACCTGAAACTGCTCAATCGGATCGGCCAAGCGCCTATCGCTCCTCGTCTTGTTCGCCGGCTTCCTCGTAGGGCACGGCCTGAGCCGTGACACCTGCCGCCTTAGCCTGCGCCATCAGCCGATTGGCCGTACGGCGCGCCATATAGATCGACAGGGCAAAGCCCAGAAGGACTCCACCGATGATGCCCCACGGAGTGATTCCAAGGAACCAGTCCACGAGAAAGCCCGCCCCCAGACCGACGAAGACGCCACCGAACAGATCGGCGAGAATCTTCCAGGCTTGTCCCGCCGCCGCCTGACCCGCCGCCTCGTGAGAGATCTGCCGGGCGGTGCGCGCCTCCAGATCGGATGCGCTTTCGTTGAGACGAGCGATCGCCTCTTCGCGCGATTCCGGTGGCAGGGACATTGTGGCCTCAGCGCCTCGCCGCTGGTCACCGGAAGGCGGGCGTCGAAGGGGTCTGAATTCGGCGCGGAAACTATAGGCGCGACCCGTTCAGGTCAAGGCGGGGCGGGCGTGCTGTACGGCGTTGATTTTCCGCATGTTTGCTTCGTCGTCTCGGGGGCGTGGCGAACCGTCGCTGGCGGCGGCTGGGGATTCGGGCAAGCATCGTCGCCTAGCCGGATCGGGCTCGCCCCGAGGGCTCGTTGTCCGGGGAGCACTGGGCCGCACTCTCGCGCCAACGGATGACGAAAGGGCAGAGCGGCCCTGGGTGACTTCAGGAACCACGAGCGGTCTGGGCGGGGACTGCGTCGGCCGGGCTGGCCGGGGTTGAACTGGCCGCCTCGGCCTGTTGTTGGCAGTCCCGGCCGGCATAGAGGCCGTTCAAATAGTACCAACGTCGCTCGACGGCGCGGTAGTCAGCTTCCTTACGCTCACGGTCGGGGCGGGTCAGGGCGTCGGCACCCGCCATCACCAGGCCGGCACCGGGAATGACCATGGCCGCGCCGGCGCGGGCGACGCCGCTCATCGCGCCGAACAGGCCACCGTCGGGTTCGGCACCCATGGTCTGGCTGAGCTGAGCCGCTTCTTCCGACATCTGGGGGCAGGTCAGGGTGTCGTCCGTGTCACGGATGATGACCAGTTGGGCGGAGGATTCAGGCGTGGCGACGGTCGCCGGAGCGGAGTTCTGGGCCATGGCGGGAGCACACGCCCCAACGGCGAGGGCGGCGGATAGAGCGACGACAAACGTTTTCATGCGACTGATCCTGGCAAGCCCCGGAGAGGAACGGGTCAGGACGTCGCAGGTTGCGTCCTGAAGCCTTATCGGTTGGGGAGGAATCGCTTCGCGAGTCCGCCGATGCCGTAAATCAGGCTCCAGCATGATCCCGGTACGAAATCTGAATTCGGACGCGATCGCGTCCAAACCGATTTCGTTCTAGCGTTTCAGGCTCTGACCGCGCGGCTGGCCTCGACGCCCAGCGCCTGCAGGGCCGCGGCGGCGATGTGGTCGGCGTTGAGCCCCGCGGTGACATACATGGCCTCGGGCGAGTCCTGGTCCTGAAAGATGTCGGGCAGGTGGAGGGTGCGGATCTTCAGGCCCGCGTCCAGCGCGCCCTTTTTGGCCAGGAGCTGGAGCACGAAGGCGCCGAAGCCGCCCATGGCCCCCTCCTCCACCGTGATGATCGCTTCATGCTCGCGGGCGAGGCGAAGGATCAGATCGGCGTCCAGCGGCTTGGCGAAGCGGGCGTCGGCGACGGTGACCGAGACGCCGCGCGCGGCCAGCATGTCGGCGGCCTTGAGCGCTTCCTGAAGCCGGGTGCCCAGCGACAGGATGGCGACCGCCGTGCCCTCGCGGACGATGCGGCCCCTGCCGATCTCGAGCGGGGCGGCGAGCTCCGGAATCTCGACCCCGACGCCGTCGCCGCGGGGATAGCGGAAGGCCGACGGGCGGTCGTCGATCTCCAGACTGGTGGCGATCATGGCGGCGAGGTCGGCCTCGTCGGCGGCGGCCATCAGCACCATGCCCGGCAGGGAACCCATATAGCCGATGTCGAAGGACCCGGCGTGGGTGGCGCCGTCGGCTCCGACCAGACCGGCGCGGTCCATGGCGAAACGGACCGGAAGCTTCTGTATGGCGACGTCGTGGACGACCTGGTCGTAGCCGCGCTGGAGGAAGGTCGAATAGATGGCGCAGACCGGCTTCATCCCGTCGGCGGCCAGACCGGCCGCGAAGGTGACGGCATGCTGTTCGGCGATGCCGACGTCATAGGTGCGGGTCGGATAGGCCTGACCGAAGAGGTCCAGACCGGTACCCGACGGCATGGCGGCGGTGATGGCGACGATGCTGGGGTCCAGCGCGGCGCGCTTGATCAGCTCGGTCCCGAACACCTTGGTGTAGCTGGGCGCGTTGGAGACGGATTTGGATTGCTGGCCCGAGACGATGTCGAACTTGGCGACGGCGTGCAGTTTGTCGGCGCTGCTCTCGGCGGGGGCATAGCCTTTGCCCTTCTGCGTCACGACGTGGACTATCACCGGGCGGTCGGTGATGGCGGCGGCGTTCTTGAGGATGGGGACCAGATTGTCCATGTCGTGCCCGTCCACCGGCCCGACGTAGTAGAAGCCCAGCTCCTCGAAGAAGGTGCCGCCCACGATCATGCCGCGGGCATATTCCTCGGCCTTGCGCGCGGCGTCGCGGAACGGGCGCGGCAGGTGTTCGGCGACCGACTTTCCGAAGCGTCGGAAATTGCGATAGGCCCCGCCGGAAACCTGTTTGGCCAGGTAGGCGCTCATGCCCCCGACCGGAGGCGCGATCGACATGTCGTTGTCGTTCAGAATGACGACCAGCTGTTTGGTCGTTTCGGCGGCATTGTTCATCGCCTCATAGGCCATGCCCGCCGACATCGAGCCGTCGCCGATGACGGCCACGACCTTGTTGGTTTCGCCCTTCTGGTCGCGGGCGGCGCAGAAGCCGAGAGCGGCGCTGATCGAGGTCGAGGCGTGGGCCGCGCCGAAGGGGTCGTATTCGCTCTCGGACCGTTTGGTGAAGCCCGACAGGCCGCCCGGCATGCGCAGGGTGCGGATGCGGTCGCGGCGGCCGGTCAGGATCTTGTGCGGATAGCACTGGTGACCGACGTCCCAGATCAGGATGTCCTTCGGCGTCTCGAACACATGGTGCAGGGCGACTGTCAGCTCAACCACGCCGAGACCGGCGCCCAGATGGCCGCCGGTGACGGAGACCGCGTCGATCGTCTCGGCCCGCAGCTCGTCCGCCAGCCGGCGCAGCTGGGGGATGTCGAACCCGCGCGTGTCTGCGGGGAGATGAACCTGGTCGAGCAGCGGGGTGTCGGGCATGAAAACTCTAAGTCGAGTGAGGTCTCTTTGATCCACCCTTAGCCCGTCAATGCCAGGGCGAGAAGCGTTCAGGATTTGCGCTTTAGCACGAAGTCCACGCTGGCCTTGAGGATTTCGGCGTCGTGGCCAAACACGTCGAGATGGGCGCGAGCCTGATCGGCGAGGTGCGCGACCCTGTGCCGCGCCGCCGGAGCGCCCAGCAGGGTGACGAAATTGGTCTTGCCCTGGGCGGCGTCCTTGTTAGCCGCCTTGCCGAGGATGTCCTCGTCGCCCTCGACGTCCAGCAGGTCGTCGACAATCTGGTAGGCCAGGCCGATGTCGTGGGCGAAGCTGGTCAGGGCCTGGCGCTGCGTCTCTCGAGCATTGGCGATGATCAGGGGAATCTCGAAGGCGTAGGTGAACAGGGCACCGGTTTTGAGTCGCTGCATCCGGGCCACGCCGCCGAGGTCGTCGCGCACGCCGAGCAGGTCGATCATCTGGCCGCCGGCCATGCCGCGCGCACCGCTGGCCAGCGACAGCCGGGCGGCCAGTTCGCAGCGGATTTCGGCGTCGTCATGGGTGTCAGGATGCAGGATGATGTCGAAGGCGGCGGTCTGCAGCGCGTCGCCGGCCAGGACGGCGGTGGCCTCGTCATAGGCCTTGTGCACCGTCGGGCGACCTCGGCGCATGTCGTCGTCGTCCATGCAGGGCAGGTCGTCGTGGACCAGACTGTAGGCGTGGACGCATTCCAGGGCGCAGGCGGCGCGCAACACCGGCCTCTCCTCGATGTCGAACAGGTTCGCCGCTTCCAGCGCGAAGAAGGGCCGCAGCCGCTTGCCGGGGCCGAGGGCGGCGTAGCGCATGGCCTCGGTCAGGCGCGATTCGGGGCCGTCGGCGCGGGGCAGCAGCTCGTCCAGCGCCACGGTGACCAGGTCGGCGACCTCGGCCACGCGGTCGATGACACCCTGCTCCGGCGAGTTGGCGGCCAGCATCGTCAGAACAGCCTCCCGCCGATCTCGACCTCGCGGTCGACGCCAACCAGCACGACCTGGCCCTCGGCGTCGGGGAAGCCCAGGGTCAGGACTTCGGACTTGAAGGGGCCGATCTGGCGCGGGGGGAAGTTGACCACGGCGGCGACCTTGCGGCCGACCAGTTCATCGCGGGTGTAGAGGGCGGTGATCTGGGCCGAGGACGTCTTCACGCCGATGGTGGAGCCGAAATCGATGGCCAGCCTGTAGGCCGGCTTGCGCGCCTCAGGGAACGGGTCTGCGGCCAGAACTTGCCCCACGCGCACATCGACCTTCATGAAGTCTTCAAACGTGATCTGTGCGACCGGGGCCGACATCAGTTGAACTCGGCCGGTTCGATGCCCTTCGCCTGACCGTCAGGACCGACGACGATCTTCTCGACGCGCAACTGGGCGGCCTTCAGACGCGTCTCGCAGTGCGCCTTGAGGCGCGCGCCCTCCTCATAGAGGGCGATCGATTCCTCCAGCGGGGCCTGTCCCGACTCGAGCTTGGAGACGATCTGCTCCAGGCGCTGGAGCGCGTCCTCGAAGCTGAGGTCGGCAGGAATACCAAGGTCGGGTTTTGCGGCGTCGGTCATCGGCTACGACCCTAGAGGCGGGCGGCCCCGGCCTCAAGCGCGGAGCATCGCTTAATCGGCGCGCTCGTAGCGGCGCTGGGACCAGTATTTGAAGCCCTGGTTATGAACCAGCTTCCAGCCGTCGGCGCGCAGGCGCCCGCCGACCATGTGGTTGAAATAGCCATGGGCGAGGACGAGCACGTCCAGGCCGCTCTCGGCGCGGGCGATGAGGGCCTGGGCGGCCTTTTCGGACCGGGTCTCGGCCTCGCGTCGCGTCTCCTGACCGTCGTGATGGTTGAAGGCGTGCCACCAGACACGCGCGACCACGCCCCAGTATTTCGGCGGCAGCTTGAACCAGGAGGGAAAACGCGGCGGCGGCAGGGGCGCTTCGATGAACAGGGCGTCCGACATAACCTCACGACCGTCGGAAATGGCGGCGGCGGTTTCCTGGGCGCGGGGACGGGTCGAGGCGTAAATGGCGCCGGCGCCCTGGGCCGTGACAAGCAGTTCGGGCGGCGGGATCTGGCCGGCGCGCAGTCCGCCGATCTCGTATTTGGCCCACCAGTCGCGATACTGGTCAGACGTCAGCAGGCATTTCCGCGACAGGGCCGGCTCGCCATGACGGGCCAGGATGATGGCCCCGGGCCGCGCAGACGTCGATTCCGGGGGCGCGGGCGTAGCGGCCATCACTGCGTCTCGGGCGGGGGCGGGCATGACTTGCGGAGGATAGGCCTTTGGCGAACCGTCCTTATTCCTCCCCCAAGGCCTGAACGTGGGCGACCGCCGAACGGCCCAGTCCCTCTAGGTCGTAACCGCCCTCGAGCGATGACACAACCTTGCCCCCGCAGGCGCGGCGCGCGATCTCGAGCACGGCGCGGGTGGCCCAGGCGAAATCGTCCGCCTCCAGACTTTGATGCGCCAGCGGATCACGGCGGTGGGCGTCAAAGCCTGCGGAGATCAGGATCAGATCGGGCGCGAAGGCTTCCAGCGACGGCATCAGGCCGCCTGAAAACGTGGCGCGCCAGACTTGGCGCGCGGCGTGCGGCGGCACCGGGGCGTTGACGATGTTGCCGAGACCGGTTTCGGACGCCGCGCCGGTGCCGGGGTAGAGCGGCATCTGGTGGATGGAGCCGAGGAACAGGCTGTCGTCATGCGCGAAGGCCGCCTGGGTGCCGTTGCCGTGGTGGACGTCGAAATCGATGACGGCGACGCGAGCCATCCCCTCGGCCTGGGCCACGCGGGCTGCGACCGCGACGTTGGAGAACAGGCAGAACCCCATGGCCCGGTCCGGCTCGGCGTGGTGGCCCGGCGGGCGGACGGCGGCGAAGGCGCGGTTGGTCTCCCCCCGGGCGATGGCCCGGACGGCGTCGATCACCGCTCCGGCGGCAAGGCGGGCGGCGCGGACACTGCCCGGCGACAGGACGGTGTCGGCGTCCAGTTGGCTCAGCCCGATAGAGGGCGAGGCGTCGAGCAGGCGGGCGACATAGGCGGCCGGGTGCAGCTGCTCCAGGTCGGCGACGGCGGCCTCGGTGGCGGAACGGCGGTCGAGCGACAGGCCCGAATCGTCGAGTGCGTCCAGCACGGCCCTCAGCCGCTCGGGGCGTTCGGGGTGGCCCACGCCGGGCCGGTGCTCGATCATGTCGGGGTGGGTGAACAGGGCGACGCTCATTGGGTGGAGAATACGGGTCCGCGCCCATAACCCCAAGCCCGCTCATCCCCGCAAAGGCGGGGACCCAGTGCTTTGAGCGACCGGACAAGGTGTGATGCACCAATGCAGTCCTGACGCGCCGGTGTTGCGCTGGACAGGACTGGGTCCCCGCTTTCGCGGGGATGAGCGGAAGCCGAGGGGTTGCGTCCCGCTCTTCATCGGTTGAAAGCGAATCGATGACCGAGCCCGTGATCCGCCCCGCTATCGACGCCGACGCCTCGGCCCTCGGCGTGCTCGGCCGCCAGACCTTCATCGACACCTTCGTGGAGGGGTTCGCCATCCCCTACCCCACAGATGATCTGGCCGCCTTTCTGGACGCCAGTTTCAGCGCCGACACCATCCGGGCGAAGCTGAAGGAGCCGGGCGCGGCCTGGTGGGTGGCCGAGCGCGACGGCCAACTGCTGGCCTTCGCCAACACCGGGCCGAACACCCTGCCCCATCCGGACGCCAAGCCCAGCCATGCTGAACTGCGGCGGCTGTATGTGTCGAAGGCAGCGCAGGGGCTGGGGCTGGGGACAAAGCTGCTGGACGTGGCGCTGGACTGGATGCAGGCGAACACCGACGGACCGCTGTGGATCGGTGTGTGGAGCGGGAACCTCAGGGCGCAGAAGCTTTACTCGGCTTACGGGTTCAAAAAGGCCGGCGAGTATCAATACCTGGTTGGCCGCTGGCTGGACGACGAGTTCATCCTGCGCTGCGGATAGGCTATGCTCGTATCATGACTCGCGACGAACTGCTGACCAAGCTGCGCGAACTGAAGCCCTGGCTGGAAGAGCAGGGCATCGTCAATGTGCGCCTGTTCGGCAGCTATGCGCGCGACGAGGCGGGGCCCGACAGCGATGTGGATTTGCTGGTTGAAATGACGAAGCCGCTTCCCGGAAGTTGGGGCCGGCTGGACGTCGAGGAGTCTCTGAGGGAGAGGCTGGGCGTAGACGTTGAAATCGTCTCGGATCGGACCCTAACCAACCCCTATATCCGCTACACGGCTGAGCGTGACGCCGTTGCTGTCTGACCCGAACGATGCGGCATTCGTCTTCGAGATGCATCGCTCGCTTGAGGATATTGCGGCGCTCGTCGCGGATAGGGTGCCCCAGGCGTTCCTGTCAGACCGCGCGAAGCCCCACGCGCTGGCAACGCATTTCCTGACGTTGGGCGAAGCCGCGAACCGCATCTCTCGAGAGACCTGGGCGCTGTACCCTCAAATCGAATGGCAGAGGATCGCGAACCTGCGCCATCTGATTGCGCATGAGTATCGGAAGATCGACCATGCGGAGCTATGGAAGATCGCCACCACCGATGCACCAGGTTTGGCGCGGGCATTGCCGAAACCACCGCCCCCGGCCGATATCCTCTGATGCTCCTTCCCTTCTTCACCGCCCTGAGAGACGCGCGCGTTCCGGTGTCAATGAAGGAATGGCTCCATCTGATGGAGGCTTTGGACAAGGGCGTTCTTGGTTCTGGGCCAGGGCGGAAGGTCGACGACTTTTACCACCTGTCCCGCGCCGTGCTGGTCAAGGATGAGAAACACTACGACCGGTTCGACCAGGTGTTCGGCAAGGTGTTTGCCGGGATCGAGACCGTCGGCGCGGGCGGCGAGCCGGCGCTGGACGTGCCCGAGGACTGGCTGAAACTGCTCAACGAGAAATACCTGACCGACGAGGAGAAGGCGCAAATCGAGGCCTTGGGCGGGCTCGACAAACTGATGAAGACGCTGAAACAGCGGCTTGAGGAGCAGCAGGGCCGGCACGAGGGCGGCAACAAGTGGATCGGTACGGGCGGGACCAGCCCGTTCGGGCACGGCGGTTACAATCCCGAGGGGGTGCGCGTCGGCGGACCGGGCAAACAGGGCCGGGCGGTCAAGGTCTGGGAGAAGCGCGAGTACCGCAATCTGGACGATCAGGTCGAACTGGGCACGCGCAACATCAAGGTCGCCCTGCGCCGCCTGCGCCGCTTCGCCCGTCAGGGGGCGCAGGACGAGCTGGACATGGACGCCACCATCGACGGCACGGCGCGCCAGGGCTGGCTGGACATCCATATGCGGGCCGAGCGGCGCAATACGATCAAGGTGCTGCTGTTCCTCGACATCGGCGGCTCGATGGATGCCCATGTGAAGATGTGCGAGGAGCTGTTCTCGGCCGCTCGGACCGAGTTCAAACACCTGGAATTTTTCTACTTCCACAACTGCCTCTATGAGGGGGTGTGGAAGGACAACCGGCGCCGGCACGAAGCCAAAATCCCGACCTGGGAGGTGTTAAACAAATACCCCGCCGACTGGCGCGCCATCTTCGTCGGCGACGCGACCATGAGTCCCTATGAGGTGACCATGCCGGGAGGCTCAGTCGAGCACTGGAACGAAGAGGCCGGCGCGGTTTGGATGAAGCGGGCCACGCAGCAGTGGGACAAGGTCGCCTGGCTGAACCCCTCGCCGCAGCGCTACTGGAGCTATTCGGCCTCGGTCGGGATGGTTCGCGAACTGGTCGACGAGCGGATGTATCCGCTGACGCTGGAAGGGCTGGAGAAGGCGATGCGGGCGCTGGCCAAATAGATTAGGGTGCGGGACCATCCGGGAGGTCAATCATGCTCGCCCTCGTCTTCGCCGTCATGATGCAAAAGGCCGCGCCAGGCGCGGTAATCTGGGCGGATCCAGCCGTCGCTCCGCTGGTCATTCTGACCGCGCCCGTCCCCGTCATTCCCGAGTCCGCCCGGGCCGACCTCTATGGCTACGAACGGGCCGAGTGCAGCCCGCTCATCCGCAGCGCTTCGGAGACCATGGAGGCGTGTCAGGCGCGGGTACGGGCCGCGCTGGCGGCCAATCTGGGTGCCGCCCTGCCGCCCGGCCTGGCGCCATCCGGCGCGACCGGGGACGAGTGTCGGCAGGAAGCGGCGGGCGACCGTCATGCCCTGCAATGCGGGACGCCGTCGCGGCCGGACCGGCCCACGACGACGTTGACGGAACAGACCTGCGAAACCCGACCGCAGGCCCGGCCGCAAAGCGGGGTTTCGTGGACCGAGACATGCAGGCCCGCCGACGGCCGCGCGCCGACGCAGGATGGAGTGAAGATACGGCTTGGCGGTAACGACTGAGCTTGCGCACAAACGCCGCGCGCGATGCAGACTTTCTCTAGTTGATATTGCGACTGCTTCGCATTATAGCGAAAAACCTTCGTTGTAATGAGAGTCTTCCGCTATGCGCGCCCGCCTTCTTTCGTCCGTTCTGATCTTGGCTCTTCCGGGGATTGCTGTCGCTCACGAGCCTGATACGACGCTGGGCGAAATCCTGATCACGGGCCAGAGTCGCGGCTATGTCGCGGTCAATTCGGTTACGGCGACCAAGACGGACACGCCGCTGCTCGACATTCCGCAAAGCGTCACCGTCTTCACCCGGGCACAGTTGGATGACCAGGCCGTCCGCAGTCTGGGCGAGGTGTTGCGATACGTCCCCGGCGTCACCGTCGGCCAGGGCGAGGGCAATCGCGACCAGATCACCCTGCGCGGCCAGAACACCACAGCGGACTTCTTTCTCGACGGCGTGCGCGACGACATCCAATACTATCGTGGCCTCTACAATCTGGACCGGGTGGAGGTCCTGAAGGGCCCGTATGCCCTTATCTTCGGCCGGGGCGGCGGCGGCGGCATTGTTAACCGCGTCCAGAAAACGCCGAGAGCCGGCGGCGGCTTCGCAAGCGGACGCGCCAGCACGAACAGCTTCGGGGCCTGGGATCTCTCGGCCGATGTGAACGCGTCGCTGAGCGACAGAGCGGCGCTCCGGGTCAATGCCACTTACGAGACGCTGGAAAACCATCGCGATTTCCACGAGGGCGAGCGATATGCGGTGAATCCCTATATCGCCATGGATTTCGGAGCGGGCTGGAAGGCGGGGCTGTCTTACGAATACGTCAATGACGACCGCGTCCCCGACCGGGGCGTACCGTCGCTGGGCGGCGTGCCGATCACCGGCTATCGCGACCGGTTCTTTGGTGTCCCGGGGGTCAATCGCACGACGCTGGAAGCGCACATCCTGAAAGCGCGCATCGACGGGCTTCTAGTACCTGACCTGGAGTTCTCGACTACGGTCCTCTACGGCGACTATGACAAACTTTATACGAACGTCTACGCTGACAGCCCCGCGACCGCCCAGACCGGCACGGTTGCCTTGTCCGCCTACACCGACCCCAGCACGCGCAGGAACCTGCTGCTGCAGAGCAGTCTGGTGTGGGATGTGACGGCCGGCGGCGTCGGCCACAAAGTTCTGTTTGGGCTCGAATACGGTGACCAGGACTCGACCAACCAGCGCCGCATCGGGGCGTTGTCGAACGCGACGTTCAACCTGGCCAATCCAGTGTTTCCGACGGTCGCCTTCCCGGTCCTGAACACCAACACGGTGTCGAATGTGAAGTCAGTGTCGGCCTATGTGCAGGACCAGATCAGCCTCGGCGATCAGATCAATATCGTCGCGGGTCTGCGTTACGATCGCTTCGATATCGACGGCGTCGATCTGCAACCCAACCCGGATCGACCCTTCGCTCGCGTGGATCAAAAGGTCTCGCCGCGCCTCGGCCTGATCTTCAAGCCTCAGCCGAACGTCTCGTTCTACGGCAGCTACAGCCAGTCTTTCCTGCCGCGCTCCGGGGACCAGTTCCGGACGCTGTCGACGACCCAGCAGAATCTCGAACCCGAAAAATTCACAAATCATGAGGTGGGGGTGAAGTGGGATGTTCGTCCGAACCTGAACCTGACCGCCGCGCTGTTCCAGCTGGACCGCACCAACGCCACAACGCCTGACCCGGCCAATCCCGCGGCGACGATCAACGTCGGCAAGACGCGGACACAGGGGATCGAACTGGCCGCGACCGGCCGGATAAGAGCGAACTGGCAGATCGCCGCCGGCTATGCGTATCAGGACGCTGCCCTGAAGGGGAACGACGCCGTCCGTGTCGCCCAGGTTCCGGAACATCAGTTCAGTCTGTGGAATCGTTACGATGTCACGGATCGGCTGGGCGTCGGTCTAGGGGTCATTCACCAATCCAGCCAGTACGCGGCTATCCGCACATCGGCGGCTACAACCCGGCTGCCCGGGTTCACCCGCGTCGATGCCGCGGTCTTCTATCACCTCAGCGACACCCTTCAGCTTCAGCTCAACGTGGAGAACCTGTTGGACGAGACCTATTTCCCGGACGCCCACAACAACAACAACATCTCGACGGGGGCCCCGCTGAACGGCCGCGTCACGCTCAGTGCCCGCTTCTAAGGGCAGACAAGCGAACGCCGCCCGCGATGCGGGTGGCGTCATGGCTCTCCCCCCGCGATGGAGGTTTAGTCGTGCTTGTGGTCGCGGACGGTGTCCTTCATCCCGCCGACGGCGTTCTGGACCTTGCCTTCGGCTTGATCCGCGCGCCCTTCCGCCTTCATCTTTTCGTCGCCGGTCACCTTGCCGGCGACTTCCTTCATGTTACCGCCCATAGTCTTGGCTGCACCTTCGACTCGATCATGATCGGCCATGGAAATCTCTCCTGATCAAACGCGGCCGGGAGCGGCGGCGCCTGGACACAAACAGCGGTCGTAAGCGGGGGGCGTTCCGTATAGCCGAGCTCGTTTAGCCGTGACGCCTCAGCCAGACCGCCACGGCCCAGGCGTGGGCGTCGTGACGCAGATCGTTCAGTGCGGCATGCGGATGCAGCCAGACCAGTTCGTGATCGGCCTCGACCTTGGCGGCGGGGTCCAGCGACAGCTCTTCCGCGATCCAGACGCCGCCCGCGTTGTTGATCGGCGAACCGTCGGTCTTGAGGAAATATTGCGCGGCTTCGGCGATGCGGGTCAGGGGCCGGATGGTCATTCCGGTTTCCTCGACGAACTCGCGGACCAAAGCCTCTCGCTCGGTCTCGTCGCCGTCGACCGCGCCGCCGGGCAGGTCGACATAGCTGCCCTCGCCCCTGTCGACACGGACGCAGGCCAGCTTGCCGTCGTGGAAGACGAGGCCGAAGGCCGTAGGGCGACGGACATAGGCGAGGCCCGGAAGGGTCGTCCCAAACTGGGGCGCGGACGTCATGATTAGAGGTCGAAGGCCAGGCGAGCGCGCACGCCCTTGTGCGCGCCGTCGAACTCGACCGCCGAGCGCAGGCCCGACGCCATGGCCGAAATGATCTTGCCGCCTAGGCCGGTGCCCTTGACCTGGCCGTCCCCCATGCCGGGGCCGTCGTCCTCGACCGTCAGCAGGGCGCGACCGGTCTCGGGGGCGGGCTCCAGAATGATGCGGATCTCACCGGCCTCTCCCAAGGCGTAGGCGTATTTCACGGCGTTGGTGACCAGTTCGATCACCACAACGCCAAGCGACACCGCCTGATCGTTGGAGACACGCATGGGATGGACCCTGAGGGTCAGGGTGGGCGAGCCGGAGCCGGGACCGACGGAATTGCCCAATTCGTCGATCAGGCCTTTCAGATATTCGTCCATGGCGACGGTGGCCATGTCGCCGGAGGTGTAGAGCAGGCGGTGGACGTGTGCCACGGCCTCGATCCGGGCCTGGGCTTCCCTCAACGCGGAACGGGCGCCCTCATCGGCGAGATGACGCAGTTGCAGCGACATGAAGCTGGACACCAGTTGCAGCGAGTTGCCGACCCGGTGGTTGACCTCGCGCAGCATGGCCTCGGCCCGGTCGCGGGCCAGCCGCACCTCTTCGTTGGCCCGATCGTTCTCGCGCTTAAGATGACGGCGATGCAGGGCGCCTTCGAGGGCGCTGCGCAACAGGGCGGTGAAGTCTTCCGACACGTCCTTGATGACATAGTCGGCGGCTCCGGCGTGCAGGGCGGCGACGGCGATCCGGCCCTCTTGGGCGCCAGTGACATAGACCACGGGCGGCGGGTTCTCGAGGGCGACGATGGCGGGCAGCACGTCCAGGCCGTCGCGGCTGGGCATGTAGTGATCCAGGTGTACGTCGTCAGAAGTTTTGGGACAGTCAGGGGGCGGATTTAGCGGAGAGATGGCCTCGTCTGGGGTTTATATTTAGGCGGCGATTTTGCGGTGTTGCAAGCGCCGATGTTGGAGGGTCTGGCGCTTGACGCTTGCGC
>NZ_JBDNHO010000003.1:0-49970 GCF_041688735.1 Brevundimonas sp.
AGAACATGTTCGGCAGGCTCAAGGACTGGCGGCGCATCCACACCCGCTACGACCGATGCGCACACACCTTCATGTCTGCCATCACTATCGCCGCCACGGTGATCTTCTGGCTATGATCAATGAGTCCTGAGCCTAGTGGCGCACGCGGACAAACCAGCGCCAATCACTTATCACCAGTCACTAGCCACTCCTCCTACAGCTGGCTCATCTTCTGCTGGGCCTTGGCGAAATACTGCCAGCCGGTCCATAGCGTGACGATGGCGGCCAGCCAGATCAGGACATAGGCGAAGGTCTGGAACGGCGGCTGCCACTCCAGCGGCAGGCCAAAGCCGTCCCACAGAAGGACGAGCTGAAGGCATCCCAAGGCCACCAACTGCAGCGTCGTCTTCCACTTGGCCAGCATGGTGACCGGCAGCTTGACCTTGCCGGCCACGGTCTCGCGCAGGGCCGAGACGGCGAACTCGCGGAACAGGATCAGGCCGCACGGGATGGCGATTTGAGGCAGGGCGCCCCAGGCCAGCACGCCGAGGATGGCGCCGGTGACAAGGATCTTGTCCGCGATCGGATCCAAAATTGCGCCCCACCGCGTCGTGGCATGCCAGCGCCGCGCCAGATAGCCGTCAATCCAGTCGCTCGAGGCCGCGACCACAAAGATGACGAACGCGGTGCGGCCGAAGCGGAACTGGTCGTCCGGGCTCAGATAGTCGGACATGAACGGGATGCCCTGCGGCGCGGCCCCAGCGAGGATCAGGAACATGATCGCTCCGGCCAGCATGCGCAGGCCGGTCAGGATGTTCGGGATGGGGTTGGCGTGGGGCGTGGGGGTCATGTCATCTCGGGTCCGGCGTCTGAACGGGCTGTGCCACGCTTCGTTGCGCGAGGCGAGGCCGACGGCTGCTCGCGATCAGTCCAGCGCCTCGAACCGCCCCGGACCGACGAGGGCGCGCAGGACGCCGTCGGCGATGCCGAAATGCAGGCCGGTCAAGGCCAGCTCGCCCGCCACCTCCCGCTCAGCGACCCATGGGAAGGTGCGCAGATTGTCAATCGACAGGCGGACCACGGCCTCTTCCGTCGCCTGTTCGACCTGATCCGGCTCAACCGCCTCGGCCACCCGGCGCACAAAGGGCGCGCCCTGTTCGACCCAAGGCGCAACGAAGTCCTGACAATCCGCCGGCGCGCCGTGGAGCATCGAGTTCACGCCGCCGCAGTGGGCGTGACCCATGATGACGATGCGCGACACCTCCAGCACCTTGACCCCGAACTCCAGCGCCGCGGAGACGCCGTGCAGAAGGCCGTCGGGCTCATAGGGCGGGACCAGGTTGGCGACGTTGCGGACCACGAACAGCTGGCCCGGCGCAGTGTCGAAGATCAGGGCCGGGTCGGCGCGGCTGTCCGAACAGGCGACGACGAGGGTGAGCGGGCGCTGGCCGTCGGCGGCCAAGGCCTCGTACTCGGCCTTGGCCTCGGTCCAATGGCCTTCGCGGAATCGGCGGTAGCCGGAGAGCAGGGCGTCGGCAGACCGGGTAGGCATGGCCTCCCTATAAGCATTCCTCCTCCAGTTGGGGAGGGGGCGGCGAAGCGCTGGGGGCCTGCTTCGGACACGGGCGGCGAGCCCGCAGACCGCACCCCTCCGGACCGGCGCCTCTGAACTTCCGCCGAGGGCGGACAGTGGGCATCGACCCAAACGAAAACGGCCCCGCCTTGGCCAGGCGGGGCTGCTCTCTTTTCAGACTCGACTGCGGATTAGCCCTCTTGCGGAGGCTGGGACGGACATCTAGCCCTTTGGCAGAAGCACGGTATCGATGACGTGGATGACGCCATTGGTGCATGCGATGTCAGCGGTGACGACGTTGGCGCCGTTGACGGTAACACCGTCGGTGCCGTCGACGTTCAGTTCTTCACCATTGACCGACGCCGGCGACAGGGTCTTGCCCGAGATGTCGGCGGCGTGAACGGCACCGGACAGCACGTGCAGCGTAAGGATGGCGGTCAGCTTGTCCTTGTTCTCCGGCTTGACCAGATCCTCGACCGTGCCTGCGGGCAGGGCGGCGAAGGCTTCGTCGGTGGGGGCGAACACGGTGAACGGGCCTGCGCCCTTCAGCGTGTCGACCAGACCGGCTGCGGTGACTGCGGCCACCAGGGTCTTGAACGATCCGGCGGCGACGGCGGTATCGACGATGTCGTGTGTTTCAGTAGTCATCTTGACGTTTCCTTGATTACAGGAAACCCTAGGTGGGAGGCTGGCACTTTCGTTCAATAGAGACGCGGCCACTGATCGCTGTGGCAATGTGTCAACTTTCCGGGATCGAAAAATACGACGTGACACCCCCGATCGCTCCGTGCACGGAGCGAGTTCAGCATTGAAAGCGTGTTGGCGACATAGATCTCGTTAGCCGCCTTGTTGAGGCTGCGGGTTGGAAGCGGGCCTATCGACTTGTCGTCGCGGGGTGGAAGAATCCGTGAATCCGTTCGGCGAGCGGCTGGTTGATCCCATCCACCTTGACCAGATCGACCACGGCCGCGCGGCCCACGCCCTTGGCGGAACCGAAGGCGTGCAGCAGGGCCTTCTTGCGACGCGGCCCGACGCCCTCGATTTCGTCGAGCGGATTGCGCTTGATGTCCATGGAGCGGCGGGTGCGGTGGGCGCCGTTGGCGAAACGGTGGGCCTCGTCGCGCAGGCGCTGGATGTAATAGAGAGCCGGCGATTTTAGCGGCAGCATGAAGGGGACTTTTCCCGGCATGAACATCCGCTCCAGCCCGGCGTCGCGGTCCGGCCCCTTGGCCACGCCCACCACCGCGATGTCGTCGAGGCCGAGATCGGCCAGCACGGCGAGCACCTCGGCCAACTGCCCCGCGCCGCCGTCGATCAGCAGCAGGTCGGGACGGACCACCTCTTCCCCCGCGTCCTCGTCCTTGACCAGCCGACCGAAGCGGCGGCGCATGACCTCGCGCATCATGCCGTAGTCGTCGCCCGGGGTCAGATCCTCTCCCCGGATGTTGAACTTGCGGTACTGGGATTTCTGGAAGCCCTCGGGTCCTGCCACCACCATGCCACCGACGGCGTTGGTACCCTGGATGTGGGCGTTGTCGTAGATTTCGATCCGCTCGGGGCGGGTGTCCAGACCGAAGGCCTCGCAGACCTCGTCGAGGATTTTGCCCTGGGCCGAGCCCTCGGCCATCTTGCGGCCCAGCGCCTCGCGGGCGTTGGTGTGGGCATGATCGATCAGGGCGGCCTTTTCGCCGCGAAGGGGCCGGGCGATCTCGACCTTGCGTTCGGCCTTCATGCTGAAGGCCTCTTCCAGCAGTTCCAGCTCGTGCGGGCGGACGTTGGACAGGATCAGGCGCGGGATCGGCTTGTCCTCGTAGAACTGACCGAGGAAGGCGGCGAGGATCTCCGGGTCGGTGTCGGACTTGTCGACGCGCGGGAAATAGGCCCGGCCACCCCAGTTCTGGCCGGCGCGGTAGAAGAACACCTGGACGCAGGCCTGGCCGCCCTCGCTGAACAGGGCGAAGACGTCGGCCTCGGCGACACCGTCGGCGCTGACGGAGTTCTCCATCGAAATGGCCGACAGGGCCCGGATGCGGTCGCGGACGCGGGCGGCCTGTTCAAAGTCCATGGCCTCGGCGGCGGTGGTCATCTCAGCTGAAAGGCGGGCGATGACGGCGCGCGACTTGCCGCGCAGGAAAAGCGACGCCTCCTCGACCAGATCACCGTAGTCCTCAAGGCTGATCAGACCTGTGCACGGGGCCGAGCAGCGTTTGATCTGGTGCAGCATGCAGGGCCGGGTGCGGCTCTCATAGACGCTGTCGGAACACGAGCGCAGCAGAAAGGCCTTTTGCAGTGTGGTCAGCGTCCGGTTCACGGCCCAGGTCGAGGCGAAGGGACCGAAATAATCACCGGGCGTCGTGTGGGCCCCACGGTGTTTGCGCACCTGCGGCGCGCGGTGGTCCTTGCGGATCATGAGTTCGGCGAAGGACTTGTCGTCGCGCAGCACCACGTTGAAGCGCGGCTTCAGCTGTTTGATGAAGCTGGATTCCAGCAGCAGGGCCTCGGTCTCGGAGGCGGTGATGACCAGCTCCATCGACCGGGTCAGCGATACCATCAGGCCGATGCGCTGGGTGTGGAACCGCCCTTGCGCGTACTGGAGGATGCGTTTCTTGATGGAGCGCGCCTTGCCCACATAGAGGCAGGTCCCGTCCTCGCCATACATGCGATAGACGCCCGGCTTGTCCGGCGCGCGCCGGGCCTCGTCGCGGATCAGGTCGGCGGCCGTGAGCGCGCCGGTCTCCGTGTCGGGAATCGTCTCCTCGGTCATCCCGTCCGATATAGGCTCAGGAACGCCGCACCAGAAGCACGCCCGCGAGCACGAGGCCGACCCCGGCGACGCGCCCCCAGCTGAGCGGCTGTTTCGGCATGCCCATGGCGCCGAAATGGTCGAGCGCGACGCTGAGCAACAACTGGCCGGCCACCATCAGGATGATGGTCGTGGCCACACCCAGCCGGGGCACGCCCCAAGCCGCCGCCACGACGAAGATCGCACCATACAGACCGCCGACCCAGGCGTACCAGGGCAGGGCCCGCGATGCGGCCATGTCAGGCTTCGCCTGCAAGATGACGGCGAGGATGCCCAAGGCCGCCGTGCCGACCGCGAACGAGATGAAGGCCGCGTTCACCGGCGAGCCGACACCGGTCATCATCTTGGCGTTGGTCGGCGCCTGAAGGGCCGTGGCGGCGCCGCCGAGGACGACGGCGAGCATGGCGAGGACGGTGGGGTTCATCCCGTCTGGCTATCAGGTCGGCACCAACCGCGCACCACGGAAAACGCGGCGGCGGAACGATCTGGCTCCGTCGTTCTTGAACAGTCGGCTCCGGCGCTTTATCGAGGGGCGCGACAAGGAGCATCTCATGCTGGCCCTCTACATCATCCTCGGCTTCGTCGCCGTTCTCATGGCGATCAACTTCATCGAGTTCGGCCGGGTTGACTGACCCCGCCGCCCGGTCCGGAGCCGCGCTGGTCACCGGCGGCGGCAAGCGGATCGGGCGGGCGATCTGCCTGGAGCTGGCGCATGCCGGGTTCGACGTCGCCATCCATCATCGGAACTCGGAAGACGAGGCGACCGAAGTGGCCCAGGCGATCGAGGTGCTTGGGCGTCGAGCCATCTGCCTGTCCGCTGATCTGGCCGACCCCGTCGCGACACAGGCACTGATCGGGCGCGCCGCGAAGGCGCTGGGTCCGCTGTCGGTCCTGGTCAACAACGCCTCGGTGTTCGCCGATGACCGGCTGGACACGATCACGGGCGAGACCTGGTCCACGCACTTTGACGTCAACCTTCGCGCGCCGGTGCTGCTGGCGCAAATGTTCGCGCGGCAGGCACCGGACGGGTCGACCATCGTCAACCTGCTGGACCAGCGGGTGCTGAAGCCCGACCCCCGCTTCTTCTCCTACGGCCTGTCGAAGTCGGCCCTGTGGTTCGCAACGCGGACCATGGCCCAGGCGCTAGCACCGCGCATCCGGGTCAACGGCGTAGGGCCGGGACCGACCCTGCCGTCAATCCATCAGAGCGAGGCCGACTTCGCCGCCGAAGCGGGTGCCGTGCTTCTGCAGAAGGCGGGAAGCCCGCAAGCGGTGGCCCGCGCGGTGCTTTGGCTGGTGGACGCCGAGCTCGTGACCGGGCAGATGATCGCCGTCGATGGTGGCCAGCATCTGGCCTGGCAGACCCCCGACATCGTGGAGTAGCCCGTGGCCGCGTCTTCCCCCCTCCCCTTCGCTGAACCGAGCGCGCCGCGCCGCGAGGGCCTGACTGTCTTCGTGCGGGGCCTGATCCTGGAGGCCGGCATCGGCATCCATGACCATGAGCAGGGACGGCTGCAGACGCTGGTCATCGACGTCACGCTGGAGCTGACGCCCGCCCCGGTCGAGCGGCTGGGCGACACGGTCAACTATGAGACGGTGGCCCGGGCCGCCCGCGCCATCGTGGCCGAGGGGCATGTGGGGCTGGTGGAGACCTTCGCCGGGCGGCTGGCCGAGGCCGGTCTGGCGGACCCGCGCGTGCGGCGCTGCGTGGTGCGGATCGAGAAGCCGGGCGCGCT
This sequence comes from Brevundimonas sp., assembly GCF_041688735.1. Classification (GTDB taxonomy): domain Bacteria; phylum Pseudomonadota; class Alphaproteobacteria; order Caulobacterales; family Caulobacteraceae; genus Brevundimonas. The sequence continues at coordinate 6,092 of NZ_JBDNHO010000003.1, forward strand.
GGACGGCGCGGCGGCGGCCGGCTGCGAAGTCGCGCTGGCCCGCTGAGGCGGTTGCGCGGCGGCGAGCGGGCCGTCATTGTTCAAGCGGACTTCAAGGATTCCAGATGGCCGGACCCGGCGATCCCACTCACCCGGACGATCACGACGACGATCTGATTGGCTTCGTCTCGCCGGCGTCGCTGCAAGGCCGGGCGCGCGACGTCTCTCCGCCGGAGCCGGAGGCGCGAATCGACGCCCCGCCCGGCCTGTTACCCGAGACGGAGGAACCGATGGCCGCGGCGCCTCCGCAGCCTGAGCCGGAACCCGTCCTGCCGAACTGGAGCGCGTCCGTCACGGCGCATAAGACGGTCGAGCCGGTGACCGGGGTCGCCGAAGCGGACCGCTCCGACCCGGTCGAGGCGCCGGCGGCCGAGCCCCTGTCTTTGCCCCTGCCACTGCCCTTGCCCAAAACAGCGGACGCGGACGGTCTCTTTGCGCCCTCGCCCGAGTTCGCGACCCGAACCCGCCGACGCGGCCAGCCGTCGGCCATACCCGGAGGCGGAATGAGCCTGTTCGTCGTCTATGCCCTGATCCTGTTCGCCGTGCCGACGCTGGGTGTCTCCGTCCTGATCGGCCTGCTGGCCGTGACGGGTCGCGATGGACACGACGACGCCTTGTCTCGCTCGCATTTCATCTATCAGCAGCGCACCCTGTGGACCGCCGCCGTGGTGGCGGGCGCGGGCCCGATCCTGCTGGCCGCGCCCCTCGCCCTGGGCGTGCCGATCCTGTTCGGACTGGCCCTTTGGCTGGTGGCCCGCGGGGCCTCCGGCGTATGGGCGTTGAAGGCCGGACGACCGATAACCGATCCCCGCGGCTGGTGGATCTGAGGAGACGACCATGAGCAACGTTCCGCCTGAAGACCGGGGACAACCCCGTTTCGTCTCCGGTCACGAGTCCGAGGGCAAGGCCCCGGCGATGATCGCCTGGGCTCTGTACATCCTGTCGATCCCGAGCGCGAACCTGCTGGCTCTGGTCGGTCTGGTCGTGGCCTATGCCTCGCGCGGCACGGCGACAGGAGTGGCGCGCCAGCATCTGGACGCGCAGATTGGCCTGTTCTGGTCGGTCTTCGTCTGGACCATCGCCTGCTGGCTCGCGATCTTCATCAGCGCGCTGGCTTCCATCGTGCTGATCGGGATTCCGTTCCTGATCATCTTCGGCATCCTTTAGTTCGTCATCACCATCTGGTTCACGGTCAAGAGCATCTTCGGCCTGATGAACCTGCTGGGCGACCGCGCGCCCTGACACGGCCTTGCCGTTCAGGGGGAACGGGGGGCGTCGTCGGGTATTGGAGGCTCGCGGCCCGAGCCGCGCAGGAGGCTTTTCAGTGACCGAATTCCGCGACGTGAGCGACGCGAACCGCTTTGAACAGGCGTTCGCCGACGCCGAAGGCGAGACGCGGACGGTGTTTGCCGACTATGCGATCCAGGGCGACAGCCGGGTGATCTTGCATGTCGAGGCGGCGCCCGAGCTGCGCGGCGGCGGCGCGTCGGGCCGGTTCATGCAAGCCCTGGCCGAGCATGCGCGCGCCGGGCAGCTGAAACTGATCCCGCGTTGTGGCTACGCTGTCGCCTGGCTGAAGCGTCATCCGGAGTTTTCGGACGTGGTCGCGTAAGGGGGGAGGATTTGCCCCTCGCCGTATCCGCCGATGATCGGCAGATGCCGATGGAGCGGCGAAGCGTTCCCGCGCATTGTGCAGGGAGACGGCATCGATCGTCGCTGCGGAGCCTCGCCTGATGACCGAACTGGACCTGTCCGCCCTCGGCGCCGCCACGGGACCGTTGCAGACCTGGATCATGCCCGCCCTGCTGGGCCTGGGTTTGGCGTCGGCGACCGGATTGCGCACCTTCCTGCCGATGCTGATGCTTGCGGTGGCGGCGAAATTCGAGATGTTCGGTGTGCGGCTGATCGACCAAATGGACTGGCTGGCGTCGTGGCCCGCAATCGCCGCTCTGACCGTCGCGGCGGTGGCCGAGTTCGCGGGCGACAAGGTGCCGGCCGTCGATCATGCCCTGAACGCGGTCGGCTACGTCACGCGGCCGGTCGCTGGAGCCATAGCGGCGGGCAGCGTTTTCTGGGCGGTCGATCCGACGACGGCGGCCATCGCGGGCGTGATCGTCGGCGCGCCCGCGGCCCTCGCTTTTAATGCGGCCCAGACAGGCGCGCGGCTCAGCTCGACCGCGACCACGGGCGGTCTGGGTAATCCGCTGGTGTCGCTGATCGAGGACGTGCTGGCCGTGTTGACGGTAATCGTCGCCTTCCTGGCGCCGATCCTGATTCCCGTCGTGGTGGTGATCCTGGCGGTCGTGGTATTCCGCCTGGCCCGGAGGATCCGGGGCCGGATGGAGACACGCCCGGTCTAGAACGAGCGGCTGACGATGGCTTTGAGCGTCTCGGCCTTGCCGGGCAGGTCCGAGGCCAGGCGACCGGCCAGTTCACGTGCACCGACAGGGTAGGCGTCGCCACCTTCGGCGATTTCCCGGGCCATCTCGGCGGCCTGTTTGAGGACGCGTTCCAGGGCCTCCACCTGCTCGGCGGCGAGGGCTCGGGCTTCGATCTGAAGGCGCTTGACGCGGTCGGTCGTCGTTTCCGGTTTGCGCATCAGGTCGTAGATCTCGGCTTCGCCGGGAACGAGACGCAGGTTGGAACTGGTCGGCGGACTCTTCGTCATGGGGGACTCCTGCCAAGCTGAATGCGAGGACCCAACGCGCGTTCCGCCATCATGACGCCAGTTGGTTACTAGAGTTTCCGGTGTGTCTCCGGCGCATCAACAAAGGCCATGAGCGCGCCGAAACGGGTCAGGCGGCCTCAACGCGTTTCGGTCTTGCGGGCCTCGGCCTCGCGCACGGCCTCGACGGCCCGGTCGATGACCTCCAGCCCTGCGTCGGGACGGATCGAGTCCACGGTCAGGATGCGACGGAAGGCGCGCGCGCCGGGGCGGCCGTGCATCACGCCCAGCATGTGCCGCGTCATGGCCGGCAAGTGCACGCCCTCGTCCAGTCGGGCGGCCATATAGGGGCGGTAGCGGGCGATGGCTTCGAAAGCGTCGACGTCAGCCGTCTCGACGCCGAACAGACGACGGTCGGCCTGACCCAGGATGGCAGGCTCATGATAGGCCGCGCGGCCCAGCATGACGCCGTTCAGCTGGACGCCGTCGGCATCGTCGAGATGGGCCTCGGCCGCGTCCAGCGAGGCGATGCCGCCATTGATCGAGATGGACATCTGCGGCCGCTCGCGTTTGAGCCGCCGCACCAGGCCATAGTCGAGCGGCGGCACGTCACGGTTCTCCTTGGGCGACAGACCCTGCAACCAGGCCATGCGGGCGTGGATGATGAACACCTCGACGCCGACCGCGGCGCAGGCGTCCACGGTCGCGAACAGCGAGACGTCCGGGTCCTGATCATCGACGCCTAGGCGGCATTTGACCGTGGCGGGCACCGAGACCGCGCCCTTGATGGCGGCCATGCAGTCGGCGACCAGGCCCGGCTCTCGCATCAGACAGGCCCCGAAACGGCCGGACTGGACGCGGTCCGAGGGGCAGCCGACGTTCAGATTGATCTCGTCATATCCGAAGGCCGCGCCGATGCGGGCCGCCTCGGCCAGCTGATCCGGGTCCGAGCCGCCCAACTGAAGCGCCACGGGATGTTCGACTGCGTCGAAGCCCAGCAGTCGCTGCTGGTCGCCGTGCAGGATCGCCGGCGCCGTGACCATCTCGGTGTAAAGCAGGGCGCGGGTCGTGAGGACGCGATGGAACGCCCGGCAGTGCCGGTCCGTCCAGTCCATCATAGGTGCGATCGAGAGGCGGCGGTCCAGCATGGCGCGGGACTTCTATACTGAAGCGGCGGCGGACGCGACGGTCAGGCCTTCGCCATGCTTCTGGTTCAGCCGGGCCACCGCATAGACCGCGACCATCTTGGCCGTCATGAAGGCCAGAAGACCGCCGATCACCAGTGGCCATTCGGCGACCACGCCGCCGAGATTCAGCGACATGCCGACAATGAGAAAGAACAGGCCCAGCAGGATGCCGCGGAACGGCGACGACCGCCGCGCCCAGCAGCGCCACGGCGGTGCCCAGCCCCATGCCCGTCGGTTCAGCCATCCGTCGCCCCTTTCAGCCCAAGGCTTGATACTCGGGGCGGGAAACGCCGTGCGCCAGTCCGTCGCGTCAGGTATTGTCAGGAGACGGCGGCGCTGCGTGGGTCGAGAATGAACGGGTGACGCATGACGCACGCCGAAGGGAACAGACCGCGATGACCTACCGCCCGCTAAAGAGCTGCATGGCCGCCCTGATGGCCGTCGCCGTCGCCGTGCCCATGGCCCCCCTGCCCGCCATGGCCCAGACGCGCGGCTTCGATCCGGACAAGCCGTCCGACGGGGCCGTCTCGGTCGCCGCCTGTCGGCCATTGGGCTTCACCCTGCCGGAAGACCGCCAGCTCGCGGTTCAGCGACAGTTCACCAGCCCCGGCTATGTCGCGCCCATGGGCGGGGCGCAGATTCCCGCGCCGCCGCCGCCTCCGCCCATGCCCACGTCCCCCCCACCGCCCGTCACGGCGATGAACGAAGCGTCCGCGGCCGTCGTCGTGACCGGCTCACGCATCGCGCATTCGCGCGCCTATATGGTGCCGGGGATGCCCCGCGTCGTCGATACCGAACGCTATCCCGACGCAACGCCCAATCCGGTCAAACGGGTCGCGGACGAGCCGGTCTCGACCTTCTCCATCGACGTGGACACGGCCAGCTATTCCAACGTCCGCCGCTTCATCGAGGACGGGCGCGCGCCGCCCGTTGACGCGGTGCGGGTCGAGGAGATGATCAACTATTTCGACTATGGCTACGCCCGGCCCCCGTCGGCCAGCGCGCCGTTCGCCATCACTACCGTGGTCGCCGCCTCGCCCTGGTCGCCAGGCCGCCAGATCGTGCATGTCGCCCTGCAGGGCTATGAGCTGCCCGTTGGCGAGCGCAAGCCGCTGAACCTGACCTTCATGGTCGACGTCTCCGGCTCCATGCAGTCCCCGGACAAGCTGGCGCTGGCGCAGAAGTCGATGAACCTGATCATCGACCGGCTGCGGCCCGAGGACCGGTTGGCCGTGACCTTCTACGCCTCCGACGTCGGCACCGCCGTCGGCCCGACCCCCGGCGACCAGAAGCTGAAGCTGCGCTGCGCCGTCGCGGCCCTGAACGCGGGCGGCTCGACCGCCGGGGCTCAAGGCATGGTCAACGCCTACAGCCAGGCCGAGGCCGCCTTCGGGCGCGACAAGGTCAACCGCATCCTGATGTTCACCGACGGCGACTTCAACGTCGGCGTGACCGACGACCAGCGCATCGAGGACTATGTCGCCGCCAAGCGCGGCACCGGCATCTATCTGTCGGTCTACGGCTACGGCCGGGGCAACTATCAGGACGCGCGGATGCAGACGATCGCCCAGGCCGGCAACGGCACGGCGGCCTATGTCGACGATCTGGACGAGGCGCGCCGCCTGTTCGGACCGGCCTTTGACCGGGGGGCCTTCCCCATCGCCGACGACGTCAAGATCCAGGTCGAGTTCAACCCGGCCCGCGTCGCCGAATACCGGCTGATCGGCTACGAGACACGCCTGCTCAGCGAGGCCGATTTCAACGACGACCGCGTGGACGCGGGCGAGGTCGGGTCGGGCGCCTCGGTGACGGCCCTGTATGAGATCACCCCCGTCGGCGGGCCGAGCCAGATCGCGGACCGGCGCTATGACCAGAACCGCCTCAACGTCGGCGGCGGCGATCCGGACGGCGAGGTCGGCTTCGTCCAGGTCCGCTACAAGCTGCCGGGCGAGCGCGACTCGCGGCTGATGCAGCGGGTGGTGTCGAACGCCGGCGGCGACCGGCTCTCGGCCCAACCGCCGGAGAGCACCCGGTGGGCGCTGGCGGTCGCGGCCTTCGGCCAGAAGCTGCGCGGCGACCCATGGCTGGGCGACGCTTTCGGCTGGAACGAGGTGCTGGAACAGGCGCAGGGGGCGCGCGGCGATGACCCTTACGGCGAGCGGGCGGCGTTCGTTCAGATGGTACGAGCGGCGCAGGGCTCGCCCGCGCGGGCGGCACCTTAGTCCCGTCGCCATCTCCCATTGGGCGAAGGTGACCCGTAAGGCCGGATCAGGCTCGGCTGCTTGGGCCGGAGGGTGGAAGTGCCGTCAAGGTCGACCTGGCGGAGGCGCTGAAAGTAGCGACCAATCGGTGAGGAATTGGAAGACGGAATCGCAGTGATTGCGACGACTGGCGGCGACGAATTCGAGGACAGGGATTACGCGTGAGACAGGGGAGGCTCACGCCGCCACCGGCGGAGGGCTCAGACGTCGAACCGAACGCCCTGCGCCAATGGCAGGCTGGACGAGAAATTCACCGTCTGGGTCTGGCGGCGCATATAGGCCTTCCAGGCGTCCGAGCCGGATTCGCGGCCGCCGCCGGTGTCCTTCTCACCGCCGAAGGCGCCGCCGATCTCCGCTCCGGACGGGCCGATGTTGACGTTGGCGATGCCGCAGTCCGAGCCCCAAGCCGACAGGAAGGCCTCGGCCTCGCGCAAGCTGTCGGTGAAGACGCACGAGCTCAGGCCCTGGGCCACGGCGTTCTGCATCGCCACGGCCTCGTCGAAGTCGGACCAGGTCAAAACGTAGAGGACGGGGGCGAAGGTCTCCTGCTGCACCACCGCGCTCTGGGCGGGCATGCGGACGATGGCGGGGCGGACATAGACGCCCCCGGAGTTGTTTGGGCGGTCCACGCGGTCGCCGCCGACCACCATTTGGCCGCCCTGTTCAACGGCCTGGGCGAGCGCGGTCTCGAAGCCGTGCGCGGCGGCCTCGTCGATCAAAGGTCCGACCAGAACGCCGTCGTCGCGCGGATCGCCGACGGGCAGGGTTTCGTACGCCGCCTTGAGGCGCGCGATCAGGCCGTCGGCCATGCTCTCGTGGACCAACAGGCGGCGCAGGGTGGTGCAGCGCTGGCCGCAGGTGCCGACCGCCGAAAAGGCGATGGCGCGCACGGCCATGTCGACGTCGGCGCTGGGCGTCACGATCATGGCGTTGTTGCCGCCGAGCTCCAGCAATGACCGGCCGAGGCGGGCGGCGACGGTCTGGGCTACGGCCTTGCCCATCCGGGTCGAGCCTGTGGCCGAGACCAGCGCGATACGCGGGTCGGCGGTCAGGGCCTCGCCGGCTTCGCGCCCGCCGATGACCAGCTGGGACAGACCCGCCGGGGCCCCATATCCCGTTTCCCTGGCGAACCGGGTGATCGCGCGATCGAAGATGGCCTGGGTCGCCAAGGCCGTCAGCGGGGTCTTCTCCGACGGCTTCCAGATCACCGGATCGCCGCACACCAGCGCCAGACAGGCATTCCACGCCCAGACCGCGACCGGAAAGTTGAAGGCGGAAATGACCAATACCGGGCCCAGCGGCTGCCACGTCTCGCGCATGTGGTGCCCGGGGCGTTCGCTGGCCAGCGTCAGGCCGTAGAGCTGCCGCGACAGGCCGACGGCGAAGTCGCAGATGTCGATCATCTCCTGCACCTCGCCGAGGCCCTCGGAGACGATCTTGCCCGCTTCCAGCGTCACCAACCGGGCCAGATCGTCTTTCGACGCGCGCAACTCCTCGCCCAGCAGGCGGACGAGTTCACCGCGGCGGGGGGCGGGCACGCGCTTCCAGGCGTGGAAGGCCGCGACCGAGCGGATCACGACGCCGTCGAGGTCGGCGGTTTCGGCCAAGGACCCGGCACTGGAACCGTCGATCGGCGAACGGGTCGGCAGGGCACCGCCCCAGACGGCGTCGTCCACGCCCAGCCTTTGCAGGATGGCCTTCGCCTCGTTCGCCGCCGTCATCATCGCTCTCCGGTTCGAGCGAGCGGCTTAACGGCAGAGCCGGACAAACGAAAGGCCGCCCCGTCGCCGGTGCGGCCCTCCCGTTCAGATCGCGCCGGTCACCAGCGGTCGCGGCGCTCCTGACGAAGCATGACCTCAATGCGGTCCAGACGGTTGCTGAGCGCCGCATATTCCCGGCGGCTCAGGCCATCGCGGCCGTAGCGCCACTCCAGGCTCCGGTAGTGCTGCATCTCCCAGCTCAGCCGCTGCGCCTCGCCTCGGCTGACGCGGCCATTGTGTGCGACGCGATTGATCCGCTGGGCCAGGCGCTCGGCGCGGATTTGCAGGTCACCGCCGTAGCCGCGACCATAGCCGTAACCGCGGTCATGGCCGAAGCCACGATCATAGCCGTAACTGCGGTCATGGCCGAAGCCGCGATCGTTGCCGTGGCCGCGGTCATAGCCATAGCCATAGCCATAGCCCTGGCTGTAGCCCGGCGATCCTACGCCGATGGAGAAGGTGACGTTCTGGGCCAGCGCCGGCGTGGCCGTCATGACCGCCGTCGCCGCCAGCGTGGAAAGCAGGGCCTTCCTGATGATGGCGGTGTTCATTTTCGTGTTCCTCGTCGTTCCGATCCGAAGCGGACCTTGGAGGCAGGAAACCATGCGGCACCTGACACGACTCTGAGGGCTTCGTTGTCTGGCAGTCATCTGGCTGAACCGGAACCAGCAGCGGACGCGGGGGTTCTTACTGCAGCCCCATCCAAGGAGAACTCCCGATGAAAATTCGCGACGTAATGAGCAAAGACGTCCAGGTCGCCCGTCCCGGCGACACCGTCCAGGAGGTCGCCTCGCGCATGGCCGCCGGAGATTTTGGCTTCATGCCCGTGGCCGACGGCGACACCCTGATCGGTACCGTGACCGACCGCGACCTGACCATACGCGCCTTGGCCAAGGGCTGCGCCCCCAGCGCGCCGGTGGTCGAATACATCACCCGCGATCCCCACACCGCCCGCGCCGACGACGACCTGAAGACGGTGCTTGACGCCATGGGCACAAAGCAGATTCGCCGCCTTCCGGTGCTCGACAAGGACGACCGTCTGGTCGGTGTCGTCTCGTTGGGCGACCTGTCGACGCGCGTGAAGGAAAAATACGCCGGCGAGGCCCTTGAAGAGATTTCCCGGCCCTGAGGACAACGGCGTCGGGCGCGGCGTTAATGCCCCTTAACCCTGTCGCAAAACCAGACGTTCATCGCCGCATGACAGGCTGTTCCTCCAAGTGAGGGAGAACGATGGCGCGCGCGCAGTTCCAGAAGGGGCAGAAGGTCTGGGTCGAATGTGTCGGCACATGGGCCCAGATCGAGAAGGTCCAGCCCGTCTGGGCCAAGGGGTTTGAAGAGCCTGTTCGCGTCACCTATGACGTCGGCCTGGGCCGCGAGTTTCTCGGCCACGAGTTGCTGCTGCCGACCGAGGACCCCGCCGCCAACATAAGCGAGCATTGGCGGTTGATGCGGGCGCGCAACAAATGGCAGACGGCCGACGACTGGACCCACCACCCCTTCCCCGGCACCTGTCCCGTGGTCGTGACCGACAAGGCGGACTGGGGCGGCTGGCGCGTGCCCGGCGCCGAGTATGACCGCGACCCCGACCAGATCGAATTCCAGGCCCGCCTGATCGCCGCCTCGCCCCGGCTGCTGGCCCTGGCCGAACGGCTGGCGGCTTCGGTCGGCGAGGCGCCAGACGATGCGCCTACCGAAATGCAGAGTCTGGCCCGCGCCGCGCGCGAATTGTTGAAATCGGTGAACGACGTCCTGGCCGCCCCCACGGCCGACGTCGCTGCCAATGCGCCCTCAAGAGCCGCCTGAAAAGGCAACAAGCCTCGACACGACTCCGCGACGCAGCCTAGATTCAGGCATCGTCAGTGAATCGGGTCGGGAGAGCGCCTTGCGGGGCAACAAGCGCCGCATAACCCCAACAGGACAGCGCGTCTCAGACCGGGGCAAGGGCCCGCCCGCGTGGCTGCGCATCTCCATACTGACGCTCGCGCTCGCGATCACCGCCCACGTCCTGCTGGTCGCGCGCAGTCTCGCCCCCCAGGCGGGCATGGGCGCGGCGGCCGACGGCCGGATCTGGACCGAACTCTGGGTCTTGGGAGCGCCGATCGGCATCGGCCTGTTCACCCTAGTGCTGGTCGTCCTGATGCAGCGTCGGCAACAGGGCATCAGCCACGATTGGGCGGCGTCCGAGCGGCGGTTCCGGGGTGCCGTCGAAGCCGCGCGCTGTGGGGTTTGGGACTGGGACGTCGAGGCCGACGAGATCAGCCTGTCCAACTATATGGCCGAGATGATGGGCCTCAGCGCCACCGAACCCGTCACGACTGAAGCCTTGCTGGAGCGCGTGCACCCGCGTTATCGCGAGGCGGTGGTCCACGCCGTGCGGCAGGCCCGGGTGTTCGGCGACTTCGAGGTCAGCTTTCCCGTGCCCGACGCCGACGGCAGCGCGCGCTGGATCGACGCCCGGGGCCAGGCGCGGGGCGACCCCGGTCCCGAAGGCTTTACCTCCATCGTCGGCGTGGCGCTGGATACGACCGAGGCGCGGCGCGCCAAGGCCCAGGCCCAGGCCGCGGAAAGCCGGCTGCGGGACGGCATCGAGAGCGTATCCGACGCCTTCGTCCTGTTCGACAAACAGGGCCGGCTGATCCTGTCGAACCAGGCCTTTCAGGATGCATTCGAGTTCGAGGACGGGGTGATCCGCAAGGGAGCCTTGAAGCAGGACCTGAACCGGATCGCCGCTCTGGCCATCAAGTCTGACCAGCCCGCGACGGGCGGCCGGGCCGGTGCGCGCGAGGTCGAGCTGCATGACGGACGCTGGCTGCAACTGGTCGAGCGCTTCACCTCTGACGGCGGCTCGGTCGTCAGCGCGGCGGACATCACCGCCATCAAGCGCAAGGAAGCCGAACGCCAGCGCGCCACCGAGCGGCTGCAGACCACCATCGGCGAGCTGGAGGACCGCGAGGATAAGCTGTCCCAACTGGCCCGCGAATATGAATTGGCCATGACGCGCGCCGAGGCGGCCAACCAGGCCAAGTCGGAGTTCCTGGCCAATATGAGCCATGAGTTGCGCACGCCGCTGAACGCCATCAACGGCTTTTCGGAGATCATGGCGGGCGAGATGTTCGGGCCGCTGGGCGATCCGAAATACAAGGGCTACGCGGCCGACATCCTGAAATCCGGCCAGCACCTGCTGAGCCTGATCAACGACATCCTCGACATGGCCAAGATCGAGGCCGGCAAGCTGACGCTGCACTACGATACGGTGTCGCTTAAGGAAGTTGTCGACGACGCCGTGCGTCTGATGCGCGGACGGGTCGAGGAATCGGGTCTGAAGCTGATCGTCGACGCGCCCGACCTGCCGGACATCGAGGCCGATTATCGGGGCATCAAACAGGTCATCCTGAACCTGCTGTCGAACGCGGTGAAATTCACGCCCCAAGGGGGCTACATCGTCGTGGCCCTGTCGCGGGAAGACGATGACCGGGTCCGGGTCGCCGTCACCGACAGCGGCATCGGCATCGCCGAGGAGGATCTGGCGCGGCTGGCGCGGCCGTTCGCACAGGTCGAGGGCCAGCATTCCAAGACGACCCAGGGCACGGGGCTGGGGCTGGCGCTGACCAAGTCCCTGATTGAGTTGCATGGCGGAAGGCTGTTGATCCGCAGCGAACCGGGGCGCGGCACGACGGTCAGTTTCGTCCTGCCGATCCGTCGCCCCGGCGGCGAGGAGACGGAAGACCGGTCCCGCGCCGCCTGAGGGTCAGGACGGAGCCCTGGTTTCCGGCGCCTTGTCCCGGCCGTTGCGCGAGCCCCTGCGCGTCAGGATACGGGACACGGCCTTGCGGTCCGCCAATTCCAGCGTGTCGAGCAGGGCGACGGCATCGGCTTCCAGCCGCGCGCGGCCCCGGATTTCGGCCTGGCGCGAGTGCTCAAGCAGGGCCCCGACCTCCGCCGGATCGAAATCGGCGCTGTTGGTGAGGCCCACGGCCTCGCGCCGCGCCCGGCGGGCCTCGTCGAAGTCTGGCCGCGCCGCGAGAGCCGAGGCCCGCAGGGCCGAGCGCACGCGCCCGCCCACCTCGGGATCCATGTCGGCGAGGACGTCGGCCAGCGGCGCGCTGCGCGGTCGACGCTGGGCCTCGGCGTGGTTCTCCACGCGGTCGCGGGTGACGAGCAGGGTCGTCGCCGCCGCCGCCGCGAACAGGTTCAGCGCCACCGAAGCCGCCAGCAGAATCTTCAGGGTTCCAGACCTCACCCCAGCACCTCGGTGTCGTCCAGTCCGATCAGTGACGCCTCATACAGCGCGGCGTCCGCGCGGACATCGGCCGTGACGTGACTGGTCATCATGAGGCCCGCCGCCACCCCGGCGCAGGCCGCCGCAGCCCATCCGGTGCCGAAGACGAGACCCAGCCGGTCCATCCAGCGACGACCCGGGCGCGCCGCCAGGCCGCCCGTGGCCAGCGCGGCGGCCAGCACCCGGTCGCGCAGCTCCAGGCTTACGCGGGGGTTCGCCGAGGCGACCAGCAAGGCGTCCATCGCGTCCGCGTCATCCAGCGCCGGGCACGCGATCTCGGGGCGCGTCCTTACGAAGGCCTCGGCCGCCGCCCGCTCGCCGTCGGGCCAGCGCCGTCGGTCGGCGCCATAGGCCGCGACCAGAGCGAGGAACCGTTCCGCCGTCATGTCTCTCATTCTCCTTCGGCGCCCGGCCGATGATCGGCCAGGGCCAGTCTCAACGCCCGACGTCCACGCGACAGCAGGCTCTCCAACGCTTCGACGCTGACGTCCAGCAGGCCGGCGGCCTCGATGTTCGACAGCTCCTGATAATGGCACAGCACGATGGCCGCGCGCTGGCGCTCGGGCAAGCGGGCCAGGGCCGCATTGACCGCGTCGCCGATACCCGCCGCAATCAGGCCCCGATCGGGAGCCGGGCCGTCCCAGACCCGGTCGGGCGGAGTCTCGGTCGGAATTTCGCGGCGGCGGCGTAGCTGGTCGTAGCAGAGGTTCAAACCGACCCGGTGCAGCCATGTGTCGAACCGCGCGCGCCCCGAGACCCAGCCCGGAGCCTGTCTCCAGGCCCGCAGCATCGCCTCCTGGGCCACGTCCTCGGCCTCCACGGCGTCGCCCAGCATGCGATGGGCGAGCGCCAGCATCCGAGGCAGCTTACGTGCCACCATGGCCTGAATGGCCGCAGGGTCGCCTTTACCCACGCGGCGCACCAGTTCCTCGTCGGGGTCGGCGAACGTCGCCATCCGGCCTCGTGCGAAAAGATTCAGCGAGACCGACCGGTCGATGACCGCCGCGCCCGCCATCTGCTTACTCCGAAGCGGGCGTCGAAGGCGACGCCTGTCGCGCCTGACGGGCGGCACGACGTTCGGACATGCGCTCGCGGCGCTGCTCGCCGAAGGCGCGACGCTCTTCAGCCACGACGAAACCGTCGCCGTTGGCGTCCATGCGGGCGAAGGCCTGTTCAGCCTTGGTCCGGGCCTCGGCGATCACCACCGGTGCCCGGGCGTCCATACGGACGGGCAGGCGTTCGTCGCGCTGACCCCGGCGACCTTCGTTGTTGGCGCGAGGACCGCCTTGGGCGCGCGCGGCGCGCGACGCGTCAAACTCGGCACGGCTGATCATGCCGTCATCGTCGCCGTCGAGACGCTCGAACCGACCGTCGGCGCGGTCGGCCATGCGCGTCCGGGCGGCCGAGCGCATTTCCCCGGGCGCGACCGTACCGTCACGGTTGGCGTCTGCGGTGCTGAGGCGCTGGACGCTCGAGGCGACGAATTCCGCCTGATTCAGACGGCCGTCGGCGTCCGCGTCGGCGCGCATGCCGCGCGCGGGACGATCCTGCGTCGATTGCTGCGCCATGGCGACGCCGCCCGCGATCAGGACGCCGCCGAGGGCGACGGCCGTCAGGACGCTGGTCAAATAACTGGTCTTCATGTTCGTTCTCCATGCCGCCGTTGGGCGGCGCCATAGCCCCGTCGAAGAGTTTTACGCGCCCGGCGTCAGAGTCCGTCGCCGACCGGCGGCAAGGCGGCGTCGAAGGCCGCCCGCGCCGCGCGCCGCGCCGCCACCAGCCGCGCCTTCAACGTCTCGAAATCCGCGCAGCCGCCTGCCTCGGCCAGTCGGCGCTGGAAGCCGGAGGGTTCCTCGTCAGGATCGGGCCGGTCGTCGAAGGCGGCCGCCAGCGTCTGGGTCAGGGCCTGTTGAAGGCGCCACGCCTCGGCCAGGGCCGGAGCGCCGGCGAGCGCCTCCAGCGTCGAGACCGTCAGGGGCGCGCCGTCGGCCGCGGCGGCGAGCTGGCGCGTCTGGGCAGCGAATTCAGCGTCGACCTGCCCGCCCGCCGTCAGTTTCAGGTCCCAGAACCCCTGCGCCGGGCGCTCGCGGGCCATCAGGTCGCGCATGCGCCGCGCGTCGGCGGCGATGTCCACGTCCGGCCGGGGTCGCCGCAGGATGGCCTCCAGCGCGGCCTCGACCCGCGATCCGAAGACCGGATCGTCGCACCAGACCACGCGGGCGCGGGTCAGGGCCATGAACTCCCAGGTGTCGGCCCGGTCGGCATAGTAGTCCTCGACGCTCGCCAGTCTCAGCGACACCGGCCCCTTGGCCGCGCCGGGGCGCAGGCGCATGTCGACCTCGTACAGCCCGCCCTCGGCCGTGTGGGCCGACAGAGCCGCGATCAGCCGTTGGGTCAGACGCGAATAGAAGACCCCGGCGGCCCACCCCTTGCCGTCGGAGACGACCTCGGCGGGCGCGTCATAGACGGTCATCAGGTCCAGGTCGGAACTGGCCGTCATCTCGCGCGAGCCGGCCTTGCCCAGGGCGACGACGGCGACCGCGCCCTCCGGCAGGCCTCCGCCCTGACGCGTCGTCTCGGCCAAGGCGGCGGGTCCCAGGGCCGCGATACAGGCGTCGGCCAGGACGGCGTAGCCGCGGCTGGCGACCTCGGTGTCGGCGCGCCCGGTCAGGATCTGGACGCCGATGCGGAACATCTGCTCGCGGTGGACGCGCCGGACCACGTTCATCGCGGCCTCGAAGTCTGGCGCGGCCGCCATGTCCACCTGCATCTGGGCGATGACGCCGCTGTCCTCGTCGATATGACGGGCGAAGCGGGCGTCCAGCATGCTGTCCAGCGCGGCCGGATAGCGCCCCAGCGTCCGCGCCAGACGCGGCGCGAAGGCCATCACGCCGAGCACCAGATCGAACAGTCTGGGCTGGGCCATGAACAGGGCCTGCACCTGCACGCCGGTGCTCAGCGCCGAAAAGAAGACGGCGAACCGGCGGAAGGCCGCGTCCGCCGCGCCGGTGTCGGCCATGGCGGTCAGCAGGCGCGGGGCCAGCCGGGTGAACAGCTCTCGCCCGCGCGCCGTGCGCGTCGCCGGGATGCGCCCATGGTGCCAGCTGCGGATGGCGTCGGCCACCATGGCGGGGTCCGAAAAGCCCATCCGGCTCAGGGTCAGCGAGGTCTCGGGATCGTTCTCGACCCCGGTAAAGACCAGCGAGCCGTAAGGCGACGACAGCGCCTCCTCGCCCTCGAAAAGTTCACCGTAGCGCCGGTTGACGCCGACCAGGGTGGCCTCGACTCCGGCGTCGAAGGCGGCGAGGTCGCCCTCGCCCGCCAGGGCCGCGACCGCCGCGCGACGGGCCGGATCGACAGGCAGGATGTGGGTCTGCTCGTCGTCCAGCATCTGCGCCCGGTGCTCCAGCCCGCGCAGGCGCCCATAGGCCCCCGCCAGTTCGGCGCAGACGTCCCGCGTCACATGGCCCGCGTCGCGCAACGCCTCCAGCGCGTCGATCGTGCGGCGCGAGCGCAGGGCCGGGTTCCGCCCGCCGAGGATCAGTTGCTGGGTCTGGGCGAAGAATTCGATCTCGCGGATGCCGCCGCGTCCGAGCTTCAAGTTCGCTCCGGACGCCTCCAGTCCCGCGCCGGTCTTGTGGACGTGGATCTGGCGCTTGATCGACTGGATGTCGAGAACGGCGGGATAGTCGAGGCTGCGCCGCCAAACGAAGGGGGTCAGCGCCTGCAGGAACGCGTCTCCGGCCTTGAGGTCGCCGATGACGGGCCGCGCCTTAATGAAGGCCGCCCTTTCCCAGTTCTGGCCGACGCTCTCGTAGTAGGGCAGGGCGAAGGGCACGGCCACGACCGGCGGCGTCGAGGACGGGTCAGGACGCAGACGCAGATCGACGCGAAAGACGTAGCCGTCGCCGGTCCGCTCCTGCATCAGGCCGGCGAAGGCCTGCGCCAGACGGTCGAGGAACCGCTGCGGTTCGACGCCGTCGGCGAGCGCGGTCTGAACCGCCTCCGGTTCCCAGAACAGGCTGACGTCGATGTCCGAAGAATAGTTCAGTTCGTCGGCGCCATGTTTGCCCATGGCCAGGCCGAAGAGGCCGGGAACCGGACCGCGGGGATCGTCGGCTACGGAGATCAGCTTGCCACGTTCGCGCTGGTCATGCGCCACGGCCGCCAGAGCCGCCTGCGCGGCGACGTCGGCGAACCGGCTGAGCGCGCCGGTGACCTGATCCAGCGTCCAGACGCCGCCCAGATCGGCCAGGGCGGTGAGCAGATGCAGCTCGCCCTTCAGACGCCGCAGCGGGACGCGGACGTCGTCCGCACCGCCGCTGAGCGCCTCGGTGGCGGCGAGCACGAACGACAGTCGCGCCTCGGGGTCCTGTTCCAGCGCGTCGCGCAGCATGTCCGGCCAGCGACAGGCGAGCCCGAACAGATAGGGCGAGGCGGCGAACACGGGGGCCAGCGCCGGCCACACGCCTTCCAGCGTCTGCGCCCAGCCACCCTCGACGGCGATGTCCGAAAGACGCGCGCGCGCGCGGTCGGCGGCGGACGCATCGACCACCGGCCCGCATGGCCGCAGGCGTGATCCGAGCACAACGTCTCCGTCAGACCCGCTCATTCTTCTCTTCCGCTCATCCCCGCCAACGCGGGGACCAAGTGCTTTCGAAGATAGGTGGCGCAGAATACCACTCCGAAGAATGTCCGGGACGCCGTGCATCTCGCTGGACAGAACCGGGTCGCCGCTTTCGCGGGGATGAGCGGGATGAGGGCGTTGTCACTCACGCGCCGTCCGCCGCCGGCAGGACCAGCGCGACGCGCAGGCCGGGACCGAAGCCGCCGTATTCGCCCGGACCTTCGTCCAGCTGGATACGACCGCCGTGCGCTTCCATCACCGCCCCCACCAGCGACAGGCCCAGACCTGAACCCGCCTCGGTGCGGCTGTTATCCAGACGGACGAAGCGTTCGATGACGCGCTCGCGGTCCTCCTCGGGCACGCCGGGGCCGGTGTCGGTGACGGAGAATTCGATCTCGCCCGAACTGCGGCGGCGGGCGCGCAGCATCACGGCGCCGCCGCTCGGGGTGTATTTGATGGCGTTGTCGATGACGTTGGCCAGGGCCTGGGCGAGGAAGGGCTGATTGGCCTCGATCATCAGGCCGCGCTCGATCTCGGCCGAGAACTCCAGACCCTTGTCCTCGCTTGCGGGCGAGTACAGCTCGGCCATGTCGGCGGCCAGATCGGCGGCGTCGAACAGGGTCGGATTTGGCGTTCGGCCCGAGCCCGTCGCCGCCTGCAACCGCGCGATGGCCAGCACGGTGTTGAAGGTCTTCAGCAGTTCGTCGGCCTCCGACAGAGCCAGCTCCAGGGCCTCGGTCCCGTCGATCTCGCCCGCCTCGGCGTCGATCAGGGCCACCTCAAGCCTGGCACGCATGCGGGTCAGGGGCGAGCGCAGGTCGTGGGCGATGGCGTCCCCGGCGTGGCGGATCGAGGCCATCGACGCCTCCATCCGGTCCAGCATAACATTCATCCCCTGCCCCAGTTCGTCCAGCTCGTCGCCGGTGTCGCGGACGGGTACCCGGGCCTTGAGATCGCCTTCCTGAACTGCCGTCACCACGCGGCTGAGCCGGCCCATGGAGCGTTCGAGATTGCGGCTGACCAGAACGCCGCCACCCAGCCCCAGCAGCAGGACGATCCCCATCGCCCCCCACAGCGCCTGGGTCAGGCGCGCCAGATAGGCCTCGGTGTCGCTCAGCGACTGACCGACGAACAACATGCCGCCGCCCTCCAGCCGGGTCTGGACGCCACGCACCTGGGGCCGGCGGATCCGACCTTCGGCGTCAGTCTCTGTGAAGGGGAAGGTGATCCACTGCTGGTCCTGCTCCAGCGTCTCGATCGGGAAGATGGTCAGGCTGCCGGTGACCTGGCTGCCGTCGGGGTTCTTCAGCAGATAGAGGAAGGCGTTGTCGCGCAGGGTTCTGTCGATCAGCGCCATGTTAAGCGCGTCGAAGCCACGCGCGTCAAAGACGCCGGTCAGCACCTGCATCTCGCTGCGTACGTCGCGCTCGGCCCTGGTCCGGGCCTCCGACGCCGAGGCCAGATAGACATAGGCCAGGATGGCGCTGGCCGCCGCCGCGAACAGGGCGAGGAACAGCAGCGTCAGCCGGAAGGGCGTGCGGCGAAGGAGGGAGGGGAGTTTCACGGGCTAAAGTCAGGGCTCCAGCCGGTAGCCCGCGCCTCGCACCGTCTGCAGCATGGGGTGATCGAAGTTCTTGTCGATCTTGGCGCGCAGGCGGCTGATGTGGACGTCGATGACGTTGGTCTGGGGGTCGAAATGGTATTCCCAGACCTTCTCCAGCAGCATCGTCCGCGTCACCGACTGACCGGCGTGCCGCATCAGGAATTCCAGCAGCTGGAACTCGCGCGGCTGCAGGTCGATCTCCTTGCCGACGCGGTGCACGGTGCGGGCGATCAGGTTCATCTCCAGCTCGCCGACCTTCAGCATGGTGGCGATCGAGCCCGTCTCGCGACGCCGCGCCAGCGCCTCGACGCGGGCGATCAGCTCGGCGAAGGCATAGGGCTTGACCAGATAGTCGTCGCCGCCGGCCTTCAGACCCATGACGCGGTCCTCGACCTCGCCCATGGCCGACAGGAACAGCACCGGCGTCTGGTCGCCATCCTTGCGCAGGGTCTCGACCATGCCGATGCCGTCGAGCCGCGGCATCATCCGATCGACGACATAGACGTCATAGCCGCCCTTCTGCGCCTCCAGCAGCCCGAAGGCTCCGTCGACGGCGTGGGTCGGCTCATGTCCCGCCTCGGTCAGGCCCCGGACCATCGCGGTCGCGGCCTCGGCGTCGTCCTCGACCACCAGAATACGCATGGAATCAGCCCCTCGAACGTGAATCGCCGCCGATGTTAGCGCATCGGCGGCGATCGGGGCAGTTACGGGTTGTTCAGATTGCGGAAGATCATTCTTCCGCAAGTTCGAGCAGCACCGTCGCCGTGCCCTGCGGCGTGCGAACGAACAGTAGCACGCTGGGCCGACCGGCCTGTCGCGCGGCCGCGATCACGGCGCGAAAATCAGCCGCAGAAGCGACCGCCCGGTTGTTCGCTTGGGTAATCACAAAACCGGGTTCGAAACCACGGCGGGCGGCGGCGGTGCGGGGCGCGACGGCGGTGATGACAACGCCCGAAACGTTGTCCGGGATCTCATAGCGCGACCGCAGCGCCGACGTCAGCGGCGCGAGGGAAAGGCCTTCGACGGCCTCGCCTTGAACCGCCGGGGGTTGGACCGGAGCGGCGGGGCCGCCATTGCGACCGTTCTCGGCCAGTAACTCCGATTCGGACGGCCGCGTGCCTGAGCGGACGTTCAGCGTGCGACGACGACCATCGCGGATGACCTCCAGCCGAATGGTGTCGCCAGGACGCGCGGCCCCGACACGTCGTGTAGCGTCCGTGCCGTTCTCGACGGCTTCGCCGTTCACGCCGACCAGATAGTCACCGATTTCAGCGCCCGCCTGCGCAGCAGGTGCTCCGGCGGTCACGCTTTCGACCAGCGCGCCGTCGAAGTCGCGCGGTTGACCCAACGCTTCCCATTGTTCTGGCGACAACGTGCGAAGTCCCAAGCCGACGTAGCCGCGCTCCACGCGGCCCCCGCGCATGAGTTGATCGGTTATCGGTTTGGCTACCGAGGCCGGGATGGCGAAGCCGATGCCGACCGAACCACCTGTCTGCGAATAGATGGCCGTGTTCACGCCAATGACGCGGCCATAGATGTCGAAGGTTGGGCCACCTGAGTTGCCACGATTGATGGCCGCGTCGATCTGCATATAGTCGGTGTAGGGCGTCGTGGGATCGACCTGGTTGCGGCCTTGCGCCGAGACGATGCCGGCCGTGGCGGTGCCGCCCAGCCCGAACGGGTTGCCCACGGCGACGACCCAGTCGCCGACACGCGGCTGGGCACCTTCCTCGAAAGTCACAAAAGGAAAATCGGCACCGTTGACCTTGAGAACCGCCAGATCGGTCGGGACGTCGCCTCCCACCAACCGCGCCTCAAGTTCGCGGCCATCGGAGAGAGTGACTGTGATCTTGGTCGCATTGGCCACGACGTGGTTGTTTGTGACGATATAGCCGTCACCCGAGATGAAGAAGCCTGATCCCGCGCCTTGCGACGTCAGCGGTTCCTCGCCCTCTTCCGGCTGAGGAATCGGAATGCGGAAGGGCGTGCCTGGAATCTGAACTACGCCGCCCGGACCGCGCGTGACCGGGGTCTCCACGTCGATCTGCACCACGGCGGGCGCGACCTGCTGGACGATGTCGGCGAAGCTGAGGGGCGCGCCCTGCGGCGGGGCGAAGGCCAGGCCCGAGGCACCGGCGCTGGGGGCCAGGCGGCCGGAGACCCCGGCGACGGGGCCGGCCTGGGCGGACGGCCAGTCGACGACCCCACCCGCAGTCGCGGCGGCGGCGAGCGTCAGGCCTGCGACGGCTCCGAGCATGAATTCCTTGCGCTTCATCATGGGTGTCTTCGTGATCCTCTTGATCGGGCGACGCGCGTCCGATGAGCCATACGATATAGGGTCGCGCCGATCATCGCCAATGCATGGCGCGACGATAGGCCCGCAGGACTTCAGTCGTCAGACGGCTTTGCGTCAGGATCGGGGCGATCCGCCCGCGCGGCGAGAATATCCGACAACCGCGCCTCCTCCTCAGGCGAAAGCGCGGCCTCCCGCGCCGGAACGGGTCGGCGTCGGATGAAGACCAACAGGCCTGCCCCGACGGTGAGTAGCCCCGCCAGCGGCCCGAACCACAGCAGCCACGTCCCCGGACGGAACGGCGGCTCGAACAGAACGAAGTCGCCGTAGCGGGCGACCAGATCCTGGCGAATCCGGCGGTCAGAGCGGCCGGCGGCGATCTGTTCACGGACCAGAACGCGCATGTCGGCGGCGATGCCGGCCGGGCTGTCGGCGATGGCCTCGTGCTGACAGACGACGCAGCGGATGTCGTCGAACAGGGCTTGGGCCCGGGCCTCCTGGGTCGGATCGGCGAGGGGACGGTCGGGCGCGGGCGGCGGCGCGGCGGCCATCAGGCCGACGGCGGCCACGGCGACCAGCAGAGCGGGCCTCACGGCGTCGCCCCGGATTTGCGTTTCTGGCCCACGCCCAGCCGCAAGCGGCGGTCCATCAGCGACAGCACCCCGCCCAGGGCCATGATCGAGGGGCCGAGGAAGATCAGCCGCACCCACGGATTCCACCAGACGCGCACGTTCCACGCCGGCGCGTCCTCGGGCGTCCGGCCGCGCTCGCCCAGCACCACATAGACGTCGTCCAGCCCCCGGAAGTCGAGTCCGACCTCGGTCGTGGTCTCCCCACCCGCCGGGAAGAAACGGCGCTCGGCGGTGACCTGACGCGTCTCGCCGCCGCCGCGCGGCGCGACGGTCAGCAGACCGCGCTCGGCCAGATAGTTGGGGCCTTCGACGATGCGAACGTCGTCCAGACGGACAGTCCATTTGCCGACCTCCAGCGATTGGCCCACGGCCAGCGGGCGGGCGGCCTCGACGCGATAGCCGGTCTCGACCACCGCCCCGAGCACGAAGACTCCCAGCCCGGCGTGGGCCAGCGTCATACCCCAGGCTCCGAACGGCAGGCCGCGCGCGCGGCGCAGGCTTTCGGCGAGCGGCGACTGGAACAGGCGGACGCGGGCGGCGACCTCGGCCAAGGCCCCGAAGATCAGCCAGCCACCCAGGCCGATGCCGGCGGCGGACAAGGCCTTCTTCGGCTCGAACGCCATCCAGCCCAGCAGCGCCACGAGGATGGCCAGGCCTGCGGCCACGCTCAGCCGTTGAGCCGCGCCTCTCGCGTCGCCGCGCTTCCACGCCAGCATGGGTCCGGCGGGCAGGATCAGCAGGGCCACGACCATCAGCGGCGTGAACGTCAGGGCGAAATAAGGCGGGCCGACAGAGATGGCCGCGCCGTTCGCGGCCTCGAGGATCAGGGGATAGAGGGTGCCGAGCAGGACGGTCGCGGCGGCCGCCGTCAGGAACAGGTTGTTCAGCACCAGCGCGCCCTCGCGGCTGACCGGAGCGAACATGCCGCCGCCCTTCAACTGCGGCGCGCGCCAGGCGAACAGGGCGAAGGCCAGTCCCGACGTGAGCCCCAGAATAGCCAGCAGCATCAGGCCCCGCTCGGGATCGACGGCGAAGGCGTGGACGCTGGTCAGCACGCCCGAGCGCACCAGAAACGCCCCCAGCATGGAGAAGGTGAAGGCCAGCAAGGCCAGGAAGGTGGTCCAGCCCGCCAGCGCGCCGCGCCGTTCGGTGACGACGGCGGAATGCAACAGGGCTGCGCCCACCAGCCACGGCAGGAACGACGCATTCTCGACGGGGTCCCAGAACCACCAGCCGCCCCAGCCCAACTCATAATAGGCCCAGAAGCTGCCCACGGTGATGCCGACGGTGAGGAAGGCCCAGCTGGCGAGCGCCCATGGCCGCACCCAACGGCCCCATGCGGGCCAGAAGCTGGAATTGGCCCGGCCCTCGATCAGAGCCGCCACGGCAAGCGAGAAACAGACCGAAAACCCGACGTAGCCGAAGTAGAGCAGCGGCGGGTGGAAGGCGAGCGCGGGGTCCTGCAGCAGCGGGTTCAGCGACGCGCCTTGGAAAGGGGCGGGGTCCAGGCGGGCGAACGGATTTGAGGTGAAGACGCTGAAGGCCAGGAACAGGGCGCCGAGCAGCCCCTGCGTCGCCACGGCCGAGGTCTTCAGGCCGAACGGCAGGTCGCGCGCCCGCGCCAAGGCCGCGCCGAAGACGGTCATGACCAGGCACCACAAGACCAGCGAGCTTTCGTGGCTGCCCCATGCGGCGGCCACCTTGTAGAGCATCGGCTTGTCGACATGGCTGTTGGCCGCGACGTTGGAAACCGAGAAGTCCGAGACGGCGAAGGCGAAGATCAGCGCGCCGAAGGCGACGGCGACGGCCACGGCGGCGGCGATGGCGGCCCCGTCGGCGGCGCCGGCCAGCACCGGGCTGCGCCAGGCGCGGCCCGCCACCCCCATGCCGGTCTGCAGGACCGAGAGGGTGAGGGCGAGGATCAAGGCGAAGGCGCCGAGTTCGACGATCACGAAACGGGCGCTCCGGGAGCGAGGGCGGTGTCCGGACGCCGCTCGGCCGTGGCCTTCAGGGCCTCGGCAACCTCGCGCGGCATGTAGTTCTCGTCGTGCTTGGCCAGCACCTGGGTGGCGCGGAACGAGCGATCGGGCTGGAACGCCCCTTGCGCGACGATCCCCTGCCCTTCGCGGAACAGGTCGGGCAGATCGCCCTGATAGAAAATGCGGGTGGTGGCGACATTGTCGGTGACGGCGAAGACGACCTCGCCGTCGGCACCGCGCGCCAGGCTGCCCGTCTCGACCAGACCGCCCAGCCGCACGACCCGGCCCGCCGGGGCTTTCTCGGCGGTGGCTTCGGACGGGGAGAAGAAAAAGGTGACGCTGTCGCGCATCGCATACAGCGACAGGCCGACGGCCAGCGCCAGGACCGGGGCGACGACGACGACGACCCAAAGGCGACGCCTCGCCTTGGGCGATCGTGGCAACCAGTTCACGAGGCGGCGCCCGGCAGGCGGGATTCCAGATCGATCCGGCGGGGATCGGCGGGATCGAGCGCCGCGATCAACGGCGACCACATCTGGCGCGCCGTGGCCGCGTCGCCGCGCGCCAGGGCCGCCTCGCCGATGAAATAACGCGCGCCCAGCTGATCGGGGTCGCGGGTCAGGGCCTGGCGGAACGCGGCCTCGGCGTCGGCGTCGACCTGGCCCTCATTGGCACGGACCAGGCTTTCGCCCAGCCGTGCCCAGCTCCGGGCGTCCTCGGGCCTGAGCGCCAGCGCCCGTCGGAAGGCCGAGGCCGCGCCGATCGGATCGCCCGCCTCGAAGCGCGCGGCGCCCAGCATGGTCAGGGCCTCCGGGTCGCGAGGCCGTTCCCTGACCACGCGGTTCATCACGGCGGCGACCTGCGGCGCCTCCAGCGTGTCCAATTGCCCGGCCCATTGGTCCACGCGACGCTCATAGGCCTGATCCGGCAGGCCCGGAGCGCCGACGGCGACATAGAGGCCGAGGGCGGCGATCACCGTCACGGCCGTTCCTCCCAAAACCCACAGGCGATCGGCGGGTCGCACCCGCGCGGGCTCAGCGGCCCGTTCGGACGACAGGATGCGGCGTCCGGCCTCGGCGCGCGCGGCTGTCCAGCCCGCGTCGTCTAGCAGGCCGCGCGCGCGCAGCCGGTCCAGTTCGTCCATTTCCACCACCGCGGCGGCGTCATTGACCGCGGCCGTAGCGTCCTCGCCACGGCGCGCGCCGGCCAGCGTCAGCAGTCCAGCCAGGGCGGCAAGCAGGGCGGTCATGATCCAGAAGATCGTCATCGCCTTGCGATGTAGCCGATCAGGCGGCCCGCGACGAGGCCTTGTCGTCCTTGTCGGCCCCAGCGACCGCGGCGCGACGACGCACCGTCCGGGCGGCGTCCTTGGCGTTGATAAGCGCCAGGCAATGGCTGGCCAGGGCGATCAGCTTCAGGGCATGAGCCTCGTCCGCGACCTCGCCGTCGTTGACCATGTGCAGCGCCTCGTCCGCATAATCGGACAGGCGGGCGGTCAGGGATTCCACCAGAAGCTTGCGATTGGACTCCGCGCCGAACACCGAGGCGGCACCGCGCACGGACCCGACCAGTTTGAGCAGGTTGCGGACCGAATTCACGTCCGGTCCCTCGAACGGCGCGGTCATCAAGGGGCATTTGCGGCTCATCCGTCCGCCGATCTTGACCTTGGCCAGCGGCAGGGCCTTGTCGACCGCCTTGTCGGCGGCGCGCAGGAACGAGGACAACTGACCCGAAATCATGACGCGACCGTCGCGCACCGACTTGCCCCAGGCGCTCTGGGGATTCAGCGTCAGGGTGATGTCCAGTTCGCTCAGCACCGCGGCACACCAAGAGAAATCGGCGATGATCTCCTCGACCCTCACCTTGGTCGCGCCCGACTGGAAGGCGGCGATCCGCGCGGCGCGGACCTCGACGCCCACGATCAGGCGCTGGACGAAGTCGGCCAGCTCAGAGGCACTGAGGAAGGATTCGCGCTCGGCCACGCCTGACGTCTGGGTGATGACGCGCAGAATCAGCACGGCGTCTTCCAGATGCGAGAACAGGATTTCGAGGACGCGCTGGGACCCGTCGTGATGGACGCCGGCGCAATCCTTGAGCAGCAGCCGCAGCTCGGCGATCTGATCGCCGTCCGGCCGTTTCAGCCATATCTCCAGGGACGGCAGGGCGTCTCGGGCGAGCCTGGCCAGGTCGAGGCAGGTGGCCAGGTCGGCCAGACCCTTCTCCCGGGCGGCCGGGTTTGCGTCGACGGGCCAGATGAGGTCCGGCTTGTCCCGAACGACGGACGCGGCCGCCAGGCAGATGCGGTTGACGACGGGCATGACGTCCGGACCGTCGTCGTCCAGTCGGCACAGCAGTTCGGGCTCGCGCGAGGACGCGGCCTTCCAGAGGCGGGGCAGAACGCCCACGGGAAAGGTCATGCACTCGATTCCGTCGGCCCGCTGGCGGAACATCGGCAGCAGGGGCATCAGGACGATGGCTCGGCGGCGGCGGTCCAGCGCTTCGACGGCCAGCATGGTCTGGAGTTCGCGCGCCCGCTCGCCGGGCAGCGAGCCGACGACCTGGCTCAGCTTCGCCAGCATGGGATCCGGCGCGCGTTCCACGATGGCCGCCAAGGCGACTTTATGGGCGACGGACAGGCCGGCCATGCGAATCCTCGACCGGCCACGCGCCGGATCGGATCATGTTGAAGCTACAGGGTTAACATCCGCTGACTGAACGAAGCGTGTTTCACGCCTCGGCCGCAGGCAGTTCGAGAAGGACTTTCAGCCCGCCCAGATCACTATCGGCCAAGGTGATACGGCCGCCGTAAGCGCGGGTCAGCTCGACCACGATCGACAGGCCCAGGCCGGATCCCGGCGTGGTCTCGTCCATTCGGGCGCCCCGTTGCAGGGCGGCTTCGCGCTGGTCGGCGGGCAGGCCGGGGCCGTCGTCCTCGACCACCACCACCATCTGCCCCATGCCGGTCGGTCCGGCGGAGACGCGCACGCGCCGCCTGGACCATTTGCAGGCGTTTTCGATCAGATTGCCGAGGATTTCCTGCAGATCCTGACGCTCGCCCCGGAAACCCAGTGCATCGGGGGCGCGCCAGTCGATCTCGACGCCCTTCTCCTCGAATACCCGTTCCAGCATGACCGCCATCTCGTCCAGCACCTCGGCTATGGGCGTGCGCTCGCCCAGCGACTGGGCGCGAGCGGCGGCGCGCGCGCGGCGCAGGTGGTGATCGACCTGGGCCTTCATCACCTCGGTCTGTTTGCGGACCATGTCCGGCAGGACGCCGGGCTGGTTCCCCGCCTCGGCCAGCATCACCGACAGCGGCGTCTTGAGCGCATGGGCCATGTTGCCGACGTGGGTGCGCTGGCGCTCGACGGTCTCCTGATTATGGTCCAGCAGCCGGTTGACCTGTTCGGCCAGCGGCTGGATTTCGACGGGATAGACCTTGGCGATGCGCGCGGCCCGGCCCTTGCGGACGGCGGCGATCTCGTTGCGCAGCGCATAGAGGGGTCGCAGGCCGATCTGGACCTGCAGGAACACGGCGATCACCAGCCCCAGACCCAGAATCAGCAGCGACGTCCAGGTGAAGGTGGCGAACTCACGCGTGTCGTCGTCGATGTTGGAGCGGTTGATCCCCGCCATGAAGACCACCGGCGCATCCCGCCCCGGCAACGACTTCATGCTGGCCGCGATCCGCAAAGGCTCGGGCAAGGGGCGACGCAGCGGTCCGGCGGCGTTGTAGCTGATCGTCTCGCCGTCGGCCGCACGCAGACGGGCGGGCAGGTCTACCGGCACAACAAGGCTTTCGCCCGCCAGCGACGGGGACCGGGCCAGAACCCTCAAACCGCCGCGCGGTTCGAACTCGGCCACGGCCCAGTATTTTCCGGACAGGGCGCGCAGGGTCAGGGCGTCCATGATCGGACTGACGGTCACGCCTTCAGCCGTCGCATCGGAGGCCACGACCACCTCATCGATGGTGTCGGCCAGCACGTCGCCGAGTCGGCGCAGCGCGGATTCCTGATACTGGGTGGTCAGGGCCCAGCCCGTCAGCACCAGGGCCAGAACGATCCAGGCCGAGGCCAACCAGATCAGGCGGCGCGTCAGGCTCTTGCCCGGACGACCGAACCAGCGGCCCCAGGATCGTCCGTTCGTCTCGACCGGCCCGCCCCCCGACGCTTCGGTCACGTCGCTTCGGACTCCCCGGCCAGCGGGGTCAAGCGATAACCGAGGCCCCTCACGGTCTCGATCCGGTCGGAACCGATCTTCTTGCGAAGACGACCGACGAAGACTTCGACGGTGTTGGAATCGCGATCGAAATCCTGATCGTAAAGGTGTTCGACCAGTTCGGTGCGGCTGATCACCCGGCCCTGATGCATTATCAGATAGTGCAGCAGGCGGTATTCCAGCGAGGTCAGGCGCAGAGGCTCGCCATTGACGGTGGCGCGCGCGGCGCGGGGGTCGAGCCGCAGTCCGCCGCACGACAGGGTCGCCGAGGCGATGCCCGCCGACCTTCGCAGCAGGGCGCGCAGGCGGGCCAGGAGCTCTTCGGTGTGGAAGGGCTTGGTGAGATAGTCGTCAGCCCCGGCGTCGAAGCCCGACACCTTGTCCGACCAGGCGCCGCGCGCCGTCAGGATCAGCACCGGCGTGGTCTTGCCGTCGCGCCGCCAGCGCTCGAGCACCGATACGCCGTCGATCTTGGGCAGGCCGAGATCCAGCACGACCACGTCATAGGGCTCGGTGTCGCCGAGGAAGTGGGCTTCTTCGCCATCGGCGGCGTGATCGACCGCATAGCCGGCGTCGCCCAGCGCCATCTTCAGTTGGCGCGACAGATCGACGTCGTCCTCAACAAGCAAGACTCGCATTCAGCGTTCTCCCATGACCCGGCCGGTGCGGGCGTCGATCATGATGTCTGCGACCCGGCCGCCGGGATATTGCCAGCGCACCACGATGGTGTCGCCACGGTCGCTGGCCCTGAGGTACCGGCCCGGGCGACCGGACGAGGCACGCTCAACGGCCTCTGCCACGCTGATGCGGGGACGCTCATCCATCTGTTCGCGCGCGGGGCGTTCGCGGTCGCGATCACGGCGGTCCTGCGCCGCGGCGTTGAAGGGCACGACGGCGATCAGGGCGGCCAGAAGGAAGGCGGGCATCCGGTTCATGGACGACGATCTAGGCTCCGGGCTCTGAACGGCGGCTGAACGACGCGTGTAGACATATTTCACCATCCCCGTCTCGCCCTTTCAACCGGACCCGGATCAAGGCGCGAGAGAGACCCGGCATGGATGTGAATTGATCGACATGAACCCAAGCTGACCCGGCCCGTTCAGATCGCGCTCAGCCGAGGGATGGTCTGTTCCACCCCAACGCCGCACCCCGATGGCGTCACGACCCAAGGAGTGACCACGATGATGAAGACGTTTATCGTTCCAGCCATCGCTCTGGCCGCGGCCTCCGTCGCGGTCCCCGCCATGGCCCAGGACCACCGTCGCGACCAAGACCGCGGCGACCGTTACGAGCGCCGTCCTGGCGGCGACGACCGCTACGAGCGGGACGACCGTCATCACAACCAGGGCGGCTGGCAGTCGATCAGCCAGCGTAAATATCAGCTCGACCGCCGCATCGACGTCGGCCTGCGCAACGGCCAGCTGAGCCGCCGCGAAGGCGTGCGTCTGAAGACTGAACTCAATGTGCTCGTCCGCTTGGAAGCCAGCTATGCACGCGGCGGCCTGACCCGCTGGGAGCGGACCGATCTGGACCGCCGCTATGACGGTCTGGCGCGACAGGTGCGCGACGAACGCCGCGACAACGACAACCGTCGCTATTAAGGCCTGACCTTCCTCGCCGAGGGTCCAGGGTGCGCGGTCCGCAAGGGTCGCACCTCCTTGCTTATGGGCGAACCCTCAGCACGCTTTGCATCACCGTGACCGCCCGGCCGCGCAGCAGGACGCGGTCGCCGCGCGTCTCCGTGGCGATGTCGCCGCCTCGACCCGGGAACACCTGCCGGAAGCGGACGTCGGGCCGGCCCAGCTTGTCGGCATAGAGCGGACCCAGGATGCAGTGAGCCGAACCGGTGGCCGGATCTTCGTCCACGCCGCAACCCGGCGCGAAGAACCGGTCCACCACGTCGACGTCGTCGCCCGCGTCCGCGACGGCGCAAACGATGACCTGGCCGATTTCGCCCGCCTCGCCTTGAAGACGGCCCAGCGCCCGGATGTCGGGAGCCACGGTCCGCACCGCCGAAGCGTCCGCCAGCACCGCGACCAGATAGCGCCCCGCCCAGACCTCCACCGGCTCGACACCCAGCGCCTCGGCCAGGCCCGGAACGCTTTCCGTCCGGCGCGGCGGGTCGGCCGGAAAGTCCATTTCATAGCCCTCGCCCTCCCGCCGGACGATCAGTGGACCGGAGTGGGTGTCGAAGGTCAGGGCCGCCGCCTCCAGGCCCAGCTCGGCCAGCAACACATGGGCCGAGGCGAGCGTGGCGTGGCCGCACAGATCGACCTCCATCCCCGGCGTGAACCAGCGCAGACCGAAGCGCGACGGATCGTCGGTCTTGAGCAGAAAGGCCGTCTCCGCCTGATTGTTCTCCTTGGCCAGCGCCTGCATCCAGCCGGCGTCGGGCCATCGCGCGAACGGCTTGACCACGCAGGCGGGATTGCCCTTGAAGGGTTCGGAGGCGAAGGCGTCGACGGTCCACTGGCGCATCAGGCGGCCTCAGGTTCGATGATGGTCAGCTCGGGCCACCGCGCCCGGGCCCGGGCGACCACACGCGGCCAGTCCTTCGCCACGCTGCGGTTGGGGTTGGGCCGCAGGATCAGGGCAAACATGTCGTCCAGGCCGAACGGCGCGGCCACGCTGATGGCGTCGTCCGCCTCCAGCCGCACCCCGATGGCGAAGGCCGGGGCCACGAACCGCGCCAGCGCCTCGTCAGTGCCCGAGAGCGGGTCATAGGGCTCGCCGAACCGGGCGGGAAACCACAGCGGCACGCGGGCCTGGTTTCGCAGCTCGACCGTGCTGCGGAACGGCTCGTCAAAGGCCGCCGCGACACGCTTGATGACGACGTCCTCGGCGTCCCAGCTCGTGTCCGGATCGTAGTAGCCGACATCGTAGTCCCGGACCCCATAGCCCGCCGAACGCCCCGTCAGGGCGTTCCATACGCTCTGATAAACGGCACCTGAGAAGACCCGCCAGTCCGGCAGGTTCTGATCCCGCACCCCCCTCAGCACATGCATCAGGCCGGGGTCGGCGCGGACGATCTCGACGAGGCGCGCTTCAAGATCGCTCATCGGTCGCGCCTCAACGGCCAGCCGTGGTCCAGCGGTCCGCGTCCGCCGCCCAGACCCGGCGCGCGACGGATGGCCTCGGCGACATAGGCCCAGGCCTCGGCCACGGCGGCCTCCAGCGGCAGTCCCCTGGCGAGGCCGACGGCGCAGGCGCTGGCCAGGGTACAGCCGGTGCCGTGGGTGTGGCGGGTGTCGATGCGCGGCCCCTCCAGCAGGGTCTCGCCGTTGGGGGTCAGCAGCAGGTCGATCACCGTCTCGCCGGGCACATGCCCGCCCTTCATCAACACGGCCCGCGCGCCCATGACCAGCAGGGCCTCACCCGCCCGGCGCTGTCCATCCAGATCGGCGACGTCGAGGCCGGTCAGGGCCTCGGCCTCCGGCGCGTTCGGGGTCAGCAGGGTCGCGCGGGGGACCATCAGCGCCCTGACAGCCGAGACGGCGTCGTCCGCCAGCAGACTCTGTCCGCCCTTGGCGACCATGACCGGATCGACCACCATCGGTGCCTCGCTCGTGTCGAGGATGGCCGCGACCCGCTCGACCACCTCGCGCGTGCCCAGCATGCCCGTCTTGATCGCGTCGGCGCCGATGTCGTCAAGCACCGCCCGGGCCTGGGCCTCGATCAGGTCCAGCGGCAACGGATGGACGCCGTGGACGCCGAGCGTGTTCTGGACCGTGATCGCCGTGATCGCCGTGGCGGCGTAACCGCCCAGCATGGTCACGGCCTTGATGTCGGCCTGGATGCCCGCCCCGCCGCCCGAGTCCGAGCCGGCGATGATCAGGACGCGTCCGAGGGGTGAGGTCATGAGGGCTGGATGGCCAATCCCTCGCCGCTCGGCAAGCCCCGGCCCGATGCCAAGGGCGGCCCGGACGCCGCAATCGCCGCCTGAACCGCCAGCGCCTGCACCGTCTCACGCACGTCATGGACGCGGATTATCGCCACGCCGCGCCGCGCCGCCTCCAGAGCCAGCGCCAGCGAACCCCCCAGCCGGTCGCCGGCATCGGTAGCGGACGGGTCGACGGACTGGATCGTGCGCTTGCGGCTGGCTCCGTACAGGACGGGAAATCCGGTCGCCGTCAGCCGGTCGAGGTGGGCGGTCAGGCTCAGATTGTGCGGCGCCGTCTTGCCGAAGCCGATGCCTGGATCTAGCCAGATCCGCTCGGGCGCCACACCCGCCGCCATCGCAGCAGCCGCACGCGCGGCCAGCCAGCCGGCGACCTCGGCGACCACGTCGTCATAGTGCGGGCCGTCCTGCATGGTGCGCGGCTCGCCACGCATATGCATCAGCACCACGTCGCAGCCGAGCTCGGCGGCGGCGGCCATGCTGTCGGGCGCGAAGCCGAGGGCCGTCACGTCGTTCCACATGGTCGCCCCGGCCGCGACGGCCGCGCGGGCCGCGTCCGGCTTCATGGTGTCGATGCTGATCGGTCCGGCCCAGCCGGCCGCGCGCAGGCCCGTGATGACGGGCGCGGTGCGGCGGATCTCCTCGGCGGCATCGACCGGTTCAGCCCCGGGCCGGGTGCTTTCGCCGCCGATGTCGATGATGTCCGCCCCCTGTTCGACTAGCCGCAGGCCGTGGGCGACGGCCGCCTCGACCGACGCCAGCCGCCCGCCGTCCGAGAAGCTGTCGGGGGTAACGTTGACGATGGCCATGACGCGAGGGCGGTTCATTCGGTCTCCCAAAGAAAAAGGCGCGCCTGGCGGCGCGCCCTTCCGTCTTAATCTGCACGGCCGATCAATGCACCGTCTGCACCTCGACCGTCACACCGTCCGACACCGGGGTGATCGGCACGGAGACCGAGGGGCCGGCGTTGGGGAAGTTGCTCTCGTCGCGGTTGGGCTGAATGCCCTTGTAGAGCAGGTCCTTGATCTCCTCGCCCGACAGGGTTTCGTATTCCAGCAGGGCCTGGGCCAGTGTCTCCAGATCGGCGGCCTTGTCAGTCAGGATCTGGCGCGCCTCGTCCCAGCCGGCGCTGACGATGCGCTTGACCTCGGAATCGATGATCCGGGAGGTTTCTTCCGAGACATTCTGGCTGCGGGCGACGGAGTGACCGAGGAAAACCTCCTGCTCATTCTCGCCATAGGCCACGGTGCCGAGAATCTCGGAGAAGCCCCACTGAGTGACCATGCGGCGGGCCAATTTCGAGGCCTGCTGAATGTCCGAGCTGGCCCCCGATGTAATATTCAGCTTGCCGAAGATCAGCTCCTCGGCCACGCGGCCGCCGGCCATGATGGCGATGCGGTCGACCATCTGCTGGTATTTCATCGAGTAGCGGTCGCCTTCCGGCAACTGCATCACCATGCCCAAGGCCTGGCCGCGCGGGACGATGGTCGCCTTGTGCACCGGGTCGGCCATCTTGACGTTCATGGCGACGATGGCGTGGCCGCCCTCGTGATAGGCGGTCAGGCGGCGCTCTTCCTCGTTCATGGCCATGGATTTGCGCTCGGCACCCATCATGACCTTGTCCTTGGCGTCCTCGAAGTCGCGCTGGGTGACCATGCGCCGGTCCTTGCGGGCCGCCATCAGGGCCGCCTCATTGACCAGATTGGCCAGGTCGGCGCCCGAGAAGCCGGGCGTGCCGCGCGCGATGGTCTTGACCATCACGTCACTGGACAGCGGCACGTCCTTCATGTGGACGCGCAGGATTTTCTCGCGGCCGTTGACGTCGGGGTTCGGCACCACGACCTGACGGTCGAAACGACCCGGACGCAGCAGGGCCGGGTCCAGCACGTCGGGGCGGTTGGTGGCAGCGATCAGGATGATGCCCTCATTGGCCTCAAACCCGTCCATCTCGACCAGCAGCTGGTTCAGCGTCTGCTCCCGCTCGTCGTTGCCGCCGCCGAGACCGGCGCCGCGATGGCGACCGACGGCGTCGATTTCGTCGATGAAGATGATGCAGGGGGCGTTCTTCTTGGCCTGTTCGAACATGTCGCGCACGCGGCTGGCGCCGACGCCCACGAACATCTCGACGAAGTCAGAACCCGAGATGGAGAAGAAGGGCACGCCCGCCTCGCCCGCCACGGCACGGGCCAACAGGGTCTTGCCGGTGCCGGGAGGGCCGACCAGAAGGGCACCCTTGGGGATCTTGCCGCCCAGGCGCTGGAACTTGCCCGGATCCTTCAGGAAGTCGACCACCTCGGCCAGCTCTTCCTTGGCCTCGTCCACACCCGCCACGTCGTCGAAGCTCTTGCGGCCCTTGTGTTCAGTCAGCAGCTTGGCCTTGGACTTGCCGAAGCCCATGGCCCCCCGCGCGCCGCCCTGCATCTGACGCATGATCAGGATCCACAGGCCAATAATAAGCAAGAAGGGCAGCAGGCCCAGAAGGACGCTCATCCAGATCGGCTGGCGCGTATTCTTGACCTCGACCGCGGCGCCCGAGGCCTGGATGCTCTGGACCAGATCGCCGTTCGGCAAGGGCGTCACGACGGTGAAGGCCTGATTGGTCGTGGTCTGGACGATCATCGTCTCGTTGCGGACTTCGACGCTGGCGATGGTCTTGGCGTCACGCGCCTGGATCAGCTCGGAATAGGTCCACGGCTGAGGCCGCTCAGCGGCCGCCTTCTCGCCCGGCGCGGCGATCGAGCCGCCACGGCCGACGGCCACATAGACCGCGAGCATGCCCAGGATGATCACGCCCCAGGTGGCCAGATTGCGAAGATTCATGCTCGGTCGGTCCTAGGAGGCGCGGCTACGGCCGGTCGCCCTGTGATATCTGCGTCTCAAAATAGGGGGTTTGGCGGCATTGCGCCATGGATGTGCGCGCCAACCTCCCTTTCGTGCGACATTCGGTCCAGCGCGAGCGCCAGTCTCTCCTCGACCAGCGAACGCGCCTTCCCGGCGGGAACTGCAAGAACCGCTCCACCCGGACCGTCCCGGATCAGCACGGGTTGCGGTCCGCGCGCGGCGGCAGGAAGGGCATTCAGCCAGGCGCGATCGGCCTTGCCCAGCGTCGCCATCCGGTTCGCGGCGGGTGCCACGGACCAGCCGGGGTCATCGACGGTCAGCAGATAGCGCCCGTCCCAGGCGGTGTCGACGCCGGGCTGAAGTGGCAGGGGGGTGACGCGCCGCCGCGCGAACTCCCCCGCTTCGCGCGTGATGAAGACCCCGTCGGCCGTCGCCTCGAGACGGGCACCGCAGAGGGTCGCGGCGAAGGCCTCGCCCGACCTCAGACGCGTCACGAGCCCCTC
Organism: Brevundimonas sp.; assembly: GCF_041688735.1. Lineage (GTDB taxonomy): Bacteria > Pseudomonadota > Alphaproteobacteria > Caulobacterales > Caulobacteraceae > Brevundimonas. The sequence goes on from NZ_JBDNHO010000003.1 coordinate 40,874, forward strand.
CAGCCGATCGCCTCGCGGCAGCCGCTCGCCGCCGCCCACGCAGACCAGCGCGACGGCGAGCGCCGTCGCCGGGATCGAGCGATCGAGCGCGATGGCCCCCTCTCCCAGATGGCGAGGGAGGGGGACGCCCATAAGGCGTCCGGGCGGGTGAGGGAGCGCCGCGTCCGTTCGTCTCCGATCGCCCCTCATCCGACCGGGCTCATCCCGGCCACCGTCTCCCGCCGGGAGAAGGGAAATCCGCGCCCGGCTGCGCGCGAAGCGCCGGTCTTCGTTCGCGGGGTCATCGAGCCATGGGACGCGGCGCGCCCGCAACCCGTCCCGCAGGTCGGCGCGTCCCACGTCCAGCATCGGCCGCGACACCATCAGCTCGCGCCCTTCCGGCCAGACCGGCGACGGCGACCAGTCCCGAACGCGACCCAGGGTCGAGCCCTGATCCCGCATCAGATCGGCCTCGGCGACGTCGTCTCCCGTATGGCCGAACAGGATAACCCGCGCCCCCGCATCGCGCGCCGCATCGGCGATCAGCGCATGACGGGCCCGACGGGCGGCGGCCGGCAGGCCGTTCGCCGGCTTTCCGCCCGACCACGTCAGACCCCGCCATTCGGCGCCGACGGCATGGGCGGCTTCTCGGGCGAAGGCGGTCCAACCCACGCTCTCGGGATTCAGCCCATGATCGACGGTCAAGGCCAGCAGCCCGCGCCCGTTGTCGCGCGCCCAGTCGGCGGCGACACGCAGCAGGGCCATGGAGTCGCCGCCGCCGGACAGGGCCAGGGCGATGGGCCGATCGACGCCGCTTTCCAGACGTTCGGACAGGCGGGACCGGACCCGCCCGACCCATGCCGGGTCGGCCTGGATCAGCGCGCCGGCCTCGGCGTGGGACAGGCGAAGCTGGTCCGCATCTGGGCGGCGCGAGCGCGCACGGGCGCGCCGGCCCCCTCGGCGTAGCGACGCGTGAAGTCGGTCAGGGCCGTGCACGCGTCGGTCTTGCGGTCGTTGGCGTGCAGGACAGCCGCCAGCTCCAGCGTCGTCGCCGCCGCCCACGGCGTCTGCGGCCAGCCGCGCAGGGCGCCGGCATAGGCCGCCATGGCCCCCTGGGTGTCGCCTTGGGAGACGCGCAGATCGCCGATCCGCGAGCTGGCTTCCAACGCCTGGGGCGTGCCGGGCCAGGCCAGGGTCACGGTCTGCAGGGCGCGCTCGCCCATCGCGGGGTCCGACGCCGCCAGGCGCGCCGCGGCCAGGAGATCGCGCTGGACGTCGCCCGTCGGGGACTCGGAACTGACCGGCGCGTTCAGCTCAGCCTCGCGCCGGGCCGCTTCCTCCATGGTCCGCATGCGGGTCTCGGCGTCGCGCAGGCGCGTGCCCATGGCCGCGTTGTCGCGCGCGGCCTCGTCCAGCTGGAAGGTCAGTCGCTCCAGATCGCCGTTCACGCGCTGTACGGTCGCCTCCATGTCCTGAAGACGGCGATCCATGATACCGACGCGGCCTTGCAGGGCGACGGTTTCGGGATCGGTCTCGACGATGACCGGCTGCCCTGCCGCGTTGCGCTGGGTCAGGGCGCGTTCGATGCGGCGCACGTTGCGATCCAGCTGCTCCAGTCGTCGCTTGTCCCACTGGATGGGTTCCATCGGCGCGGTCTGGGCCACGACCGTGGTCGTGCCGGCGATCAGCACGACGCCGAGCGCGGTGATCAGGGCGTTGCGCGAACTCAGGGCGGTGGGCAGCTTGAACATGGTTGGTTTCGTCCCACCGATTTGAGGCCGGTTCAAGGTATCCGCCCCGTCGCGGACCGCGACGGGGCGGAATGGTCCTAGCGCGTCGCGCCCGAGACGATGGCGGTGTGGGCGTTGCGGTTGCGGGCGAAGGCGTCCTCGGTCGAACCGGCGGCGATCGGGCGTTCCTTGCCGTAGCTGATGGTGTCGATGCGGCCGGCGTTGATGCCGCGCTCGACCAGATAGGTGCGGATAGATTCGGCCCGGCGGGCACCGAGGGCCAGATTGTACTCGCGGGTGCCGCGTTCATCGGCGTTGCCCTCGATGCGGACGGTCACGCCCGGATAGCGCTGCAGCCAGGCGACCTGTGCGTCGAGGCGGGGATAGACTTCCGAACGCAGCCGATAGCTATCCAGGTCGAAATAGACGCGGTCGCCGACGTTGACGACGAAGTCCTGTTCGGACCCCGGCGCGGCCGCGCCGAGGGCGCCGCCGTCGACATTACCGGAACCGGGGGCCCGAAACTGGTCGTTGGTTCCGGCGGGCGGCGTCGCGTTGCCGGCGCCGCTGTCGACGGGGCGACGCGGGGTGCAGGCGGCGATGGCGGTCATGGCCAGGCCGACGGCGGCCAGACGGATCAGGGTGGAGGGCTTTTTCATCATCGTATCGTCTCCTTCAGGTAAGTCGGGGCCTCGAGCTTGGCTTTAAAGGGTTGCTACTGATGAGCCACCGGTTTCACAAGTCTTGGTAACGCGGGTTTGAGCCATGAGGCTCAGCTTGTGATCAGCCGGGGCAGGCGTTGGGCCCGCCCCCGCCCAGGTTAGTGGGCTGTTCGTCAAGCAGGGGCGACCAGGCGGGATCGGAGCCCCGCCCGGTGTAGCCGGACTGGCTGATCACGCGCCCCGACAGATCCACGGTCCACAGCCGGGTGTCGCCGCCGGGCGACTGGCGCGCGAACATGATGTAGCGGCCGTTGGGGGCCCAGGACGGGCCTTCCTCGAAATAGCTGGACGACAGGATGCGCTCGCCCGAGCCGTCGGGATTCATCACCCCGGTCGAGAAGCGTCCGCCGGACTGTTTGGTGAAGGCGATCAGATCGCCGCGCGGGCTCCAGTTCGGGGCGGTGTAGAGGCCGCTGCCGCGCGCGATGGGCCGCTGGCCGCTGCCGTCGGCGCGCATGACGTACAGCTTGGCCGAGCCCGAGCGGTCCGAGGTGAAGACGATCTGGCGGCCGTCGGCATTGAACGAGGGCGAGGTGTCGATTCCCGGATCGGACGTCAGGCGTCGCACCTGACGGCTGGACAGGTCCATGACATAGACATCGGTGTTGCCGCCCCGGATGATCGAGAAGGCCATCTGGGTCCCGTCATTCGAGAACCGCGGGGCCAGCACCTGACCGTCGAACTCGCCCAGGGACTCGCGCCTCTGGGTCGCCAGGTTGAACAGATAGATGCGGCTGTAGTCCTTGCCGAGCGCGACATAGGTGATCTCGTTGGGATCGCTCAGCGAGAAGCGCGGCGACATGATGATCTCGTCGCCTTGAGTCAGATAGACGGGGTTGAACCCGTCCTGATCCGAGATGGCCAGACGCGACAGGCGGTTCAGCTGGGTGCCGCTTTCGGCGACGAAGATGACGCGGGTGTCGAACAGGCCCGTCTCGCCGGTCATCCGCTGATAGATCAGATCCGCGATCTTGTGCCCGATACGGCGCCACTGCTCGGGCGTGGCGGTGAACTGGTAGGCGATCAGCTGGCATTGCCGGTAGGGGTCGTACAGGCGGAAGCCGTAGTCGTTGCGGTCATCCGGCCGGCGCGTGACCGAGCCGTAAAGCACCGCCTGAGCGCCGATCGAGGTCCACTGCGGAAAGTTGGGGGCGTTGGCGAGCGTCAGCCCCGTCTCGACGAAACTGGCCGGGTCCATCGGCTCGAAATAGCCCGAACGGCGCAGGTCGGCGCGGATCACCCCACCCAGATCAGCTCCGTTCTGTCCGTCGAAATTGGCCACGGCGATCTGCAATGGGCGGATGACGCCCTGATCAATTTCGACTTCGACCGGATCACCGGCGCGCGGCGGGGTCTGGGGCGTCTGGGCCGTGGCGGTCGCCGTCGTGACCGCCACGATGGCGATGCTCGCCAGAAGTCGGTTCCATCGCATGTGGGCTCCCACTCAATCCAGACGTCCGGCGATCCTTATCGCCAGACCGAACAAATAAGGCCAGCATGACCGTGATTGGGGCGACTTTCAGGCCCTGTCAGGCTTCGTCAGCTTTAAAAGCCATCCTCACCGGTTTCTGCACGCGCGTTCTGTGACGAAGGTGGGTCGGAACGGCCCACCGTTGAATCCCTCGGGCACTTCGAACGGCGCGGTCTGGCGAATGGCGCGGACGGCAGCGTCGGCGGCGGCCCTCCAGATGGGGTCCGGGCGCGGCGCCAGCAGGGTCGGTCCGGCCGTTATCCGTCCGTCGCTGGCCAAGGTCACGTCCATCTGGATGCGCAGGTCCCGCGCTCCGGGAATGTCACACGGAAGGGTCCAGTTCGGATAGACCTGATTGAAGATGGCCGTGACCTGAGGTCCCGTCGCCTGTGAGGCCGTCCCCCTGCCCTGCTGGCCCGTCGCCGGACGCGTGCCGGGGCGCGTCGTGGGACGCGCCGGCCCCGCCAGCGCGTCGAGATCAAGCGTCGCCTCGCGACGCGGCGGCGCGGGGTTGGGGCTTGGCGGCGTCGGGGTTGGACGCGCTTTGGGCGGGGGCGGCGTGGGCACGGGACGCGGGGTCGGGGCCTTGGCCGGGACCGGGGCCGGGCGGGGCGTCACAGCCACGGGCTCGGGTGGCGTCGGTTCGGGTGGGGACGGCGCGACCGGCGCGGTGGACGCGTCCTCGGTGATCAGTTCCTCGGACGGATTGTCGGCGGCGGCGGCCTCTATGACCGCTTCGGAGACGATCGAGACCGGCACGGCGTTGACCACCGGCACGATCTCGCGGTCGCCCCACGACATCAGGCCGAGCAGGGCCACGCCCACGACGGCGGCGTGGACGACGACGGATCCGATCAGCGAGGCGCCGGGCCGTTCCACGGCGTCAGCCCTCCTCGCCGGCCGAGGTTTCGGTGATCAGGTTCAGCTTGGTGAAGCCGGCCGAGGACAGCCGCGCCATGACCCGCGCCACCGCCTGATACGGCGCGCGGCCGTCGGCGCGGATGAAGACCGCCTTGTCGCGCGCCTCGGCCCCGCCCTCTTCGGCGACGCGCAGCACCAGCCGCTCCCAGGCCACTTCGCCCTCGCCGACGAAGATGGCACCGTCGCGGGCGATCGAGACCGTCACCGGCTCTTGCGAAACGTCGACCGCGCTGGCCTCGGTCCTGGGCAGTTCGACCTCGACGCCAGTGGTCAGCAGCGGCGCCGAGATCATGAAGATGATCAGCAGCACCAGCATAACGTCGACCAGCGGCGTGACGTTGATCTCGCTCAGCGGACGCTTGCGCTCCCGCCTGCGTCCGCGGACGTGTCCGCCTCCGCCGCCGCCCGCCAAAGCCATGGCTCAGACCTCGCGCTGGCTGGTGGGCGACGCGCCCAGGCGACGCGCCACGGCGGCCTGTAGATCGTCGGCGAAGCTCTCCAGACGGCCCGTGAACTTGCCCGCGTCGATCGAGAATTTATTATAGGCGATATAGGCCGGAATGGCCGCCGCCAGGCCGATGGCCGTCGCGAACAGGGCCTCAGCGATGGCCGGGGCCACGGTGGTCAGATTGGTGTTCCCCGCCGAGGCGATGGCCCCGAAGGCGTTCATGATGCCCCAGACCGTGCCGAACAGGCCGATGAAGGGCGAGGCAGTGGCCACCACCGACAACACGCCAAGGCCGGCCTCGACCCTCTGCCCCTCGCGCGCGATCAGGCTGTCCAGCGCGCGGTCGATGCGCGAGATCAGCATATTGCCCTGCGCCTCGGTCAGCGGCCCGCGCGTCCGCGCCTCGCGCCAGTCGGACAGGGCGATGACCAGCATGCGCGGCAGGGGATGGGTCGGCTCCGGTCCCGCCTGGGCGGCCACGTCCTCCAGCGAGCGACCCGACCCGACTGCCCGTTCGAAGGCGGTGGCCTGGCTGTTCAGGTTGGTGAACTTGAACGCCTTGTCGATGATCACGGCCCAGGACCACAGCGAGGCCACGGTCAGGCCGATCATGACCGTCTTCACGACAAGATCGGCCGCCAGGAAAAGGGCGACGGGGTCCATCATGGTCGAAACGTGGGCGGTCATTTGCGAATCCTTGCGGCGTCCCGATGATCAGCGCCGGACGGCCGTGGCGTTTTCAGGGCGGTGGATGCGGGGTCTAGACCATTTTCGCTTCAGGTCGAATCGACCTGAATCCAGAAAATGGTCCAGAATCATGCTGGAGCGAAATGTGAGCCTTGATGGACTGCGTCCATCAAGACCGATTTCGCTCTAGCCGGGTGTGGCGCGCGGGTCACCCGTCGAATTCTGACGACTTTCGCCTGCGGTCAAGCTTGAAGCCTGTTCCGACGACCGACCGGTGTTCGGCTGGACCGCCAAAAGCAAAGGTGCCGATCAACAGGCTCCAGCCCTGCCTTCGCTGATGGTGGGTTGAAAACTCTCAGGCTCCCGCTCTCTCTCTGGCCAGCCAGGGGCCGACCTTTTCGATCAATGCGGGCGTCGGCCGTCGCGGCCGGCCGTCCATGTGGATGCAGACCACCTCGACACTGGCCCGGCAGAGCACGTCGTCGCCGCGCGTGACGGTCTGGCTGATAACCATGCGGGGACCCCTGATCGCGTCGTAATGGGTGCGGACGATCAGGGCGTCGTCGATGCGGGCGGGCTTGAGGAAGTCCAGGTCCATCTTCGACACGACAAAGGCCATCGGCGCGTCGCCGTCCAGCAGATCGGTGTGCCCCAGCCCCATCAGCCTCAGCGCGTCGGACCGCCCGCGCTCGAAATAGCGCACATAGTTGGCGTGATAGACCAGGCCGGTGAAGTCCGTGTCCTCGTAATACACGCGGACCGGCAGGCGATGCTCGCGGCCTTCGAACCGGCCGGCGGTAGGACTGTCGGTCATGAGGCCCTCGGCGGCGCGCGCAGGAAGCCGGGACAAAGGTCCGCCAGCATGCCCTCGAATTCGGCCCTCAACGGATCGGTGGCCAGCAGCACCCGGTTGGGCCGCGAGATGAAGGCCGTCACCCGCCCCCCATGCGAGACGTAACCGCACACTGCCCGGCGGCCGCCGGTCTCGGTATAGCTGATGCGGGCGTCCGGCCCGACGTGTTGGCGCAGTTGCGCCTGTGCCCGCTCGACCGGCGTGGGCTCGGCGGGACCCAGGCCGCGCGTGGTGGCCAGCCAAAGGATCACGGCGCCCAGCGCCAGCACGGCGACGCCCATCGCCGCGATCAACCGCTCGACCTTGATCGTCCGTCGCGCCATTCCGTCTCCGTTCGCGTCGACCATGCCGGGGTTCGCGGCGAAGGTGAAGGGTGGAGAACACGCGCCGTCGTCACTTGCCGCCGAACAGCCCGCCCTGCTCAGGCGCCTTGGGCGGTTCGGCCAGGCCGAGGTGGGCATAGGCCCGGGCGCAGGCCATCCGCCCGCGCGGCGTGCGCTGGATGAAGCCCTGTTGCAGCAGATAGGGCTCGATCACGTCCTCGACCGCGTCGCGGGCCTCGGCGATGGCGGCCGCGAGCGTATCCATGCCGACCGGCCCGCCGCCGTAGTTCTCGATCAGGGCCCTGAGGAAGCGGCGGTCGAGGCTGTCCAGCCCGGCCTCATCGACCTCCAGCCGGGCCAGCGCCCGCGCCGCCGCCAGCCGGTCGATGACCGGCGAGCCCTCGGCCTCCGCGAAGTCGCGCACCCGGCGCAGCAGCCGCCCGGCCACGCGCGGCGTGCCCCGCGACCGGCTGGCGATCTCGCGCGCGCCCTCCTCATCGACCGCCACGCCCATCTTGCGGGCCGCCCCGGTGATGACCCGGACCAGTTCCTCCGGCGTGTAGAACTCCAGCCGCAATGGGATGCCGAAACGATCGCGCAACGGCGTGGCCAGCAGGCCAGCGCGGGTCGTCGCCCCGACCAGGGTGAAGGGCGCCAGATCGATCCGCACCGACCGCGCCGACGGCCCTTCGCCGATGATCAGGTCCAGCACATGGTCTTCCATGGCCGGATAGAGAATCTCCTCCACCGTCGGGGCCAGCCGGTGGATTTCGTCGATGAACAGCACGTCGCGGGGTTCGAGATTGGTCAGGATGGCGGCGAGGTCGCCGGCCTTGGCAAGGATGGGGCCGCTGGTGGCCCGAAACCCGACGCCGAGCTCGCGCGCCACGATCTGGGCCAGCGTCGTCTTGCCCAGTCCCGGCGGGCCGAACAGCAAAACGTGATCCAGCGATTCGCCCCGGCCACGCGCGGCGTCGATGAAGACCTTGAGATTGCCCTTGGCCTGCTCCTGCCCGACGAACTCCGACAGGGTCTGGGGCCGCATGGCGCGGTCATGGGCCTCGCCGGGGGCGGGCTCGGGCGAGATGATGCGGTCTTCAGCCATGCCGACTCCAGTGGCGAGTGGCGAATGGCGTGTGGCGAGTGGCGCCTCCAGAGCCTGATCGGTTGAGGAGGAATCGCTTCGCGATTCCGCGGATGCCGTAAATCAGGCTCCAGCATGACCCGGGATCAAACGTCGATGAGCGGTCGAGTGTCCCGCCATTGTGACGAGGCGGATTAACTCGCCACTCGCTACTCGCCACTCGCCACTCGCATATCATCGCCCCAGCTCCTGCAGAGCCGCGCGGATCACCGCCGACAGGTCCGCCCCATCGCCCAGCCGGATCAGCGCCTGATCCACGGCGCGACGCGCGTTGACCTCGGCCACGCCCAGACCCAGCAGAGCCGACACGGCCTCGCCGGTGACGCTGGGGACCGGGAGCGAGGTCCCGACGTGCGTGCCCTGCGCGTTGGGCGTGAGCGACACGTCGCCCAACGGCTTGCCCTTCAGCTCGGTGACGATGCGCAGCGCCAGTTTGGGGCCCACGCCATTGGCCCGCGCCACCGCCGCCTTGTCGTCGCGCGCCACGGCCGCCGCCAGTTCGCCCGGCGGCAGGACGTCCAGCACCGACAGCGCCGCCTTGGGGCCCACGCCCTGGATGCCGGTCAGGGTGGTGAAGGCCCGCCGCTCGTCCCGGCTGAGGAAGCCGTACAAGCGCGGCCCGCTCTCGGCGTTCCAGTTGCTCTCGATATGCAGGGTCGCCTCGTCACCGGGGGCCGGCAGCCGTTGCAGGGTCCGCGATCCGCACACCACGACATAGCCCGCGCCCGCACAATCGATCAGACAGTGGTCCGCCTCGACCTCGGCCAGCACGCCTCTGAGCCGGCCGATCATGACGCAACCCTGCCCCATCGGGGGAGG
>NZ_JBDNHO010000034.1:0-5655 GCF_041688735.1 Brevundimonas sp.
CGGCCCATGCACCCGGCTTGAAGACAATCGACGACGCCACGGAGATCCGCCGCCGTTTACTGCTCGCGTTTGAGCGCGCGGAGATGGAATCCGATGCGCGCGAGCACGAACGTCTCCTCACCATCGTCATCGTTGGCGGCGGGCCGACCGGGGTCGAGATGGCAGGCGCCGTTGTCGAACTTGCGCGCCAGGCGCTCGCTACGGACTTTCGCGCCATCGATCCGCAGCAGACGCGGGTGCTGCTGCTCGAAGCCGGACCACGTTTACTGCCAAGCTTTCCGGAATCGCAATCGCGCTATGCCGAGAAGACGCTTCGGCGCCTCGGCGTAGATGTCCGCCTGGAACACGCAGTCACGCGCTGTGAGGCAACCGGGGTCACGGTGGGCGACGAGGACGTGTCTGCGGGCACGATCATCTGGGCGGCCGGGGTCGCCGCCCCGCCGGCCGCCGACTGGCTCGCGGTAGCGGGCGATCGCGCTGGCCGTGTGTTGGTCGGACCTGATTTGCGGCCACCTGGTCTGGACGACGTTTTCATCATCGGCGACACCGCGCTTGCCCGTGACGTTGCCGGCGAGCCACTTCCCGGCATCGCCCCGGTCGCCAAGCAGCAGGGTGCCTATGTGGCCGACGTGATCAAAGCGCGTCTTGACGGCAAGCCCGAGCTGCCGCCCTTTCGCTATCGTGACCGGGGCCAACTCGCCACGGTAGGCCGCAAGACCGCCGTCATCGCGTTTGGGCGCCTGCGGATCAACGGATGGCTTGCGTGGTGGATATGGGGGATCGCTCACATCTATTTCCTGATCAGCCTGCGCAACCGGCTGGTCGTCATGACGCAATGGCTCTGGTCCTACGTCACGTTCGAGCGCGGTGCCCGGCTCATCACCGGCAGGCTCACCGACCTCGAGCCCGATTGTCTGGGCCGTCGAGGCGAAGATGGTGTCCCGGCACGCCCAAGGGACGAAGAGCGGCTTGAATGATCGGTGGCGTCCCGGGAGGGCGTGTCCAAAATCACCCGAAGACGAGATCCGAAACATCTTGATTCAAACGGTAACGACTGATGCCGCCCCCGGAATTGGTCACTGCTGCGGCCCCCCAATCACCGCGTCTCACCTTGGGACGAACCCAATTTCGTAAAGAACGCAGAGGCTGTTGAGAGAATATCTGATGACTGACTCATTCACCGAGACAATGCGGCGCGAGTGCTCCGCAATCTGGGACGCGCAACTGGCGCACCCATTCGTGGTGGCGCTCGCTGACGGAACACTGCCGCAGGCGACGTTCCAGTTCTATATCTTGCAGGACGCCCGCTTCCTCACCGACCTTGCGAAGACGTTCGCCTTCGCCGCGACGAAAACAGACGACCGCGACCGTATCCTGAAGTTCGGCGAATTCCTCATCGACACGGTGCGGGTGGAGCGCGCCCTCCACGAGATGTACGCTGAGCGTTTCGGTCTGACGATGGCACAGATGGCTGCCACGCCCATGGCGCCGACGAGCTACGCCTATACCCGCCACATGCTCCAGGTCGCCGCGACGGGGTCACTCGCGGAGGTCGTCACCGTGATGCTCCCCTGCGCGTGGATCTATGCGGTCATCGGCGAGCATTTTACCGCATTGGGGGAGCCGCCCACCGGCCACCCTTATCGCGACTGGCTGGCGATGTACGCGAACCCGGACTTCGCGGCCGTGGGCGCGTGGTTGCGCGCGGTCGTCGATGACGAGGCAGCGCGAATGGACGATCGCGGCCGCCAGCGGCTCCGCGACATCTTCCGCACCAGCAGCGAGTACGAGTGGCGTTTCTGGCAGATGGCATGGACGCGCGAAGGGGCACTTTCAGCCCGCGATTGGGAGGTAACTTTGGCCAGGACGAAAAAGCCCTGACCGGCGTCTTTAGGGGCAGCCCTGCCCAACGCCGCCGCCCGACGTCTACGCCCGCCCCCCAACCATAGCAGACCTCAAGCGCGGCTGCTTTTCGGCATCTGGCAGGCCAACAGTGCGGGGTGTTAGGTCAATGTCGTGATTACCCATTGAACTGACCGGGTTAGTTTTCCTCCAAACAGACGAAAGCTTGCCTCCCAACCAGGAAGGGGCGGGCGAGGGTTCCACCTCGTCCGCCCCGGTAGCCTTCGCCTTCCGCGCTCGAATCGCGCGAAGCGCGACGGCGGCGCTCAGGATGGTCAGCCGCCGAACAGCGTCGCCACCCAGGCCCGCACCGCGACTTCGTCGACCGGGCTGCCCGTGTAGGTCAGGCCCTGGCCCGGAACGAAGGGCTGGTTGTTGCCGCGTTCGCGCGAAGTCCAGGCCTTGTGACCATAGCTGAGGTCCGCATAGGTCGACGGCAGCCGGATGGTCGTCTGCTCGATGAAGATCGAGTCCGGCGCGGTCGTCATGCCGGCGATCCGCACGTTCGGCAGGCGGCTCAACAGGTCCACCGTGTCGAGGCAGCCGCCCGAACAACCGGCGTCGACCAGCACCAGGACCGGACCCTGAACCGGGTTGGCGGCGGCTTCGTTGGCGGCTATCGGCGGCAGTGGCTGGGTGAAGGTCGTCTGACCGGCGGCGATGGCGGTGTCGAAGGCGGCGAGGATGGCCTGGGTCTGTTCGATGACCTGGGGCGATTCAAAGACGAAACGGGCATCCTGCTGCATGCGTCCGATCACGTCGACGTACCACTGACGGTTCCCCGGCGTGGCGCGATAGGTGAAATCTCCGCCGGTCGGTTGGCGGGTGGCGGTATATTCCGGGGTCCAGATGCGGTTCAGCACGCCATAGCCGCGGGCGGTCGAGCCCAGGTTCGAGGCGCCGCTGCCTCCCCGCAGGTCCAGCACGAAGCCCTGCGCGTCTTGCAGGCTGGCCAACTGACCTTCCAGCACGCCGTTGAAGGCGTCCCAGCCGGCGTCGTCGGCGAAGGAGTGGACGTTCACCCACGGACGGCCGTTGATCGTCTCGAGCGACAGTGGCGTGGCGCCCGGCGTATAGACGGTCGCCCGGTAGGCGGCTTCCAGATTGGCGGGCGTGACCGGCTGCGGCTTGATCTCGAAGTCGCGCTCGCGGCGATTGCCGACCTTGAACTTGCAGGTCGAGGGCACGCCGCCGGCGAACGGATTGTTGCGGTTCCACAGCAGATAGGGCGCGGTCGTCGCGCGGCCCGCCTCGGTGTTCAGGTCGCCTTCCCACAGGTCCAGCTTGGCGCGGGAAAACTCCTCGATCGGGGTCAGGTTGCATTCGGTGACGACGGCGCCGACCGGCGGCGCGCCGCGCACGCCGGGCTGCACATAAGTCACCACATACTGGCCGTTGCGCCAGCCGGTGGCGATGCCACCCCAGCTCGAGGCATAGAAGCGCGTCGAGGGCGTGTCGTAACTGGCCCGGGCCGTGATGTTCGAATCGCGGAAGCCGGCCGCGTAATAGCGCATCAGATAGGCGTGGCTGGCGCCGCTGTTGACCTGACCGACCTTGGCCAACGACTCCTGCAGGCCGCGGTCGAGCCAGCTCTGGAAGGTCTGGCTGGCCGGGCCCGGGACCACCGGCGCCGGATGGTTGGCGGCCAGTTCGTCACGCGCGGTCTGCAGGTCCTGACCGGCGAGAGCGCGGAAATCCTGGGCCAGGACGGAGCCGGCGCTGACCGTGAGGGTCAGGGCGGCGATGGCAGCGAAGTTTAGCAGGCGGGACATCAGGTCAGGCTCCGTGCCGAAAGGCGAAACGAGGGACAGGACAGAAATGAACGGGCTGGAATGAACGGGACTGGAACGGCTTAAACCCCATCGACGACGGTCTTGCCAACCCTTTGCCTCGCTCACGTGAAAGCCCCTCCGGTTTACTCGGCAAAGATCGCGGCCTAATCGGGGCAGCCGCCCCACGCCGCGATCACGTTCGCCTCAGATTCAAAGACACATGTTCTCAAAGATCCTGATCGCCAACCGCGGCGAAATCGCCGTCCGCATCATCAAGACCTGCCGCCGCATGGGGATCAAGACCGTCCAGGTCTATTCCGAGGCCGACGCCGGGTCGCTGGCGGTCGAGATGGCCGACGAGGCCGTGCTGATCGGCCCGGCCCCCGCCGCCCAGTCCTACCTGCTGCAGGACCGGATCGTCGACGCCGTCCGCCAGACCGGCGCCGAGGCGGTTCACCCCGGCTTCGGTTTCCTCAGCGAGAACGCTTCCTTCGCCCGCCGGCTCGAGGCCGAGGGCATCGTCTTCATCGGCCCCAATCCCCACGCCATCGAGGCCATGGGCGACAAGATCAGCTCAAAGAAACTGGCCGCCGACGCCGGCGTCTCGACCGTTCCCGGTCACATGGGCCTGGTCGACACCCCCGAACACGCCGTCGAGATCGCCAACCAGATCGGCTATCCGGTCATGATCAAGGCCTCGGCCGGCGGTGGCGGCAAGGGCATCCGCGTGGCCCATTCCAGCGCCGACATGGCCGAGGCCTTCGCCGCCGTGAAGGCCGAGGCGCTGGGCGCCTTCGGTGACGACCGCGTCTTCCTCGAGAAATTCATCATCGACCCCCGCCACATCGAGATTCAGGTGCTGGGCGACAAACACGGCAACATCGTCCACCTGTTCGAGCGCGAATGCTCGATCCAGCGCCGCAATCAGAAGGTCATCGAGGAGGCCCCCTCTCCCCTGCTCGACCCCGAGACCCGGGCCGCCATGGGCGCGCAAGCCGTCGCCCTCGCCCGCGCCGTAAACTATGACTCCGCCGGCACGGTCGAATTCGTCGCCGGTCAGGACAAATCCTTCTTCTTCCTCGAGATGAACACCCGGCTTCAGGTCGAACACCCGGTCACCGAACTGATCACCGGCGTCGATCTGGTCGAACAGATGATCCGCTCCGCCTGGGGCGACCCCCTGCCCTTTGCCCAGAAGGACCTCGCCATCAACGGCTGGGCCATCGAGAGCCGCATCTATGCCGAAGATCCCTACCGCGGCTTCCTGCCCTCGATCGGCCGCCTGATCCGCTACGAACAGCCGCTAGAGGGCCCCCATCCCGACGGCTACACCGTCCGCAACGACTCCGGCGTCCGCGAGGGCGACGAGATATCCATCTTCTACGATCCCATGATCGCCAAACTCTGCGCCTGGGGAGAAACCCGCGACGCCGCCATCGACGGCATGGCCCGCGCGCTGGAGGACACCCATCTGGCCGGCGTCGGCCACAACGTCCCCTTCCTCGCCGCCGTGATGGACCAGCCCCGCTTCCGAAGCGGGAACATCTCGACCAGCTATATCAAGGACGAATTCCCTGACGGCTTCCACGGCCTCGCCCCCGACCGCCGCCAGACCGACATCCTGATCGCCGCCGCCACCGCCATGAACGAGATTGCCGCCGAACAGTCCGGCGACCCGTCGGACCGCACCGACTGGATCGTGCTGATCGCGCCCCAGGGCCAGACGACCTCAGGCCCCGGCGACGCCCACGGCGTCTCCCTCGGCTATGACGACGACGAGGCCCTGACGCTCGAGCTGGCCGGCGAAGACCGCGCGCTTCGTCTGGCCGACATCGACTGGCGCCCCGGCCAGGCCCAGTTCCGCGCCACCCTCGACGGCCGGCCCTTCACCGCCGAGGTCGCCCGCGTCGCCGACGGCTGGCTGATCCGCCACCGCGCGGCCCGCGCCCGCGTCCGCGTCCTGACCCCCGCCATCGCCGCC
>NZ_JBDNHO010000035.1:0-1855 GCF_041688735.1 Brevundimonas sp.
AGCGATGCCGTGATCAGGCCCCGGTCTGCACCTCATAGTCCCGCAGCCGGAAACGCCGCAGCCGCTGCCGCAGCCGGCTGGCGCTCCATGGCCAGTTGGTGCTGTTGCGGCCGTTCCTGTCGATTGTCCGCCGTCAGCGCCTGCAGAACAGCCTTCACCAGCACCGGCGGCGCCAAGGCGGTGATACTCACCTGCGCCGTCGCCAGCTCGATCCGGATCACGGCCGAACCGTCTGCCACGGACCCCTTGCCAGCGCCGGCGACCACAACCTCGATAAAATCTGGCACCGCCGCCGCTCGCGCGGTGCGCCGCCATGTATAGATCAGCCCCGACGACACATCGTGACGACGCGCCACCTCGGTGACGCATCCGCCCCGCCCGAAGGCTTCGCCCAGAATCACCGCCTTGTCCTCATCAGACCATCGACGACGGCGCTCCGGCCCCGTCAGCACAGTGATCTGGCTCGTCCGCTCTTACGCGCGCTCATACGCCTGCTCTTACGACTGATCCCAAGCGCCCAGCATCGCCGACGGTCTCATCCAGACAAGGCGGGGCTCACCGGAGGGTCACCGTCATGTGCCCGCCGCGTGTCTTGGCGCGCTAACCGTGCCCAGTAGAATTCGCGGCGCACTCACGCCAAGACCCGACCGCCGCGCCGGCCTATCAGCGCCTCACTCACCGTCATCGACGGCACCGCCGGGTCTGTTACCCTGCCGCCGCCCCCACCTCCACGTCAACGGCTTTGGGTCCTTCCCCGGCTGGGGAGTTGGGCCTGGGGTGGCACTGACCCTGATCTTTGAGCGTTTTCAAAAACAACTAACCCACCAAGACTGGCTGAGAGGTCCGAGCAACCCGGTCTCAGAGATAACCGGCGTCTGAAACGCCATCGGGACAGGGTAGGAGGCTGTCCGGGGGCTGTCCCACCCCCTGTCCCACCTTAACTCTCTGTTTCTTATAACTATTGGACAGGGTGGACAGGGGAAGAGGGTATATAGAACATAGTCCTGTGGGGAGGGGGTATATAGGGTCGTATACGACGAGCCCCTGGTCGGGTGTTCTACAAAACACCCCTCACAGGAGAGTCTATAGAAAATGGGGCTATCCCTGTCCCACTAGACCAATGTTTAACGTAATCAGTAACTTAGTCGGGACAGCCCCCCTGGACAGCCTGTCCCGCCCAAATACCTGTCCCGAGAGAAGTGCGATTTAAATCCAACTTCCCTAAAAGTGCGATTTAAATCCAACTTCTGAGAAGTGCGATTTAAATCCAACTTCACCAGAATGAGGCAAATGCACTAAGAAAAACCCCGGCAGCAGAGCCACCGGGGTCAGGGTCGATTTGGCTGCCGGCATCGGTCTTACCGAGGAGTCCTCCTGACAAAGATGCGCTGACGTCCGTATTTCTGTGTTGGCGCCCGATGGGAGAACCGCCACCCGCCAACCAAACCCATTGCCCGGCCAAGGCTCTGCTGCTGTCGACTGTCGTAGTCCTTCATGTCGCGGCCCATCATCTCGACCCATACGTCCAGCAAGCAGACCTGATCGCGATAGACCGGCAGTTCGCCCTCAAGGTCATCGAACCCGAGGTCGCTGTTGATCGGCTGGCCGAGCCAATGCTCGATCCGTGCTGCCGTGGTATCCTCGACAGTCTCCTGCCGACGGCTTTCCTGTAGCCGTTTGGCTTCCTCGGCGGCTTCGGCGCTGCGGAGATATAGCGGCAGCCGACCGTGGGGCTGCTCCTGTCGCCAGGCGTCGTACATCGCCTTTGCCTCGGCCCACAACTGGTCGACTTCGCGCTCGAGTCGGTCGGTGTCGATCGACGTCACGGTCCCCGCGATTGGCCAGAATCGTCGGC
>NZ_JBDNHO010000036.1:0-19600 GCF_041688735.1 Brevundimonas sp.
AAATCCCTGCGCGACTTCATGGCCATGCTGGAGGCCGAGGGCGAACTGGTCCGGGTGTCCGAGCCGGTCTCGACCACGCTGCAGATGACCGAGATCCAGACCCGGCTGCTGCGCAACGGCGGTCCGGCCGTGCTGTTCGAAAAGCCGGTCATGCCCGACGGCTCGATCAGCCCGATCCCCTGCTTGGCCAATCTGTTCGGTACGGTGAAGCGCGTGGCCATGGGCGTCACCATGGACAAGAAGACCCGCACCACCGCCGGCGAACTGCGCGAGGTCGGCGAACTGTTGGCCTTCCTCAAGAACCCTACCCCCCCGCGCGGCTTCAGCGACGCCATGGAGATGCTGCCGCTGGCCAAGACCGTGATGTCCATGCGGCCGAAGGTGGTCAGGTCCGCCCCGGTGCAGGAGGTGGTGCTGAAGGGCGACCAGATCGACCTGACCAGCCTGCCGGTGCAGGGCTGCTGGCCCGGCGAACCCGCCCCCCTGATCACCTGGGGTCTGGTCGTCACCAAGGGGCCGTCCGACGACCGCGAGGATGACTTCAACCTGGGCATCTACCGCATGCAGGTGCTGGGCAAGGACAGGGCCATCATGCGCTGGCTGGCCCACCGCGGCGGAGCTCAGCACTACGCCCGGCACAAGAAGGCCGGAAAGAAAGGTCCCCTGCCCTGCGCCGTTGTACTCGGGGCCGACCCGGGCACCATCCTGGCTGCCGTAACGCCCGTGCCGGACACCCTGTCGGAATACCAGTTCGCCGGCCTGCTGCGCGGGGCCAAGGCCGAGCTGGTCGCTTGCAAGACCATCCCCCTGATGGTCCCCGCCAACGCCGAGATCGTGCTGGAGGGCCACGTCCTGTTCGACGAATACGCGCCTGAGGGCCCCTACGGCGACCACACCGGCTATTACAACTCGGTCGAGACCTTCCCCGTCTTCCAGGTCAGCGCCATCACCATGCGCAAGGACCCCATCTATCTGACCACCTTCACCGGCCGCCCGCCCGACGAACCCAGCGTGCTGGGCGAGGCGCTGAACGAGGTCTTCATCCCCCTGCTTCGCGCGCAGTTCCCGGAGATCACCGACTTCTGGCTGCCGCCCGAGGGCTGTTCCTACCGCATCGCCGTGGTGTCGATGAAGAAGGCCTACCCCGGCCATGCCAAGCGGGTGATGATGGGCGTCTGGAGCTATCTGCGCCAGTTCATGTACACCAAATGGGTCATCGTCGTGGATGACGACATCGACGCCCGCGACTGGAAACAGGTCATGTGGGCCATGGCCACCAAGATGGACCCGGCCCGCGACATCACCCTGATCGAGAGCACCCCGATCGACTACCTCGACTTCGCCAGCCCCGAGAGCGGCCTCGGCTCCAAGATCGGCCTCGACGCCACCGACAAATGGCCCCCCGAGACGAAGCGCGAATGGGGCCAGGAGATTCGGATGGACGAAGCCGTGGTCGAGCGGGTGTCGGTCATCTGGGACACCCTCGGTCTGCCCGGTGACGGGACGCCGATCTGGAAATAGGCACGCGGTCGTGTTATAACTTCGTTCTAACGGAGTTCGGCCATGCGTTCTTCCATTCGCAAGATCGGCAACTCGTCCGGCGTCATCCTGCCCAAGCCCGCCCTCGCCGCGCTCGGCGTACAGGAAGGCGGTGCGGTCGAGTTCGTCTATGAGCCCGGCAAGATCAGCATCGTCCCGGCGCGCAAGACGGTGCGGGAAGGCTGGGAAGAAGACGCCAGGCGGATTGCAGCCGCAGGCCTCACCGAGGAGGAACGCGAATGGCTCGAGGCCGATCTGACCAGCGAAACGGACGCTGTTGCGCTCGGCGACGACTGGACAGACGAAGCGATAGCGCAGCTCGAAGCCGCGCTCTCCGCCAATGAGCATGAAGGCCGTTGATCCGACGCGGTGACGTCTGGCTGGTTCGGCTCGACCCCACCGTGGGCAGCGAACTCCGGAAGACACGACTCTGTGTGGTCGTTTCGCCGGATGGCCTCAGCCATCTGCCGGTCCATGTCATCGTCCCCCTCACCGGGCGCAGCGCGCCGTCGCGCTTTCGTCCCGAGATTCGCTTCGCCGGACGGGTCGGTCGCTTGTTGCCGGACCAGATGCGGTCGATCGACCGGTCTCGGATGCTCCGCAAGATTGGCGAACTGGCACCGGCCGATCTGACTGCCCTCCTGGCGACCCTGCGCGAGATGTTCGAGGATTGACCATGGTCGCCACGGTTGTGGATCGGCATCGCCGTCTTTGTCGTGGGCACGGCGGCGGCCGCCTTCGCGCCGTGGCGGCCGGTCGTGGTCGCCGCCCTTGTGGTCGTTCTGCTCGACAGCCTCTGGCACGTGGTGCGGTCTGGCGCGGCCCTGGTCGCCGCCGGCGGCTGGTCGCCCCTCGTCTGAGAACAGTGCCGCGCCGTCTTGTCGGGCGTTCGCATTTGGCCGAGGAAGGCATCCATGCGCTACACAGTCCTTCTCGCCCTCCTGGCCGCCCTGTCTTCGAGTCCCGCCATGTCCCAGACCCCGTCCGTCGCCAACACCGCCCCCTGGGACCAGCCCTTCCTGCCGCCCGCCCCCGCATGGGACGGAGCCAGCCGCGCCCTGTTGCGCGACGCCTCGGACCCTTGGGTCACGGTCTTCGAGGCTGACGCTGAACATGATGAGAGCCCCTCCTACGACGACACCCGCGCATGGTTCGACCGGCTCGACGCCGCCTCTGATCTGATCCGCATCGAACAGTTCGGTGTCTCACCCGAGGGCCGGCCGATCTACGCCGTCATCGCCTCAAAGGACGGCCCCGAGTTCGACCCGTCCAAGCCCGTGCTGCTGGCCCAGGCCGGCATCCACCCCGGCGAGATCGACGGCAAGGACGCAGGCATGATGCTGCTCCGCGATATCGCTTTCAACGGCAAGGACAGCCTGCTGGACCGGGTCAATCTGATCCTGATCCCCATCCTGTCGGTCGACGGCCACGAGCGCGCCTCGGCCTACAGTCGCCCGAACCAGCGCGGACCCCGCATCCAGGGCTGGCGCAACACGGCGACCAACCAGAACCTGAACCGCGACTATCTCAAACTGGACCAGCCCGAGATGCGGGCCGTGCGCGGTCTGGTGCTGAAATACCGGCCTGACCTCTACGTCGACATCCACGTCACCGACGGCATGGATTACCAATACGACGTCACCTACGGCTACAACGGCGAGAACGGCGTCTACTCCCGCTCGCCCGCCATCGCCGGCTGGCTGGACGCGAGCTTCAAGCCCGCGATCAATGCGGCGCTCGAGGCCGAGGGCCATATCCCCGGCGAACTGGTGTTCGGCATCGGCGCCGACCCTCGCGCCGGCCTGTCCGACGGCGGCCTCGGCGAGCGCTTCTCCAACGGCTGGGGTTCGGCGGCCCATGTGCCGACCATCCTGGTCGAGAACCACAGTCTGAAGCCCTATGAGCAGCGGGTGCTGGGCACCTATGTCTTCCTGGAGGCGGCGATGCGCCGTCTGGCCGCGGACGGCCCGGCCCTGCGCGCCGCCATCGCCGCCGACAGTGCCCTGCGTCCGGCCGAAGTTCCGGCTAATTTCGCACCGGACCCGACGCCGGCCTACACCCGGACCTTCAAGGGCATCCGTTATGAGATGTACGACAGCCCCGCCTCGGGCCGTCCGGAAATCCGCTGGCTGGGCCTGGCCGATCCCGAGCCCTGGTCCCTGCCCTTCTTTGGCTCGCGCCCGACCCTGACCCTGGCTCGTCCCGAGGCCTATTGGGTGCCGTCCTACCGCGCCGACATTATCGAACGGCTGCGCCTTCACGGCATCGGGATGGAGACGCTGGACGCCGCCCGCACCGTCAGTGTCGACATGCTGCGCCTCGACGACCCGAAGCTGGCGACCCGCGCCAATGAGGGCCGGGTGGCCGTCACCGTCGCCGGGGTGACGCCCGAACGCCGCGACTGGGCCTTCCCCCCGGGCTCCGTCCGGGTCCCGACCGACCAGCCGCTCGGCGACATCGTCGTCCTGCTGCTGGAACCGCAGTCGTCCGAGAGCTTCTTCGCCTGGGGCATGTTCCCCGAGGTGCTCAGCCGCGTCGAATATATCGAGGGCTATGCCATCGCCCCGCTGGCCGAGGCCATGATGGCCGCTGATCCCGCCCTCAAGGCTGCGTTCGAAACCAAACTGGCCGCCGACGCCGCCTTCGCCGCCGACGGCAACGCGCGTCTGGGCTGGTTCTACGAGCGAACCCCGTTCTATGATGACCGCTTCCGGCTCTATCCGGTGGGGCGCGAGGACTGATTTCCATGACCGTGATGACCGCCGTTGAGGCCGCCGGACTGTGGTCCGGCCTGCTGATCCTGCTGATGATTGCGCTGGCTTTCCGGGTCATCGCCAACCGCCGCAAGCACCGGGTCCTGTTTGGCGACGGCGGCGTCGAGCAGATGACCGTCGCCACCCAGGCCTTTGGCAATGCGGCAGAGTACGTCCCGGCCGGCATCGGCGCCCTGATCCTGCTGGCGCTCACAGGCTGGGCGCCCTGGGTCATTCACGCAGTCGGGGGAACGCTTCTGGTCGGTCGCTTGATCCACGGCGTAGGCCTCAGCCACGGCAAGGGACCCGGCCCCGGTCGACTGATCGGCATGGTCCTGACGCTGCTGGCCCTGATCGCGGCTGCGGTCATGCTGATCGCCCGCCCTCTGCTGGCCTGAGGGCGGTTGCGCCCGGGCGGAGGCCCGGCCATATCGGGTCATGCCGACATCCTCCCCGACTGCGTCCTCGTTCTCGCCTTCCCTGCTTCATGACCTGATCGCCTCAGCCCTCAAGACGGGAGCCGACGCCGCCGAGGCGGTCTCGGCCGAGCGCGCGTCCCTGTCCGTCGGCGTCCGCAACGGTGCGCTGGAAGACGTCGAGCGCGAGGAAAGCCGCGACCTCGGCCTTCGCGTCTTCATCGGCAAGCGCCAGGCCACCGTCTCGGCCTCCGACATCTCCGACGCCACCCGCGCCCGGCTGGTCGAGCGCGCCGTGGCCATGGCCCGCCTCGCGCCCGAAGATCCCTATGCGGGCTTGGCGGCCCAGGACCGCCTGTGCGTCGGCCCTCACGTCGAGCTCGACCTGTTCGATCCGACCGAACGCTCCGCCGCCGAACTGGAAGGCGTCGCGGCCGAGGCCGAGGCCGTGGCGCTGGCCGTCCCCGGCGTCGCCCGGTCCGAAGGCGGACATTCCGCCACCTCGTCCAGCCGCTGGCGTCTGGTCACCTCGCATGGCTTCGACGGATCCTACGCCGCGACGGCATTCTCGCTCGGTGTCGGCGTCATCGCCGAGAAGGACGGGGCCATGGAGCGTGGCGGAGAACACCGCGCCACCCGCCATCTGGCCGACCTGCCCTCGGCCCGGACCGTCGGCGCCGAGGCCGCCCGCCGCGCCGTGGCCCGCACCGGTCCCCGCAAGATCGCCTCGACCACCGCCCCCGTCATCTTCGAGAACCGCGTCGCCACCCAGGTGCTGTCGCCCCTGATCGGCGCCATGGCCGGCCCGTCGGTGGCGCACGGCACGTCTTTCCTCAAGGACAGGCTGGGCCAGCGCGTCCTGCCCGAAGGCACCAATGTGATCGACGACCCCTTCCGCGTCAGGGGGCTGGGCTCGGTCCCCTTCGACGACGAGGGCGTGGCCGTGACGCGCCGGTCGATCATCGAGGACGGCGTCATCGCGACCTGGCTTCTGAACAGCGCGGCCGGTCTGCAGCTGGGCATGGCCTCGACCGGTCACGGCTCGCGCGGGCTGGCCGGTCCTCCCGGCGTATCGACCCACAACCTGCATCTGGAACCGGGCGACCGCGATCTGGACGGACTGATGAGCGACGCAGGCTCAGGCCTGCTGGTCACCTCCATGTTCGGCCCTTCGCTGAACGCCAATACGGGCGACTGGTCAGCCGGGGTCTCGGGCTTCTGGTTCGACAACGGCGTCGTGGCCTATCCGGTCAGCGAGGTCACCGTCGCGGGCAAGCTGATCGACATGTACGCCCGGCTTCAACGCGGCTCCGACCTCGAGTTCCGGGGCTCCAGCAACAGCCCCTCGATCATGTTCGACGCGGTCGCCATCGCGGGCAAATGACCGACTCATGCATTGATCTCAAGGCCGATCTCGCGCTGATCCGAGACGCCGTTCTGGCGGCCGGCGACTTGGCCCTGTCCGAGCGCGAGGCCGGACTGAAGATCTGGTCCAAGTCGGGCGGCTCGCCGGTCACCAGCGCCGATCATGCCGTCGACAGCTATCTGCGCGACGTCCTCATGGCGGCCCGGCCGGACTATGGCTGGCTGTCGGAAGAGACGCCTGACTCGACCGACCGCCTGTCCGCCCGCCGCCTGTTCGTGGTCGATCCCATCGACGGCACAGTCGCCTATATGAAAGGCAAGCCTTGGTGGTGCATCCCCGTCGCCGTAGTCGAGGACGGCCTGCCCGTCGCCGCCGTGATCCACGCGCCGGCCCTGAACGAGACCTTTTCAGCGACCCGGGGCGGCGGCGCGACTCTGAACGGCCGGACCATCACGGCCTCGGACACCACCGACCTGGACGACGCCTCCGTCCTCGCCGACGCCCGCCTGCTTGAGGGGCCCCACTGGCCCGAGCCGTGGCCGGCGATGCGGTTCGAAAAGCGCAACGCCATCGCCTACCGCATGGCCCTGGTCGCCGCCGGCGCCTTCGACGCCGCCATCGCCCTGACCCCCAAATGGGACTGGGACGTCTGCGCCGGCGCGCTGATTGCGGAAGAGGCCGGGGCGCGGGTCAGCGACCACCACGGCGGGGCATGGCGCTTCAACCAGCTCGATCCGCGTCAGAACAGCCTGATCTGCAGCGCCCCGGCGCTTCACCCGTTGATCGTGCGCCGCACAGCGCCTATTCCGCTGGCGCCCCGCTAGTTCTGTCCCGGACGCCCGATGACCACCGAAACCGAAGCCCCCCAGTTGCTACATCTCGTCATTGGCGGAGAGCTGCGCCACCTCGACGCGCCGGTGTTCCGCGACCTGTCCAAGGTCGAGTTCGTCGGGGCCTTCCCCAACTATGAGGAGGCCCGCAAGGCGTGGAAGGCTCGGGCCCAGGCCACCGTCGACAACGCCCACATGCGCTTCTTCATCCTTCACGCACACCGGATGATCGACCCGCGCGCGGACGCCCACGGATGACCCTGTTCGGCCGGACCCTCGACGGACAGGAAATCGCGGCCCTGGTGTCGATGTTAGCCGTTCTGGCTCTGTGGGCCTTCGCCTGGCGCGGCGAGCGGGACTGGGGCCGCTGGTTCAGGTCTTGGGAAGCCGCTCGCAAGGCGCGCCGCGACGCAGAGATCGCCACCCAACGCGACGACGACCCGCCCTCCAACACGCCGAAAGGCCCGTGGAGCTGACCCCCGTTACTCCCGCTTCAACAGCTTCTCGGTCAGGACCGTGCCCCACCAGCCGGCCTTGAACTCTGCGCGGATGGCCTTGGGGTCATAAGCCTCGCTGTCGACCCAGTCGATGAAACTGACCCCTGTCGGTTCGACCTCCGTCAGGTATTTCTCCAGCGTATGGTCCAGCACCCCGGTCAGCCCCTCGCGGTGGTGCAGGTATTTCTTCGACAACTGCTCGATGGCCACCGAGATCGGTTCGCCCAGATGGAAATGGCGATAGAACACCGCCATCATCCCGGCCCGGTCCGCGCCCGACTTGCAGTGGATCAGCACCGGATAATCGACGGTCCGGAACAGCTCGCGCGCCCGGTGCACCCGGTCTCTCTGCGGCGGGTCACGCGAATCCAGCGGCGCGTCGATCAGCGTCAGACCCAGCCGTTCGCAGGCATCCTTCTCCAGCGCATAATAGGCCTCGTCCCGCGCCCCGCGCAGGTTGATGACCGTCCTGATCCCCTGCGTCTGCCAGTAGGCCAGCTGCTGCGGCGACGGCTGATTGGTCCGCACCAGATCCGGCCCCAGCCAGTGGGCGTTCATGAACCACGTCCGCAGAAACGCGTGATCCTTCCAGACATAGTCCCACCGCGCCTTGAACCGGCCGGCCGGGGTGGTGAGGTCGTAGCGCGTCATGGTGCGGAGATAGCGGCTCCCGCCTTCGGCGTCATCCACGCTTGACTTGCGACACCAGCCGTCCGACCTCGGACCAATGACGACGCTTGCCTCCGCAGCCGACGACAAAGAGCCGCTGCGTCCGTTGCTGGGCCGTATCTGGCGCGACTATCTCTCGCACCACCGGACGCCGCTGTTCCTGTCGATCGCCTGCGCCGCCGTGGTCGGGATCATGGCGGCGACGGTGCTGCAGCTATTGGAGCCGGCCATCGACGGCCTGTTCCTCGGCGAGGCGGTGACCATCTGGGGCGTCTTCACCGTACCGCCGGGGCGGGCCCTGCTGTGGATTCCCCTGATCATCATCGGCGCCGGCCTGATCTGGACCGCGGCGGCGCTGGGTCAGGCAGCGCTGGTCAACCGGCTGGGTCACGGCATCGTCGGCGACATCCAGGTGCGGCTGTTCGGGGCCATGATCCGCGCCGATCTGGCCCGGCTGCGCAATCAGCATTCCGGCGGTTTCGTCTCCTCGGTCCTGTTCGACGCCAATCTGGTCCGCGAGGCCTTCACCAACGGGGTTGTCGGCTACACCCAGCATGCCCTGACCCTGGTCGCGGTGATCGGCTATATGGCCTGGAGCGACTGGCGGCTGACGCTGATCGTCCTGTTGGGCGCGCCCCTGATCGCCTTCGTCATGCGCCGCTTCGGCAAGCGGATGCGCAAGGCGACCACCGGGGCCATGGTCGAGACGGGCAACCTGTCCACCGCCCTGATGGAGAACCTCGACGGCGTCCGGCTGATCAAGATCGAGAACCGCGAGGCGGCCGAGGAAGAGCGCGTCGGCGAGGTGGTCGCCCGCCGCCAGCGCCACGTCATCAAGTCCGCCGACAGTCGCGCCTTCGCCGGTCCGTTCTCCAACCTCGTGGCCATGATCGTGGTCGCCGCCGTCATGGCCTACGCCGGCTGGCGGGCGCAGGACGGGGCGATGAGCGTCGGGGCCTTCGCCGCCTTCATCGGCCTGCTGATGGCCGCGGGCCAGTCGCTGCGCCAGGTCACCAATCTGCAGACCGTGATGGCCGAGGGGCTGACCGCCGCCCGCCGCCTGTTCGCTTCCCTCGACATCCAGCCGGAGATCCGCGAGGCGCCGGACGCCGCGCCCCTGGCCCATGGGCCGACGACCGTCGCCTTCGAGGCCGTCGCCTTCGACTATGCTCCCGCCGCGTCCGGCGGCGCCCCGACCCTGTCGGACGTCAGCCTGACCGTCGCGCCGGGCGAGACGGTCGCCCTCGTCGGCCCTTCGGGCGGCGGCAAGAGCACCATCCTCAGCCTTCTGCCGCGCTTCTATGACGTCACCGCCGGCGCGATCACGATCAACGGCCGCGACATCCGTGAGCTGAAGCTGCACGACCTGCGCGCCCGCATCGCCCTGGTGACGCAGGAGCCCTTCCTGTTCGATGACACCCTCGCCGCCAACATCGCCTACGCCCGTCCCGGTGCCACCGCCGAGGACATCGCCGCCGCCGCCCGGGCCGCCGCCGCGCACGACTTCATCACCGCCCTGCCCGAAGGCTATGCTACTCGCGCCGGCGAGGCGGGCCTGCGTCTGTCCGGGGGCCAGCGGCAGCGCATCGCCATCGCCCGCGCCTTCCTGAAGGACGCCCCCATCCTGCTGCTCGACGAGGCCACCTCGGCCCTCGACACCGAGAGCGAGGCGCTGGTCCAGGCCGCCCTCGAACGCCTGATGCAGGGCCGCGCCACCCTGATGATCGCCCACCGTCTGTCGACCGTCCGCAACGCCGACCGCATCCACGTCATCGAGGCCGGCCGCGTGGTCGAGACCGGGACCCACGCCACCCTGGTCAAGAAGGGCGGGCTCTATTCCCGCTTGGCGCGGCAGCAGTCGCTGGACGGTGATCCGGTCACGGTCGCGGCGGTATCATGAGGCCGCTCCGCAATCCGGTCATTCGCACCACCCTGTCGTGGCTACTGACGCGCTGGCTGCGCTTCTGCTACGCCACCATCCGCTGGACCCATGAGAACGAGCAGCTGGCCGAAGAGGTCTGGGCCGAGGGCGGCGGCGTCATTCCCGCCTTCTGGCACTCGCGCCTCGCCCTCTCCTCGGCCTCCTGGCCCCATGACCGGGCCCAGCCTACGCGGGCGCTCGTCTCCCTGTCGCCCGACGGCCAGTTCATCGCGGACACCCTGGCCGCCCTCGGCTTTCCCGCCATTCGCGGCTCGTCGGAAAAGCCCGGCAAGCCCGGCGCGGCCAAGGGCGGCTCGGTTGCCCTGCGCGAAATCGTCCGCCAGCTGAAGGTCGGCGGCGCGGCGGTGACACCCGACGGTCCGCGCGGCCCCGCGCGCCAGATGGGCGAGGGCCTGCCTGTGATGGCGCGACTGTCCGGCGCGCCGGTCCTGTTCATCGGCCTGTCATGCAAGCCGGCCCTGCGCCTGAAAAGCTGGGACCGGGCGCTGGTCCCCCTGCCCTTCGGGCGCGGCGCCATCGTCTGGGATCGGGCCTCCTACCCCGTAGGCGGCGACCTGGCCGAGGTCACCGCCGACTGGACAATGCGCCTGACCGCCGTCGAGGCCCGAGCCGACGCCCTCACCGGGCTGGAGCGCATCTGACGTGATGAGCGCGGCCCTGATCGCCTATCGCCTTCTGACGCGGCTGCTGGAGCCGCTGGCACCCCGTCTGCTCGACGCCCGCGCCAAACAGGGCAAGGAAGACCCCCTCCGCGTCGACGAACGCCTCGGCGTGGCGTCGGTCGCCCGCCCCGGCGGTCTGAACGGGGGCGATCTGGTCTGGCTGCACGGCGTCAGCGTCGGCGAGACCCTGTCGCTGCTGCCCGTCGTCTCGCGCCTGCGCCGGGAGCGGCCCGACCTCACGGTGCTGGTCACCTCCGGCACCGTGACCTCCGCCGCCATCCTGGCCACGCGCCTGCCCGCAGGCGTGATCCACCAGTTCGCCCCCGTGGACACCCCCGGCGCGGTCACGGCCTTCCTCGATCACTGGCGGCCGGCGCTGGCCGTCTTCGTCGAGAGCGAGCTGTGGCCCAATCTGATCCTCGAGTCGCGGCGGCGCGGGGTGAAACTGGTGCTGGCCAGCGCCCGCATCACGGAGAAGACCACCGAGGGTTGGCGGCGCTTCCCCGGCGCGGCGCGGCGTGTGCTCGCAGCCTTCGACCGCATCCTGCCACAGGACGAGGCCTCGGCGGCCCGGCTTGACAGCCTCGGGGGGCGCGTCGACGGTCATGTGAACCTCAAACTCTCCGGCGAGGCCCCGCCGCACGACGCCGCCGCCTTCACTCGCCTCAGCGCCGCCATCGGCGACCGCCCCGTGGTCGTGGCCGCCAGCACGCATGACGGCGAGGAGATCGCCCTCGTCCGCGCGCTGGACAAGCTGACCGAGCGGCTCTGCCTGATCATCGTGCCGCGCCACCCGGAACGCAGCGCAAGCATCGCCGCCGCCCTTAGCCGCGACGGCTACCGCTTCGCCCTGCGCTCGCAGGGGACGGAGCCGGACCGCGACACCGACCTCTATCTGGCCGACACCCTGGGCGAGATGGGCCTGTTCCTCCGGTTGGCCGACGTCGTCGTCATGGGCGGGTCCTTCTCGGCGGCTCTGGAGACGCCCCCGGTCGGCGGCCACAATCCGCTCGAGCCCGCCCGCCTCGGCAAGCCCGCCGTCACCGGTCCCGACATGACGAACTGGGCCGCCGTGACCGAGGCCCTGTCGGACGCCGGCGGTCTGGTGATCGTTCAGGCCCCGTGGGACCTGCCCGCCGTCCTCGCTCCGCTGCTGGCCGACGACGCGGCCGCCAGGACCATGGGAGAACGCGGCCGTCGCGCCGCCGCCGAAGCCGGCTCCGGCCTCGACCGGCTTTGGGAGGCGATCAGGCCGCTACTGCCTGGCGCCCCGCCGCCCCCGAGTCTGGCGCGAGGCCAGCGATGAAGCTGAACACCCCCCGCTGGTGGTACAGCCGCGACCGCAGCCACGCGCCAGTGACGCGCATGCTGCTCAAGCCCCTGTCCTGGATCTGGGCCGCCGCCACCGCCCGCCGCATCGCCCGCGCCACCCCCGTCGATCCGGGCGTGCCGATCATCTCGGTCGGCAATCTGACCGTCGGCGGCTCGGGCAAGACGCCGGTGACCCGCGAGGCCATCCGCCTGTTGCGAGAGGCCGGGATCGACGCTCATGGCCTGTCGCGCGGCTATGGCGGCGCGCTGCGTGAGCCGACTCTGGTCGACGCCGCGATCCACACCGCCGCCGATGTCGGCGACGAGCCGCTGATGCTGGCGCTCGGGGGTCCGACCTGGATCGCCCGTGACCGGGTCGCCGGTGCCCGCGCTGCGGCGGCGGCGGGTGCCCAGGTTCTGGTCCTCGACGACGCCCATCAGAACCCCACTCTAAAGAAGACGCTCAGCCTGGTCGTCGTCGACGGCGAGACGCGCGACGACGAATGGCCCTTCGGCGATGGTTCAGTGTTTCCGTCCGGCCCGATGCGCGAGAAGCTCCGGCACGGCCTGGCCCGCGCCGACGCGATCGTCGTCCTGCTGCCCGCCGATGCCCCCGGCGTCGCTCCCGAGCTGATGCAGGCCTTCGGCGACCTGCCGGTCCACCTTGCCCGGCTCAAGCCGGCCGCGCCGCCGCCCAAGGGCCCCATCCTCGCCTTCGCCGGCATCGCCAAGCCGTGGAAGGTCGAGCGCGCCCTCGACGCCGCCGGGGCCGAACTGGTCGACTTCGCCCCCTTCCCCGACCACGCCGCCTTCCGCGAGGAAGACCTGCGCTTTCTCGCCGACCGCGCCCGGCGTTACGGTGCCCGGCTTGTCACCACCGAAAAGGACTGGTTCCGCCTGCCGCCCGAGTGGCGGGCGCGGATCCTCTCATGGCCGGTCAAGGCGACATTTGAGGATGAAGCCGGGTTTCAGCGGTTGCTGATCTCGCATTCCTCCCCCGATGGGGGAGGGGGACCGCGAAGCGGTGGAGGGGGCTGACCTCACACGCCGGCGTCCGGATCAGGCCCCCTCCACCATTCTGCAGATGGTTCCCCTCCCCCGATGGGGGAGGATTATTCCGACCGGTAAACTACCCCGCCCTTCATCACGAACCGCACCCGCTCCAGAGCGGTCACGTCGCTCAGCGGATCGCCTGTCACCGCGATCAGGTCCGCGGGCATGCCCGCCGCGATCCGCCCCGCCTCGGCGCTGAGCCGCAGATGCGCGGCAGCGTTTACCGTGGCCGACTGGATCGCCTCCAGCGGCGTCATACCGGCCCGGACCAGCAGGGCGAACTCCTGGGCGTTGTCGCCGTGGGCCGAGACGCCCGAGTCGGTGCCAAAGGCGATCCGCACGTCGCCGTCATGCGCGCGGCGCGCCATGTCCAGCATCTTCGGCCCGGCCTCAAGCGCCTTGGCGGTCTGGGCGGGGGTGAAGAAATTGTCGGGTCCCGACGCCATGCGCGCCACGAAATCACCGGCCAGCAGCGTCGGCACCAGATAGACGCCTTCACGCCGGAACAGACGAATGGACTCGTCGTCCAGATAGGTGCCGTGCTCGATCGAGTCGCCGCCGGCGCGCAGGAAGGCATTGATGCCGTCGCCGCCGTGGGCGTGGGCCGTTACCCGGCGTCCCATCCGGTGACCGGCCGCGACGATGGCCGCCAGCTCCTCGTCCGAAAACTGCTGGCCCAGACCCGCCGCCGTATTGGACAGCACCCCACCGGTCGCCGTGATCTTGATGATGTCGGCCCCGGCGCGCACCTGGGTCCGCACCGCCCGCATACAGTCCTCGACGCCCGAGCAGACGCTCTCGGGCGACAGCAGGTGCATGACGTCGTCGCGATAGCCGTTGGCGTCGCCGTGGCCGCCGTGGATCGAGACGGACGATCCCGAGGCGATGACTCTCGGCCCGGGCACGTCGCCGCGCCGGATGGCATCGCGCAGGGCGAAGACCGCCTCGTTCGTCCCGCCCAGATCGGCCACGGTGGTAAAACCCGCCATCAGGGTGCGCCGCGCATGGCGCGCGCCGACGAAGCCGCGGTCGGCGCTGGACAGGGTCACGGCCTCCAGCCGCCCATTCGGATTCTGCTGGCTGGTCAGGTGTACATGGCTGTCGATCAGTCCGGGCAACACGAACGAGTCGCGCAGATCGACGATCCGGCCTTGGTCCCCCTCGCCTGAAACGAAGCCGTCGCGCACTTCGACGACTTGGTTCCCTCTGATCACGAGAGTTTTATCGCGTTGCACAACGCCGGTCGCCGGGTCGGCCAGAAGCCGCCCCACCTGAACGAACGTCGCTCCCTCCCCGGGCGAAACCGGCGTGACAGCGGGTGATTGCGCGGCGACGCCTGTTGCCGCCAGCAGGGCCGCGGCGGCGACCAACGATGTGATGAACTTCACGAAACCCTCCGGGAACAGGTTCTGCACCATACCCGTCCGGTGGTTTCCGCCAAGGCTCAGGTTGAAACAGGCGTCACGACCTGAAACAACCCGTGACCTGTTCTGTAACCGTGCGAGGGGCGTCGCATGCGGCTGGCGAGACGAGGCTTCATTCTGGGCGGCGCGGCGATCCTGTCGGGTTGCGCCACCACATCCGCCACCCAGACCGTGGGCTTCATCCCCGTGAGCGCAGTGGCGCAGGTCCCGCCCGTCGTCGTCGCCCATGCCCCCGAGATCATCACGGCCCGGCTCAACACCACCCGCCCGCTGGATCCGCGCGGCCAGGTCCGCAAGGACCTGATGGACCGCGCCCTCGCCGCCCTGGACATCCACAAGGACAGGATCATCCAACGCGACCGGATGTATCTGGTCGACTTCCAGAAATTCTCCGGCGAAGAGCGTCTCTACGAGGTCGATCTGCACGGCGGCGCCATCACCCTGATGCGCACCAGCCACGGCCGAGGCTCGGACCCCGCGCACACCGGCTTCGCCCGCGACTTTGGCAACACCCCCGAAAGCTACAAGTCCTCGGTCGGCGCCTACGCCACCGCAGGGGCCAGCTACGGCGCGCAACAGGGCCCCAACGTCCTGCTGGACGGGCTGGAATATTCCAACGACCGCGCCCGCGAGCGCGCCATCATCATCCACGGCGCGGACTACGCCGACCCGGACTTCCTCGCCCGCGAGGGCAAGCTGGGCCGTTCCTACGGCTGTTTCTCGGTGGCCCACGCCGACCTGCCCCGCCTGCGCGAGCGGATGGGCGAAGGCCGCCTGCTGTTCGCCTGGGCCTGACGCCGGCCTATTTCAGCACGGCCAGCAGCACGGCCACCCAGTGCACCGCTGCGGCCACCACCACATGACCGTGCCAGATCGCGCGCCGGAATCGCATCGCCTTGTTGGCGTAGAAGATCACCCCGACCGAATAGAGCACGCCTCCGATCGCCATCAGGATCAGGGGTGCCAGCCCCAGACTCTGAAGGATCGGCTGGATGGCGATCACCATCAGCCAGCCCAGAGCCAGATAGACCAGGATCCAGAACCCCTTGCCGAGCCCCGGCAGGAACAGTTTGGCCAAGGCCGCGAAGATCGCCATGGTCCACACCGCCGAGGTCATGCCCCAGGCCCAGGCCCCGGTCAGATGCTGGGTCGTAAAGGGGGTGTAGGAGCCCGCGATCATCACGAAAATCCCCGCATGGTCGAACCGTCGCAGCAGGGGCTGGAACCGCGGCGCGGCGAAATTATAGGCCGTCGACAGCCCCAGCATGGTCAGCAGCCCGACCGCATAGATCGCGGCGGCCGTCAGGCTTCCGATATCGCCAAAGCCGATCGCCAGTCCCAGCAGCATCCCGCCCCCGACCAGCGCCAGCGCCAGGCCAGTCAGGTGCACGATCAGATCGGCCAGCCGCTCCGCGCGGTCGCGGTAATGGCTCGGCGGTTCCGGCGTCAGGACGTCAGTCACGATGGCGGGTCTTCCGGTCTGTCGCCCGCGCACGCATGCTGGACGGGGTAGAATGTCCGATACATCGACTGTGTCGGGATGTCGTGATCCCTGCGGCGGGAAAATCGTCCGCAACCCCGGTTCCCTCGCGGGCTGTGACGAATCGCGCAACAGCTTGTATCCACGTTAATGTTCGATAATTCGGCGGTAAGTCAGTCTGGGTATCGACGAACGGGCCTGCTGACCGGTATTGGAGACTTGGCCGACAACTGCCGCGCGCAAGGACCTTCATGACCGACACTGTCCAGACCGGCCCTGACGGCCCCACGCCCCCTCCTGAAAAGCGCAACGGCTTCACCCGCTTCCTTGACGGCGTCGAGTGGCTGGGGAATCTACTTCCCCACCCGGTGACGCTGTTCGCACTGCTGGCGGTCGGCATGGTCCTGCTCTCGGGCCTGTTCGCCTGGATGGGCGTGGCCGTCGAGGATCCGCGCCCTATGGGGTCCGCCGCGCGGTCCGACACCGGCATGATCGAGGCCGTCAGCCTGATGAACGGTGATGGCGTGCGCCGCATCTTCACGGGCCTGGTCGGGAATTTCACCAGTTTTGCGCCGCTGGGCGTGGTGCTGGTGTCGATGCTGGGCATCGGCGTGGCGGAACGCTCCGGCCTGCTCTCGGCGACCGTCAGGGCGCTGGTGCTCGGGGCCTCGCCGCGGATCGTCACCGTCGCCATCGTCTTTGCCGGGGTGATTTCCAACACCGCCGGCGAGGTCGGCTATGTTGTGCTCATCCCGCTGGCCGGGGCGGTCTATTATTCGCTGGGCCGGCATCCGCTGGCCGGCATGGCGGCGGCCTTCGCCGGGGTATCGGGCGGATATTCCGCCAATCTGCTGATCGGCTCGATTGACCCCTTGCTGGCCGGCATCACCGAGGAAGCGGCCCAGCTGATCGATCCGGCCTATATGGTCACCGCGACCGCCAGCTATTATTTCATGGCCGTCTCGACCTTCCTGGTCACGGCCATCGGTTCACTGGTCAGCCTCTATATCGTCGAGCCAAAGCTCGGTGCCTATGACGCCTCCCGCGCCGACCCGACCGTACTCAAGGCTGACGGGGCCGCCCCCCTCTCCGGCCAGGAGCGAAAGGGCCTGTGGGTCGCCGGACTGGCGGTCCTCGCCGTGTTCGGCCTGATGGCCCTGACCCTGTTGCCCGAATGGGGCGTGCTGCGCGACCCCGAGACCGGCGACCAGTTGCGCTCGCCCTTCTTCACCGGTTTCGCGGTCTGGATCCTGCTGTTCTTCCTGATCGTCGGCAGCGCCTATGGTCGGGTCGTGGGCTCGGTTCGCAATGACCGCGACGTCATCGACGGCATGGCCTCGGGCCTGTCGACCCTGGGCCTCTATCTGGTCATCGTCTTCTTCGCCGCCCAGTTCGTCGCCATCTTCAACTGGACCAATCTCGGGGCCATCACGGCCGTCAACGGCGCGGTCTTCCTGCAGGAAACCGGCCTGACCGGCCCGGGCGTCTTCGCCATCTTCATCGCCATCTGCGCTCTGGTGAACCTGATGATCGGCTCGGCCTCGGCCCAGTGGGCCCTGACCGCGCCGGTGTTCGTCCCGATGCTGATGTTGATCGGCTACTCGCCCGAGGTGATCCAGACGGCCTACCGGATCGGCGATTCCACAACCAATATCATCACCCCGATGATGAGCTATTTCGGCCTGATCCTCGCCTGGGCCACCCGCTACGACAAGAAGATCGGTATCGGCACCCTGATCGCGATGATGCTGCCCTATTCGATCTTCTTCACTATCGCCTGGACCGCACTGTTCTTCCTGTGGGTGTTCGGATTCGGCCTGCCGGTCGGACCGGGCTCGCCGACCTACTACACGCCCGGCTGAGTCAGGGGATCAGGCCCCCGCCTCCCGCTCCAGCGCCCGCCAGCCAATGTCGGCGCGGAAGAAGCCGCCCGGCCAGTCGATCTTCCTGATCGCGGCATAGGCGCGGTCGCGGGCCTCGGCGATGTCCTTGCCCCGGGCGCAGATGTTCAGCACCCGCCCGCCCACCGCGACCAGCTGGCCGTCCGGCTGACGCCGTGTCCCCGCATGGAAGACCTGCACATGCGGACCAAAGTCCCGCTCCGCGCCGCGGATGATCGAGCCTTCGACCGGGCAGTCGGGATAGCCCTGGGCCGCCATGACGATGCAGATGACCGTCTCGGGCAGGAACTGCGGCGGGGCCACGCGGGTCAGGTCGCCGCGCGCGCAGGCCAGCAGGATCGGCACGATGTCGCCGTCCAGCCGCATCATCAGCACCTGGCATTCCGGATCGCCGAAACGGGCGTTGAACTCGACCACCTTGGGACCTTCGTCGGTGGCCATCAGTCCGGCGTACAGCACGCCGCGATAGGGCATGCCCTCGCGCGCCATCCCCGCAATGACCGGCTGGACGATGTCGCGCTCGGCCGCCTCGACCAGTTCGCGCGTGAACACCGGCGCCGGCGAATAGCTGCCCATGCCGCCGGTGTTGGGCCCCAGGTCGCCGTCATAGGCCCGCTTGTGGTCCTGAGCCCCGCCCAGCAGGATCGCCCGCCGGCCGTCGCACAGGGCGAACAGCGACCCCTCCTCGCCGGCCATGAATTCCTCGATCACGACCCGCGCCCCGGCCTGGCCGAAGCGGCCGCCCAGCATCCATTCGATCTCGCGCTCGGCGTCGCGCTTGGTCGGGCTGATGGCCACGCCCTTGCCCGCCGCCAGGCCGTCGGCCTTGATCACATAGGGCGGCTTGAACACCAGCAGCGCCTGTCGCGCCTCATGCAGCCGCTCATAGACGCCGAAACCCGCCGTGGGGATTTCGTGGCGCTCCATGAAGGCCTTGGAAAAGGCCTTGGAGGTTTCCAGCTGCGCCGCCCGGGCCGTCGGCCCGAAACACGGGATCCCCGCCGCGATCAGGCGGTCGGCCAGCCCGGCCTCCAGCGCCGTCTCCGGCCCCACCACCACCAGATCGGCCCGGATCTCGCGCGCCAGCGCCGCCATCGCGTCGGCGTTGGTCACCGACACGTCGCGACGTTCACCCAGCCTGTCCATGCCGGGGTTGCCGGGCGCGATGACCAGCCGTCGCGTCAGCGGCGACTGGGCGATCTTCCACGCCAGGGCATGCTCGCGCCCACCTGATCCCACCAGCAGGATATTCATGCCCGCGCAATGACCGCACCCGCGAAGGCGGTCAAGTCGCGGCGGGCATCATCCGCTAAAGGCAGAGACCACATAGACCGCCAAGCCGAGCAGCAGGATCGCTCCCACGACCACCCACGGGCTCACGGCGGGCACATCACCGCCCCGCCCGAAATCCCGTTCGCGCGGATCCCGCCCGGCGGGATCGGTGTTGCGGAGGTCGGACATAAAGGGCGAACGGGTGATCGCATTCAGCGTTCCTCGTCCCCTCTTCCCTCTGCAACGCCCTCTCTTTCATCATTCCGGGCGGAGCGTAGCGCAGAGCCGGAATGACGAAAGATGGGGATATGCGAGCGGCTGTTTCGTTTCCTCGGAGCCATCGCCTGCTAGAGCAGCCGCCCGCTGAGTTGAATCGAATGTGATCGAGCGGGGGATTCCCATCGGGTCCGAACCGTGAGTCCATGGGTCTTCTGATTGGGAGGCTATTATGGGCAAGGCGCGTTCGGACGATCTTCGGGAGCGTG
>NZ_JBDNHO010000037.1:0-1595 GCF_041688735.1 Brevundimonas sp.
GGCGGCGCACCGGGCAAGGGCGTCTGGGCCGGGGAGGCGCAGCTGGTTCAGGACCTGCGCGTGGCAGTCGACCTGGCCCGCGCGGCACACCCCCAGGCCATCATCGTCGTGGCGGGCGAAAGCATGGGCGGCGCGGTCGCCGTTGCCGCCTTCGGATCAGAGCGTCCGCCCGCAGCCGACCGGGTCGTGCTGCTGGCCCCGGCGGTGTGGGGCTGGTCCAGCCAGGATCCGCTCAATCGCCTCTCCCTGCGACTGACCGCCCGACTGATCGGCGACCGCAGCGTCCAGCCGCCGGAATGGATCGCCCGCGACCGGTGGGCCACCGACAACAGGGTTGAACTGTACCGGACCGGCCGCGACCCCGCGAGCGTTCTGACCACCCGGTTCGACACCCTGTATGGGCTGGTCGATCTGATGGAGAGCGCCTCGGTCCGACTGGAGCGCGTTCGCGCGCCGACCTTGTTGCTGTATGGCGCGCGGGACAGTCTGGTGCCGAAGCGGGCCATGCGTCTGGCGCTGGAGCGGGCCGGCGATCGCCCCGACCTTCGCACTGGCTACTATCCCGACGGTTGGCATCTGCTGAACCGCGACTTCCAGGCCGAGCGGGTCTTCCGCGACGTCGAGGCCTGGCTGCGCGATCCCCAGGCCCCGCTGCCGTCCGGGGCCGGACCGGTCCTCCCTGCGTTGCGTTCGGCGACTGACGCACGCTGACGTGAAACCGCCAAGCTTGCGATGTTAAGCCCCGGCGGGTATCTGCGCGCAAACAAAAAAACACCCCGGGAAACGTCGCTTATGAGCATGACGCTGTTCGATTCTCCGTCCTTCGCGAACCACGAAGGCGTCCACGCGGTCTTTGATGAAAAGACCGGCCTGCGCGCCATTATCGCTGTTCACTCGACCGCGCGGGGTCCAGCCTGCGGCGGCACCCGGATGTGGAACTATGCGTCCAGCGCCGAGGCCCTGGAGGATGTGCTGCGTCTGTCGCGCGGCATGAGCTACAAGAACGCCGTCGCGGACCTTGAGATGGGCGGCGGCAAGTCGGTCATAATCGGTGATTCCCGCACCCAGAAGACCCCCGAACTGTTCCGCGCCTTCGGCCGCGCCGTCGATACGCTGGGCGGCCTCTATTACGCGGCGGAAGACGTCGGCGTCTCAGTCGCCGACATCGCCGAAGCCCGCAAGGTCACCCCCTATGTGCTGGGGCTGAACGACGGTCCGGAGGCCTCGGGCGACCCCAGCCCCGTCACCGCCGAGGGCGTGTTCCGCTCGACGCTGCTGGCTGCGAAGCGGCTGTGGAAGCAGGACGATCTGACCGGCCTGACCGTCTCGGTCCAGGGCGTCGGCCACGTCGGCGGCTATCTGGCCGACAAGCTCTACGCCGCGGGCGCCAAGCTGATCATGACGGACGTCAACACCGCCCTGCTGGCCGAGGTGGCGGCCCGCACCCACGCCGAGATCGTCGCCCCCGACGCCATCTATGACGTCAAGGCGGACATCTATGCGCCCTGCGCCCTGGGCGCGACGCTGAACCGGCAGACGCTCGACCGGCTGACGGTCAAGGCCGTCGTCGGCGCCGCCAACAACCAGCTGGCCAC
>NZ_JBDNHO010000038.1:0-19319 GCF_041688735.1 Brevundimonas sp.
GTGGCGGACAGAGAGGGATTCGAACCCTCGGTAGGCTTTCACCTACACACGCTTTCCAAGCGTGCGCGATCGACCACTCCGCCACCTGTCCGTTTCCACGACGCGCGTGAAGACGCCGGAGGTCGATCCGGCGCGAGGCGAGGCTGATAGAACACCCGGACCCCCTCGGCAAGCGCCTGAACGCATCCCATATAGGGGTTCGACCGTTCGCCCGGAGTTCGCGCCATGCTGTTCAGGAAAACCCCCGAAATGCCGACCACCGACGAGGCCCTGCCGGGCCGTTCGGCGCCGCTGCACACCGACGAGGTGCACTATGTGACAGGTCGGCCGTTGAAGGGGCCGCATCCCGAGGGGTTCCAGACTGCCGTCTTCGGCATGGGCTGTTTCTGGGGCGTGGAGCGGATCTTCTGGCAGCTGCCGGGAGTCTGGGTCACTTCGGTCGGCTATATGGGCGGGATCACGCCCAATCCAACCTATGAGGAGACCTGCACGGGCCGCACCGGCCACGCCGAGGTGGTGCAGGCGGTCTTCAATCCGCACGAGATCAGCTACGGCGACCTGCTCAAGGCCTTCTGGGAAAGCCATGACCCGACCCAGGGCATGCGCCAGGGCAATGACGTGGGCACGACCTACCGCTCGGCCATCTATTGGCTGAACAACGACCAGAAGGCCGAGGCCGAGGCGTCGCGCGAGGCCTATCAGGCGGCCCTGTCGAAGGCGGGGCGCGGGACGATCACCACGGAGATCGCCGAGGCGGGCCCCTATTATTTCGCCGAGGACTACCACCAGGGCTATCTGGCCAAGAACCCCACCGGCTATTGCGGCATCGGCGGCACCGGCGTGGTCTGTCCTATCGGCGTCGGCGTCGAGGCCTGAGGGTGCGCCTGCCGCGCATCGGCGACTGATCCGACGACGAATTGACCGGGAATCCGGCCATGGCCGATGGCATCGTGGCCGCCAAGCAGACGAAGAAGGCGCGGGCCGCGCTGGGCTTTACCTAGAGCCTTGCTCTAATCGGCAGGCCGCGCCTTCTCCTCCGCGATCCAGCGGTCCATGCGCTGGTCCAGCAGGGCCATGGGCAGGGGGCCGTCGACCAGCAGGGCATCATGGAAGCGGCGCACGTCGAACCGGTCGCCCAGCCCGCGCTCGGCCCGCGTCCGAATCTCGCGCAGGCGGATCTCGCCGATCTTGTAGGCCGTGGCTTGGCCCGGCCAGCCGATGTAGCGCTGCAACTCCGTCTCGATGTTGTGCGGGGCGAGGGCGGAGTTGTCGCGGAAACAGGCGCGGGCCTGTTCGATGTCCCAGCCCATCCAGTGAATGCCGGTGTCGACGACCAGACGACAAGCGCGCCACATCTCGTAGCTGAGCCGGCCGAAGCGCTCATAGGGGGTGCGATAGAAGCGCATCTCCTCACCGAGGAATTCGGCATACAGGCCCCAGCCCTCGACGAAGGCGGTGACGTCCACGCCGCGCCGGAAATAGGGCTGGTCGTCGGCCTCCTGTTGCAGTGCGATCTGGAGGTGGTGGCCGGGGACCGCCTCATGCAACGTCAGGGCCGGCAGCTCGTACAGCGGGCGCTGATCCAGCCGGCTGGTATTGACCATATAACCGCCCGCGACGCCGTTCTTCAGCGAGCCCTGAAAGTAGCGGCCGGTGGTGTAGTTGGCCTCGATCTCGGCAGGGACGGGACGCACACCGTAGGGGGTGCGCGGCAAGGTGCCGAACAGGGCAGGCATGCCGTCGTCGGCGCGCTTGGACATCTCCGACGCCTTCTCCAGCAGGTCCTCGCGCGTCGTGGCGTAGAACTGCGGGTCGGTGCGCAGGAAGTTCAAGAAACCAGCGAAGTCTCCCGTCCAGCCCGCCGCGACCATCTCGTCCTGCATGCGGGCGCGGATGCGCGCGACCTCCTGGCGTCCAACCGCATGGACGTCATCCGGTGTCATGTCCGTGGTGGTAAAACCGCGCACCAGATAGGCATACAGCGCCCGACCGTCGGGGCGGTTGACCAGACCCAGGGTCTCGGGAGCGCGGGGCAGATAGTCCTCGCGCAGGAAGCGTGCCCATTCACGGCGGCGGGGCATGATGTCATCAGCCACGACGCGGGCGGCCTCGGCGCGGAGCCGGGTCTGTTCAGCAGCGGGGATGGACGCAGGCAGGGTGGCGAAGGGCTTTAGCAGAGGGTCGCTCCCGGGCGTCAGGGCCGCTTCCGGTTCGATCAGGCTGAGCGCGTTCTCGACGGTCGGTCGTGGCTGGACGAGGCCGGATTCGAGGCCGCGGCGGACGTTGGCGAGCTGATCGTCATATCCCTGCGGCATGGCCTCGAGGCGCGCGATCCAGGCCTCTCCGTCGGCCAGGGTCGCGACGCGGGTTACGCTGGCGATATAGCCGAAGGACTGGCCGGGCCCGCCCTCGGAGTTGAAGGCCTCGAGACGTCCCGTATCCAGCGGAATGCGATCGCGCGAGCGGCGCACGACATAGATCAGAAAGGCGTGGTTCAGCCGGTCGTCTTCATTCAGCGACGCCGGATCGATGGTGGCCAGTCGGTCAGCGAAGCCTTTCAGAATCGGCTCCTGCGCGACCTCGAAGGCGCGGGACTGGTCGGGCAGGCGGGTCATGGCGGCCCGGTCGCCCTCGGTGCCGGCGGTATAGGGGTCGATGCGGCGTTGATAGGCCTCGTAGTCGGCCAAGATCGACGCGAAGGTGGGGTCCTGTGCCGGAACGGCCGCTACCGGCGGGCTTGACGGGGCCGTCTGGGCCAGCGCGGGCTGGACGAGGACGAGCAGGGCTGCGGCCCCGGTGGCGGCCAAGGTCTTCATTGATGTCCTCCCGACGTTCAAGGGATTGCATCGGACCGACGGGCGCGCGTCAACCCGCGTCGTCAGCCGCAGAAGGTGAAGAAGCGCTCAATGTCGGGCCGGGTAGCGGGGTGGGGCGCATAGGTTTCGCGCGTTCCGTCGCGCCAAAGCGCCAGCCAACCCAGCCTTCGAAAGCGCTGGAACACAGGGTCTTTCGTGGTGGCGTCGGCGGTGAGGAACAGGCCGTCGTTGAGCTCAGAAGGCTCGGAGCGGGCGAGGTACAGCTCGGTGTCGCCGCCGGATTCGACCCGGATGGCAGACTCTGAACCCGCCGCGGCCATGGCGCTGAGTTCGAGCCGACCCGAAGCCCGGCCGCAGTCCAGTCCGATCCTCAGATCATCGCTGGCTTCCAGCCCATAGGCCAGACGGGCGTTATCGTCTTCGGCGCTGAAGAACCAGTCGTGGTCCGCGATGGGCAACGGCGCTGACGGCGGCCCTGAAAATGGCGCTGACGCAGGCTCGGTCTTCGCCACGGGGCGGGGGCCTCCCGCGCAGGCGGTGAGGCCGAGGATGGTCACGGAGATCAGTGTCAGAAGGGGCGCGCGCATCGGGTATGGCTCCGGGGTCAGCCAGAGCAAAGTTCGGCGAAGCGGCGCAGTTTGGCAAGATGGGGGCGGGACACTTCGACCGACCGCCTCTGTTCGGCGACCGTCACAGACATCCGCCCGTCTGTGGCGAAGGCGGCGAAGACCGGGTGGTCGGCGCGCAGGGCCAGTTTGAGACTTCCATCGCGGCCCGACTCAGCGGGCGTCACCGCGGAGGCATCGCCCGCCGCCGCCCGGGCCATGCCGCCCGCCGTTGCGCTGCCATAGAGGGTGACCCGCGCGACGCTGCTTCCTGGATCGCACTCCAGGGTCACGCGAAGGTTGGGTGTGTCGGGCACTTCGTTGGCCAGCACGACCGGTGCGTCGTCGGCGTAAAGCGTCCACGTCCACGCCGGTTCAGGCGGAGTGGCCTGCGACAGAATGGCGAATGCGGCGACGACGTCGATCATGTCTTAGTCCCCCAGAAGACATAGGTGATCAGGCGCGGCCCTTTAGGCAATAGGCGAGCACTTCGGAAATCTTGTCGCGTTCCGCTCGACTGGCGGGCAGATCGACTTCCCCGGCATCTCCGACTACGGTCAGCTTGCCATCACGGGCGAGGCCTTGGAGGGCAGGATCCCGCACGGCGATGCTGACGATTTCCGCCAAGCCGCCGCTTAGAGGGTCGATGGCCATGGCGCCCAACGAGGCCTCGGTCAGGCGCGAAGACGCCGGTCGAACTTCGCCATAGACCATGGCCTGGGTCTGACCTGGCTGACAGGTGAACATCAGGACCAGGTGGTCCGAGTTCTCCAGGCCATAAGCCACCTTGGCCATCGGGCCTTCATTGCTGACGTGCCAGCCCATGGCCGACGTCTCCGTTGTGGCCGGAGCTGAAGGCATGTCCTCATATGTCGATTTGGACTGGGCCGCGAAGGCGGCCAGTGCGAGGACGGCGACGGCGGGGATGGCGAACTTCAGCATTGGAAACACTCGCGTCTGACAGGCAAACGCTGGTTTCCATCAACGGTTCA
The DNA here is from genome assembly GCF_041688735.1 of Brevundimonas sp. Classification (GTDB taxonomy): domain Bacteria; phylum Pseudomonadota; class Alphaproteobacteria; order Caulobacterales; family Caulobacteraceae; genus Brevundimonas. Next base: position 4,414 of record NZ_JBDNHO010000038.1, read on the forward strand.
CGGCTCCGCTTGGAGTTGGCCCAATCCACACGACGCTGTGGCCAATGGGCCGCGCTGTCAGAACGGGCTGAAGCGTTCCACCAGCGACTGGGCCGCGGGCGAGGCCTGGACCCGGCTGATGTCGCCCCGGCCGCCGTAGCTGATGCGGGCCTCGGCGATCTGGGTGTGGGCGATGGTGTTGGCCGAGGAGATGTCTTCCGGCCGTACGACGCCGGCGACGGTCAATTCGCGCACCTCGCGGTTGGTGCGGACCTCCTGACGGCCCTGGATGACCAGATTGCCGTTGGCCATGACGCCGGTGACGACTGCGGCGATGGTCAGGCTGACCTTTTCCGAGCGGTTGACCGAGCCCGACCCGTTGGCGTTGGACTCGCCTTCCAGCCCGACCAGGTTCTGCGGGTCGAAACCGCCCGGGAAGGCCTTGCCGAGGCTGTTCTCCAGACCGAAGAAGTTGGTGATGCCGCCGGAGATGTCGTTCGATCGGCTGCGCTGGGTCGAGTTCTGGGTCTGGGCGCGGTCGTCGATGTCGATGTTGACCGTCACGATGTCGCCGACGCTGCGCGCGCGCTGGTCGCCGAAGAAGGTGCGCGCGCCCGTCCGCCACAGGCTGTTGGCGCTGGCGGCGCGGTCGGCGTGCTGCTGGGCGGCCGAGGCCATGATTAACTGGTCGGTCGGCATCAGGGCGCTGGGATAGCCGATAGGCGCCAGTTCGGGGCCACGGATGGCCTCGACAGCTGTCGAGCATGCGCCGAGCGAGACAGCGACGACGGTGACGATCAGGGCGGTACGCATGGCTGAATTCTTCCTAACGGGCGGCGAACTGTTGGGCGCGGACGGATTGGGCGCCGGGACCGGCGATGGCCTGACCCGGCGCTACGGCGACGGCGTCGATGACGCGGCTGGACTGTAGATTGCGGATGGCGATGCGCTGGCCGACCGCCGCATTGCCTTCGGCCCGGCCCGAGATGGTCAGGCGGATGCCGTCGGTCTCATAGGCGACCTCGACGATGTCGTTCCGACTGATGACCCTGTCGGCATAGGCCGTCCGGACAGGTGCGGGACGGGCGGCGACGGGGCCGGAAGCCGCTGTGGCGTTAGGGGCCTGGGCTGCGCCCGGGGACAGGGCGGCGTTCCTGACCACCACCCGGCGCAACCCGGTCGGATTTGCCCAGTCCAGCCCGGCCTGGCGGGCCAGCGATTGCAAATGACCGGCCTCGAACACTATCGAGGGCCCCGAGCGCGTGCCGATGGCCACGCCGGAAGCCGCGCCCGCGTCGTCGAAGACGTCCCCTAAGGTCACGCGACCGTCCGAATCCACGGGATTGGCCTTGAGGGTGACGGGCCCGGCAAAAGCGACGCCCGCGAACGCCAGGGCCGCGGCGACGCCGAGGATCAGCGTCCTCATGATTTCACCTGCGCGCTGACCGACAACATCTGGTCGGCGGTGGTGATGACCTTGGAGTTCATTTCATAGGCGCGCTGGGCGATGATCAGGGCGCTGATCTCGGCCACGGCGTCGACGTTGGAAGCTTCGGTATAGCCCTGCAGGATGTCGCCGAAGCCGACTTCACCCGGGGCGCCGACGTTGGCGGGGCCAGATGCGGCGGTCTCCAGCAGCAGGTTGTCGCCGATGGCTTCCAGACCCGCCTCGTTGAAGAAGGTGGCCAGCTCCAGCTGTCCGACGACCTGCGGCTCGGTCTGACCTTGGGTGATGACCTGGACCTGGCCCGACTTGGAGATCGACACGTCGATCGCATCCTGCGGGATCGAGATGTTGGGCTGGACCGCATAGCCGTCGTCGGTGACCAACTGGCCCTCTCCGTTCAGCGAGAAGTTGCCGGCGCGGGTAAATCCCGTCTCGCCCGAGGGCATCAGGATCTGGAAATAGCCGCGCCCGTCGACCGCCATGTCATAGCGGTTGCCGGTCTGGCTGGGCGTGCCCTGCTCGGTGACGCGATAGACCGAGCCGGCCTTGACGCCGGCGCCGATCTGGATGCCGGTCGGGACGACCGTGCCTTGGCTGGACGACTGCGCGCCCATCCGCTCGACGTTCTGGTACAGCAGGTCCTGGAACTCAGCTCGCTGACGTTTGAAGCCGACGGTGTTCATGTTGGCGATGTTGTTCGAGATGACCTCGACATTCAGCTGCTGGGCGGCCATGCCCGAAGCTGCGGTTCTGAGCGCGCGCATGTCTCAGCTCTCCCTTAACTGACCCGGCCCAGCCGCTCGACGGAGCGGCGCGACAGGTCGCTGGCGTTTTCTATCATCCGGGTCACGCTCTCGTAGGCGCGCTGGATTCTGATGAGGTTGGTGATCTCGAGGATCGGATTGACGTTGGAGCCTTCCAGCATGCCCTGGCGCACCTGCGCCTCGGGCGCGTCGAGCGCGGCGGCGTTCGAGGCGTTGCGGTACAGGCCGTCGCCGCCCTTCTCGAGGGCAGCCAGGGTGTCGAAGCGCACGATGGCCATCCGGCCCACGGCCTGGCCGTTCTGGCTGATGGTGCCGTCGGCGGCGATGGCGGGCTCGCCCAGCGAACGGTCCAGAATGATCTCGCCGCCGTCGCCCTGAACGGCCGCGCCGCCCTGGGTGGTCAGCCGGCCCTCGGGGTCCAGCGTGAAGGCGCCGTCCCGGGTGTAGGCGTCGCCCTGTCCGTCCTGCAGCTTGAAGAAGGCACCGTCGCCCTCGATGGCGAAGTCCAGCGAGCGGCCGGTCTGCTCCAGCGCGCCCTGGCCAAAGTCGCGGCCAACGCCCTTGTCCAGAACAAAGCTGACGCCGGGCCGCACGAAGGCGTTGCGGGCGCGCTCGCCAACCTCAGTGCCCAGCAGCAGTTGCTCAACCTTGAAGCCGCTGGTGTCCGCGTTAGCTATGTTGTTGGCCACGACGTCCAGCTCGCGACGCAGGGTCATCTGGCGGGACAGTCCGACGTAGGCGGCGTTTTCCAATGGTCGGCTCCTCTCTACCCAGTCTTCGCAACAGGCGTGCCAGATGGACCGATCCAGTCGTGGCGGGCACTTGACCAGTTTCGACGTTGACGCCACCCGGCAGGATTTGCCGGTTCTTAGCGCCTCGTTAACCAAAACCGGCTCGAATGGATCAAGAGATTCTCGGGGCGTTCCGCATGTTCAAGTTCGGCAAGAAAAAAGGCGTGGCCGCGGATGACGCCGCCAACCTTCCCGTCGCCACGGACGGCGTCGTCGTCGAGGGCGAAGACGACGCCGCGCCCAAGAAAAAGAAGCTGCCCCTGCTGTTCATCGTCATCCCCGCAGCGCTGGTTGTGCTGGGCGGGGGCGGAGGCGCGGCCTTCTTCCTGATGCAGCCCAAGCCTGCTGCCGCAGACGAAGGCGATCGTGGCGCGGAGAAGAAGGGCGGCGACCACGGCAAGGCCGAAAAGAAGAAGGACGGCGGGCAAAGCAAGGGTGCCGAAGGCGAGGCCGATCCCGCGCTGGGCGTCATTGCCGAGGGCCCTGACGGCGTCACCTTCTACACCCTGCCGGATATGGTGGTGAACATTCAGGCCGCAGACGGCCGTCCGACCTTCCTGAAGTTGAAGCTGACGCTGGAGATGAAGGATGCCGCTCTGGCCGAGCAACTCCAGGCCGAGATGCCCCGGATGCAGGACATGTTTCAGGGTTTCCTGCGTGAACTGCGGCCGGAAGACCTGGCCGGATCGGCGGGCAGCTTTCAGCTCCGCGCGGAAATCCTGCGACGGGTCAATCTGCTGGCGGCGCCGGGCAAGGTCGACGCGGTCCTGATCGAAGAAATGCTGGTGAATTAGGCATGACCGACGCCGCCTTCGCCGACGCCGATCCTATCGACGGCGCGGCCGATCCGCTGGACGATGAAGCCCCCGTCACGCAGTCGGAACGCGTTTTGAATCAAGAAGAGATCGATAGTCTTCTGGGCTTCGATCTAGGCGATGACGACTCCTCCGAACGGTCGGGCATTCGCGCCATCATCAACTCGGCGCTGGTCTCCTACGAGCGGCTTCCGATGCTGGAGATCGTCTTCGACCGTCTGGTGCGGTTGATGACTACCAGCCTGCGCAACTTCACCAGCGACAACGTCGAGGTGTCGCTGGACAACATCTCGTCGATCCGGTTTGGCGACTATCTAAACTCGATCCCGCTGCCGGCCATCCTGGCCGTGTTCCGGGCTGAGGAACTGGATAATTACGGCCTGCTGACGGTTGATTCCAACCTGATCTATTCGATCGTAGACGTGCTGCTGGGCGGCCGTCGCGGCACGGCGGCGCTGCGGATCGAGGGGCGGCCCTACACCACCATCGAGCGGGTGCTGGTCCAGCGGATGGTCGAGGTCATCCTGGCCGATGCCCAGGCGGCGTTCGAGCCCTTGACGCCCGTCCACTTCAATCTCGACCGGCTGGAGATCAACCCCCGCTTCGCCGCCATCGCGCGGCCGGCCAACGCCGCCATTCTCGTCAAGCTGCGGATCGACATGGAGGACCGTGGCGGTCGGGTCGAGTTGCTGCTGCCCTACGCCACGCTGGAACCCATCCGCAAGATGCTGCTGCAGCAATTCATGGGCGAGAAATTCGGCCGCGACAACATCTGGGAAGGCCACTTGGCCACCGAGCTCTGGACCACCGAGACCGAGGTGCGAGCCGTTCTGGACGAACAGCAGTTGCCGCTGTCGCAGGTCCTCGCGCTGAAGGTCGGGGATACCCTGATGCTGAACGCCCTGCCGGATTCGGACATCTCGGTCCGGTGCGGATCGATCCCGGTCACGATCGGGAAGATGGGCCGCAAGGGCCAGAACATCGCCGTGCGGGTCGAACAACCGATCAGCATCGAAGTGGCCTCGACTTTGACGAAGGGACGACGCGGATGACCGGGATGGTTCTGGACGGCGTGCTGATGCTGCTGCTCGTCGCGGCCCTGGGTTACGGGGTTCGCCTGGAGCGAAAACTGGCGGCGCTGCGGGCGGGTCAACTGGCTTTCGCCTCGGCGGTCACCGATCTGAACACCGCGGCGGGACGCGCCGAAGCCGCCTTGGCGTCCCTGCGAGCGTCGGGTCAGGAAACGGACCTGCTGCACGACCGCATCATCAAGGCCCGGGAAGTGAAGGCCCAACTGGAATCCCTGATCGCGCGTGCGCCCGCCATGCCGATCAGGGCGCCGGCGGCGGTCCAAGACATCGATCCGGCTGCGTCCCCGACCCCAGCTGTCGCGCCCGCAGTTAAAGACGACGAGCGCGCCTTGCGCATGGCGGCCCTGGCCCAACGCATCAAGGGCATCGCGCCGTCCGTCGCCCGCGCCCCAGCATCGGTCGCCGGCGGCAACAACGTGGCCGCTATCCTCGGCGCCCTGACCGCTAACCAATCGGCGAAGCAAAGCCTAAACCGCGCGCGGCGTAGTCTGGACGAAGACCTCTTCGCCGCCTGACCTTTCCCTTGGCTCTGTGCCCGGCGCGTGCCGCCGGGCGATTTGAGAGCCGTATCGAGTAGCCGATCATGAGCAAGTTTCCCCGCCTGTTGCCTCTGATCGCCGTCGCTATCGGCGGGGTCGTGGCCGTCCGGGCCGTCGGCGTGGCCCCCGGCCTTTTCGAGGGCGCGCGCGCCTGGGCCGAGGAGGCGACACCCGCCGCCGCGCCGGCCAAGCCAGCCGCCGCCATCTGCGCCCTGAGTCCCGAGCAACTGGCTCAGCAGGCCGGCATTTCTCCCGCCGAACTGCGGATCATTCAGTCGCTGTCCAACCGCCGCATCGAGCTGGATGCGCGCGATACCGATCTGGCCTCAATGCTGCCCCTGATGGCCACGGCCGAACAGAAGCTGGACGCCAAGGTCGCGGCTCTGGAGGTGGTGAAGGCCGAGGTCCAGGCGCTGCTGGGTCAGGTTGACGATAAGGAGAAGGCGGAGACTGATCGTCTGGTCGCGGTCTATTCCGCCATGCGTCCGCGCGAGGCGGCCCGGGTCTTCGCGACCCTGGACGACGACGTGCGCCTGCCAGTCGCCGCCGCCATGCGCCCGCGCTCGCTGGCTGCGATCATGGCCCAGATGGAACCTGACGCCGCCCGTGTGCTGACCGAAAAACTGGCGCGGAGATTCGCCGCCCAGCGCCAGCTCACCGCCCGCGCCGCCGCCGCGGTCGCGCCGGCTCCGACGCCGGCTCCGACGCCGGTTGCGGCGACGCTGCCGACCGCCCCCCCGCCCGCGCCGACGACGACAGCCCAGCCCGCCGTATCCGAACCCGTTGCCGCGCGACCGGCGGCCCGGCCTCCCGTGCGCCGGCCCCAGCCGCGTCCCGCCGCCGCGGCGCCGAAACCTGCGGTGACCACCCCGCCGACCACGGCCCAGCCTGTCGGAGAGCGTCCATATCAACCGTCGCCCGCAGCCGCTGCGGCTGCGGGCGCGAACCCGCCTCGCCAATCGGTCGAGTAGTTCCTCTTTCCCGTTCAGAGCGAAGGCGAAGACAATAAAAAGGGCCGCGTCCGGCGAGGACGCGGCCCTTGATCGTTCCGGACGGGCTAAAAGCCTATTCGATGTCTTCGTTCAGCAGACCGACCTTGAAGAAGCCCTTGGACTGCAGCTCGTTCATGACTTCCATGAACTGGTTGTATTTCACTTCGGCGTCGGCGCGGACGAATACGCGCTCCTGTTTGCAGTCCGTGGCCACGTTCAGGGCCGCGCAGACGTCGGCGGTGAGGCCTTCGAGCGAGGTCTGTTTGTCGGCGATGAAGATCGAGCCGGTTTCCTGAATGGTGATGTAGACGGGATCCGGCACTTCGGTCGGGTTCAGCGGCGGAATCGCCGGCGGCAGGTCGAGGCGGATCGACACGGTGGCCATGGGTGCCGCCACCATGAAGATGATCAGCAGCACCAGCATGATGTCGACGAACGGCGTGACGTTGATGTCCGAGTTTTGTTCGACGGTGTGTTTGCCACCACCAGATCCGGAGAGTTTGGAACCCATCGCGCTTGTTCTCCATCAGGCTCGGCGCAGGACGCGGCGAGCGACGCTGTAAGCTTCGAACCGTTTCTTGGCGTCCCCGGCCCGGCTTGTAAAGCGGGTTAAGGCCCCTGAGGGTTCCAGAGAGTTCGTTACGCCTGAATTACGCCTGACAGGCGAGACGATCACCCCTTGGCGAGGTTGAGGAAGCGATCCTTGAGCGCCGCGTCGGTCTTGAAGACGCCAGTGAATTTTGTGGTGATGGTCGATACATGGCGGTGGTGCACGCCACGCGTGGTCATGCACTGGTGTTCGGCGTCGATCATGATGGCCACGCCGGCCGGCTTCAGATTGGTCTCGATGGCCTCAGCGATCAGCTGTGTCAGGGTTTCCTGGGTCTGCAGGCGGCGGGCGAAGATCTCGACCACGCGGGCCAGCTTGGAGATGCCGACGACCTTGTCAGTCGGGAAGTAGGCGACGTAGGCCTTGCCCAGGAAGGGGGCCATATGGTGCTCGCAGTGGCTCTCCACCTCAATGTCGCGCAGCAGAACCATGTCGTCATAGCCCTGAACGTCCTCGAAGGTGCGCGAAAGTTCCTTGGCAGGATCAGCGTCATACCCGTCGAACCACTCACCGTAGGCGTCAACGACCCGCCTGGGCGTGTCCTTGAGGCCTTCGCGATCGGGATCGTCGCCGGCCCAGGCCAGCAAGGTGCGGACGGCCTTCAGGGCCTCATCGCGCGACGGGCGGGTCACGGAATCGTTAACGCTCACCAGAGCGGGGGCGACAGGGGTGGGGCTCATGTCTCGTTCTTCAGCGGCATAGTAGCGCCGGGACGATGGTCCCGGATGGACGCGCGCCGCGCTCCCTGAATTGTACGGCTGTCCGCTGTTCGCGGAGGCACCGAAGCCGCTATATGGGCGACCCAATCCGTCCTGCAAGAAAACGAAGGCCGCCGCCACACTATGTCGCTGACGATATACGACACTCTCCACCGCGAAAAGCGCGTGTTCCAGCCGCGCGATCCCCGGCGGGTGACCCTCTATGTCTGCGGACCCACGGTCTACGACTATGCTCACATCGGCAACGCGCGCCCGCCGGTCGTATTCGACGTTCTGACGCGGCTGCTGCGCCGGACCTACGGGGCCGCCAAGGTCGTCTATGCCCGCAACGTCACCGACGTGGACGACAAGATCAACCAGAAGGCCGCCCGCGAGGGCACGCCCATCGGCGACGTCACGTCTCGCTACGAGGCCGCCTATCTGGAGGACATGAGCCGATTGAACGTCTCGCCGCCGGACCTCGCGCCCCACGTCACCGACCATATCGACGCCATCGTCGCCCAGATCGGGGCGATCATGGACCAGGGCTGCGCCTACGCCGCCGAGGGCCATGTGCTGTTCGACGTGTCATCCTACCAAAACTACGGTCGGCTGTCGGGCCGGAATCTGGACGACATGATCATGGGGGCCCGCGTTGAGGTCGCTCCCTACAAAAAGAACCCGCACGACTTCGTCCTGTGGAAGCCGTCGAAAGAAGGCGAGCCGTCGTGGCCGTCGCCTTGGGGTGAAGGGCGGCCGGGCTGGCATATCGAATGTTCGGCCATGATTGAGGAGACGCTGGGCCTGCCCATCGACATCCACGGCGGCGGCATTGATCTGGTGTTTCCGCACCATGAGAACGAGATCGCCCAAGGCGTATGCGCCCACGGCCACGCCCACGCGCCGGATGCCCACGCCGAATACAGCCGCTACTGGATGCACAACGGCTTTCTGACCGTCGACGCCGAGAAGATGTCCAAATCGGTCGGCAACGTCCTGCTGTTGCATGACCTGGTTCAGGCGATCCCAGGCGAGGTGGTGCGTTGGGCGCTGCTGAGTGCCCATTATCGCCAGCCACTGGACTGGAACCAAAGCCTGCTGGATCAAAGCCGAAAGGCGCTGGATCGGCTTTACGGGGCGCTGCATCGCGCCGCAGACGTCGAGGCTAGCGACGATCAGCCGCCCGCCGACTTCCTGAAGTCGATCGAGGACGACTTGAACACGCCGGGGGCCATGGCGACCCTGTTCGCCCTGTCCAGCGAGATCGAGCGGGCCATGACGGCGGGCGACGCCGCATCGGTCGCGCGGGCAAAGGGCCAGCTCAAGGCGGCTGCGGACCTGCTGGGCGTGCTCCAGGCCGAACCGGCGACCTGGTTCGACGCGGGCGTCGATGACGTTTTCAGGACCGAGGTCGAGGGTTTGCTGGAACAGCGCGCCGCCGCCCGGGCGGGCAAGGACTGGCCAGAGGCGGACCGCATCCGCGACCGGCTCAATGCCCTGAAGGTGGTGGTCATGGACGGCCCGACTGGCGCGACATGGCGCGTAAAGGCCTGATCTACCCCGCCCGGCGGATCAGCTCGTCGGCCAGGGCTCCGGTCAGATAGCCGTCGGCCAACCGCTCGTTGGCGATCTGCCAGCGACGCAGGGCCGCGCGAGTGTTGGTGCCGACGACGCCGTCCACGCCCTGGGTGTCGAAGCCGAGCGCGGTCAGCGCCCGCTGGGCACCGATCCGTTGCTCGCGAGACAGGGGCGCGTCGTCTGGCCATGTGGAGACCAGACCCGCCTTGCCCGCGATGCCGTCGGCGGTCAGGCCGATGGCCAGCGCATAGGACACCGAGTTGTTGTATCGGCGGATCACATAATGGTTCGGCAAGGCCAGGAAGGCCGGGCCACGCGCGCCCTGCGGCAGCAGGATCACCGCCTCCTCCAGCGCCTCGGCGTCCGTCGGCATGCCGCCGCGCGACAGGGTCACGCCACGCTGGGCCCAATGGCTCCAAGGATGACGCGGACCCTCGGCCTCGGCATAGTCGAAACCGGAGGGAAGGGTGACCTCGTAACCCCAGCCCTGACCGCGCTTCCACCCGGCCTGCGCCAGCAGATTGGCCGCACTGGCCAGCGAATCGGCGTCCGAGCCCCAGATGTCGATCTTGCCGTCGCCGGTCTGGTCGATGCCGAGACGCAGATAGTTGTCAGGCATGAACTGGGTCTGGCCCATGGCCCCGGCCCAGCTGCCCTTCAGGCCCGCGCGGTCGCGACGGCCGTCGATGACGATGTCCAGCGCGTCTTTCAGCTGGGCCTCGGCCCAGTCGCGGCGGCGGCCGTCATAGGCGAGGGTCGCGAGCGAGCGGATGACGTCATAGTCGCCCTGAATGGCTCCGTAGCCGCTTTCGTTGCCCCAGATGGAGACGAGGATCTCGGCAGACACGCCGAATCGCTGGGTCACGTCCCACGGCACGCGATCCATGCGGGCCTTGCCTTGGGATATGCGGACGGCCGAGGCGGCGGACTGGATATAGGCGCCGGCCGGGCGGCTGAACTCAGGCTGGTTGCGGTCGAGGCGAATCACCGAGGGGTCGGGGGTCAGACCGGCCAGTTCGCGTTCGTACTGGGACCGCCGCGCCCCGCCACGGCGGTCGAGGAAACCCTGTTTCCAGCCGTCGAACCCGGCCTGATCGACCGGACCGGGTGCCGCCGCAGGGGACGGCGCCGACACAGCCGGCAACGGAGTGGGAGCCATCGACGGGAGCATCGGTGCCATGGGCGGCGGCTCCGGCAGCATGGGCGCGCAGGCGGCGACGGAGGCGATGAGAAGGAGGCGAAGGCGGATGCGCATGACTACATGCTAATGTCCCCGACGGCGGTCCGCGATAACAAACGCGCGACCCCACGTTTTCGCCAGTTCTAAAGCCCCTTGATGGCGAAAGCGTTGCCGCAGATGCCCTGTTTTGGGCGGTTAACTTTCAATCCCTTGGGATTGGTAGCGCGCGTGGGGCACATTGTCCTCGCTCTGAGGATGTCCGATATGGCCTCGTGGCGGAGGGGCGACTCGTGCCCCCCCAGCCCGCAGACCCTCCGTTCAACACGGAGGCCAAGCCTCCACCATCTCGATTGGTGACCTGACGCTCACCGCGCGGCGGCTCGCTGATTGAGGGCGGGATGCATCGTGTCCGACGCGCCTGCTCCCGATATGACTTTGGCGGCAAGGAAGCCTGCCCGTCTGGTTGACGAACCCGGGAAGCCTCTCTATACGCACCGCTCCGCCGCAGGTTCTTCCCGCGGCTTTTCTGTTTTGTTTTGCCTCAGGACGACGACCATGAAGGTCCGCAGCTCGCTCAAGTCGCTCAAGACCCGCCACCGCGACTGCAAGGTCGTGCGCCGCAAGGGCGTGGTCTATGTGATCAACAAGACCGACCCACGCTTTAAGGCGAAGCAGGGCTGAGGCATCCTTGGCGCGATAACGCGAGCGACGCGGTCGCTCGCTGTTTGAGCTTGGTTTTCCACAGGTCGCGGGCTTTGTCCGCGGCCTTTTTCGTGCCCAGAGCCCAACTGGCGTTGAGCCGGCCGTGCGGGCATGGTTAGCGTCCGCCTTCGTATCTCTTTCCGCTTTTCAGGAGTCCGCCCGTGGCCGACGACGCATCCTTCGACGCCAGCCCCGACGTGCTGACCTCCGCCGCTCAAGGCCGCCTGCGCACCGTGATCGAGCGGCTGGAGCGGCTGGAAGAGGACAAGGCGGCCGTGATGGCCGACATGAAGGAGGTCTTCCTCGAAGCCAAGGGCGAAGGCTACGACGTCAAGATCCTTCGCAAGGTCATCCGCATCCGCAAGCAGGACAAGGCCAAGCGGCAGGAAGAGGACGCGATCCTGGATCTGTATCTGTCGGCCCTCGGCGAGATCTGACACCTTCCATCCGATAAGCCCGGCGAAAGCCGGGACCTGGTCCTGTTCAGCATGACACCCTGTTTCTGGACAAACGGCAGCGGGTCGGCTTCCCTGTTCCATCGTCGAAGCACTGGGTCCCGGCTTTTGCCGGGATGAGCGGGATCATGAAACGCAAGCCGGCGGCCTCGCCCTTTGAAGCACAACGCAAGGCCGCTCAGCGCGCGGCCTTGAACGCCCTGAAGCGCGCCCGACGCTCGGCTGAGAAGGCGGGCGTTTCGCTGTCCGAATGGGAGGGCGAGTTCCTCGACTCCGTCAGCGAGCGGGTGGAGACCCACGGCCGGGCCTTCGGCGATCCTGAACTGGGCGCGCCCGGTCAGGCCCTGTCGTCGATGCAGGGCCGCAAGCTGAAGGAAATCACCGCCAAGGCCAAAGGTGAAGCGCCAAAGTACCGGTGGGGTCGAAAGTCGTCCCCACTGGTGGCCGACCGCTCCTAAAACAGAATTTTGCGCAAGGTCAGGCTGACCGTGCGGCCTTGGGGGTCGAGGAAGTCCGGCTGATAGTTCAAGGGCGTGTCGCCGGCGCTCGACGTCACTTCAGGCTCGCTGTCGAACAGGTTCTGGATGCCGAGATTGATCCGCGTGCCCTTGAGGAAGGGATAGCGCGCGATCCAGGACGTGCGCGAGGCCAGGTCGATGAAGACGTTCAGGTTGACAGTCGCCTGGTCCGCGAACTCGAGGTCCGGGCCGGTCCCGCCGTCGATGCGGGTCGAGGAGCGCCAGTTGGCGTTGACGAAGGCCCCCATGCCGTTCTTGAACACGCCGCCCTGGGCCTGAATCTCGTGCCGCGAGCTGCCACCGCGGCCGCCGGTGGCTGCGCCGTCCAGCAGGTCCAGCACGGGCAGGCCGTCGGTAATGACGATCTCGTCCTGGATTCGGTAGGTGTGATAGATCGACACGTTGAAGCGGCCCTGGCCGGGCATCATGCCGCCACCGCGTCCGCCTCCGCCGCCACCCCAGCGCATGAATTGGCCGCCGCCGCCCGCGCCGCCCGCGCGGGGGCCGCGATCGGGGCCCCCGCCAGCTCCGGGCGCGCGAGCGACCGCCGGTCCGCCCGTCGCGGCACCCGCCGGACCCGCGCCCGGCCGACCAAAAGCGCCCAGCGTCGGGGCCGTGGGCGTTCCGAACGCCTTGGAGAAGTTGAACCCCGTGCGGATGTCCTGACGCTCGGCGCTCGCGAAATTGAGGGGGCGGGCGTCGAAGGAAACCAGATTGCCTGCCTCACGGACGAAGCGGGCGGGCAGGGCGGCTTCCAGGTCCGGCGTGATGGCGGGGAAGCCGTTGATGGAATCGTCCGTCGTGCTGCGGGTCCAGGTCGAGTTGAGCGTCAGGTCGCCTTCCTTCAGGGGACGCAGGGTGACGCCGGCCTTGAAGACCTTGCGGTTGTCGGATTTCAGGTTCGGATTGCCCCCGTTGATGCGGGTGACCAGCACGGTCCGGTTGGTCCTGAAATCGAACACCGGCACGTTTGGCGCGGCCAGGAAGGGATCGTTCAGCTGCGAGATCGAGGGCGCGCCCTGTTCGTCGGTGTAGCTGACGAGGAATGAAAGGGGATCAACGGGCGACCAGTTGACGCCGAAACCGAGCGTGCTCAGCCCGCCGAAGTCTGACAGGTCCTCGTAGCCGACGTTGAAATTGGCCGATAGGTCACCGAGCTGTTCCAGAACGCCGGAACCGGTGATCGGCAGGTCGAAGCTGGCCTGGGCGTTCAAGCGGTCGCGCGACTGGCTGCGTGCGGTGAACACGCCGGCGCGGCTGCTGGTGGAGTCGAGCGAACGGGTGTCCGCGCCGAAGCGGAAGGTCGACGAGACGTCGCCGGCGGGCAGTTCGAAGACATCGCCGTTCAGCACCAGTTCGGCCGCCAGACTTTCCGACACCGAATTGGCGGTGTCGATCGGCAGGGCGGTGAAGTCGACCGGCGACAGCACGCCGAACGGATTGGCGCCGGCGTCGTTGGCGGTCAGTCGGGTCTGGAACGGTGTCGCGGAAAAGCCGCGTCCGGTCGTGGTGTCGCTTTCGATCCGGTCGTAGGCGCCGGTGACGGTCCAGCGCCACGCTTCGCCGAGGAAGCCGTCGAGAACGATGCCCACATTGCCCGTCAAAGTGTCTGACTGACGCGACAGGCTGGCCGGGGCGTCCAGGTAGCGGTAGACCAGAACGTCGTCCGCGAAGGGCGAGAAGGGGTTGCCGTCGCGCAGGTTCAGCACCAGTCCCGGCAGGCCGTTGAAGCTTTCGGTCGAGGTGTCTTCGAGAGCGACGTTGATCGTACCCTGGGTCGTGCCGTTGATATCGCGCTTGTAGGTGCCGCGCGCCGAAGACTGCTCGGTGGCCGACAACAGGGTGCGGTAGGCGGAAAGATCGCCCGAGCGCGGGTCGCCAAAGACTGAGGCGAAGTTGGCAATGGTTGGCGCGCCCGAAGCCGGCACGGGGGCGATCCTCGCGGTCGAGCCAACCCGGGCCGACAGAGCCGAATCAATCTCTGTGTCGAACGGCGACCCAGAGATGTTGCCGATCAGGTCGAAGGGCGTCGAACCCGGATCGCGGACGATGTCGCGCTCCGATTCAAAAAGAGGCGTGGCCCGCTCGTATTCGACGTCCAGCGACATACGCTCACCGGCCGAGATGCGCAGGACGTTGCCTCCGACCTCGGTCGAGGTGCGGCCCCCTTCAGTGGGCTGGCGAGACTGGACCTGGCCCGACACCGATCGGAAGTTGGACTTGAGGATGAAGTTCACCACGCGCTGGTCGGCGCGATAGCCGAACTGAAGCGCGGCCTCTTCGGGCAGGATGTCCACCCGCTCGATGGCTTCGGTCGGAATGCCCTGGATTTCACGGAAGCCGGTGGTCCGACGGCCGTTGACCAGCAGGACCGGCTGGTTGTCGCCGCGACCTCGGGTGCTGCGCGTGACGGGTTCCAGATAGGCCAGCAGTTCGGCGATGTCGCCGGCACCGTAGGCCTGAATCTCTTCCGCGCTGAGGCTGAGGTCTGGCGCGATGTCGGTGTCCACCGCGCCGCGGGGACGCGAGCCGCTGACCGAAACGGTGCCAAGGTCGAATGAGCCGGGATCCGCCGTCGCCGCCGGCGAGGGCGCGTCTTGCGGCGGCGTTTGCGGTTGAGCTTGCTGAGCCGGTGCCTGCGGTGGCGGTGCGCTCGTAGGAACAGTCTGGATCACGCCGGCCATCAGGCCGGACAGGGCGGTCGTCACGAGCAACATGCAGGAAATCCGGGGGGGGGGGGGGGGAAA
>NZ_JBDNHO010000039.1:0-2065 GCF_041688735.1 Brevundimonas sp.
GCGCAAGCGTCAAGCGCCAGACCCTCCAACATCGGCGCTTGCAACACCGCAAAATCGCCGCCTAAATATAAACCCCAGACGAGGCCAACTCTCCGCTAAATCCGCCCCCTGACTGTCCCAAAACTTCTGACGACGTACAGTCACGTCAATGGGTCCTGAGCCTAGCTTCTGTAGCTTTGAATCCGCGTAGTACGCAGACCCTGCATGCCCCATTTATCGACAGCCACCTGCCAGGCGCGGAACTCCTCGGTCGTCAGGCGGTACTGCGTCAGAGCGTCATTAAGGCTAAGCAGACCTCCAAGTACGGCGGCGACAACCTCGGCCTTGCGACGGACGACCCACCGCTTGGTATTCGGCGATGGGAGGTCGCGCAGTGTCAGGGGCGTGCCCATCGGGCCGACCACATAGTGTTCATGATTGTCGTTAAGGCGTCGCTCTTGCGGCATGGGCTTAAGCCTCATTGAGAACAAACTAAGAACGGATTTAACGGGCCGCAGCTAGAGCCCTTTATCAATTGTTGTGTTGAAGGAATTGATAAAATCCACCTTCGCTCCAAACGAATATCCCAATCTCCCGCACCCGTCCACCAGCTCGCGCTTGCGACCAGGCCTCAGAACTTTCGGCGGATCTGAGATGGCCCGAGCACGGACAGTGCTCCTAGCCCGCGCCGCGGAAAGCTTCACCTGACGTAACCCCCTTTTCTCATCCAGCCATAACGAGAGTCCCTGGGTGATCTGAGCCGTGATTGTCGGGGGTGGCAATAGGCAGGTCTGCGCAGCCATCAACAAGCGCAGCAGGCCGGCCGATCTCTCCGGATAGAGCGCTGGCGTAGGCCGCGGGCGTCAACCATCCGAGCTTCGAGTGGGGCCGGTGTTCGTTGTAGTCGCGCCGCCAGGTTTCGAGCACGACGCGGGCGTGAGGCAAGGATCGGAACAGCGTCTCGTTCAGCAGTTCGTCCCTGAGCTTGCCGTTGAAGCTCTCGTTGAAGCCGTTCTGCTGAGGCTTGCCCGGGGCGATGTAATGCCGGCCGACCCCGGCATCATCGGCCCAGCCGAGGATGGCGTTGGAGGTGTATTCTGTGCCGTTGTCGCTGATGATCGTCTCGGGCCGACCCCGGCGAAGGATGATGGCGTCCAGCTCGCGGGCCACCCGCCCGCCCGACAGCGAAGTATCCGCTACCAGGGCCAGGCATTCGCGGGTGCAGTTGTCGATCACCGTCAGGATGCGGAAGCGCCGCCCGTCGGTCATCTGATCGGAGACGAAGTCCAGCGACCAGCGCTGGTTGGCGACCATGGGAATCTCCAGCGGTCGTCGCGTGCCCATGGCGCGTTTGCGTCCGCCGCGTCGGCGCACCATCAGCTTCTCCTCGCGGTAGATCCGCTGGATCCGCTTTCTGTTGACCGCATGGCCCTCGCGCCGAAGCATCACGTGCAGGCGTCGATAGCCGAACCGCCGCCGCTCCTGGGCCAGAGCCTTCAGCCGATCCCGCAGGACGCCGTCGTCCGGCCTCGTCGCCTGATAACGCACGCTCGCCCGATCGACGCCCAGCACCCGGCACGCCCGCCGCTCGCTCATCTCGTGGACCGACCGCAGGTGCGCCACAGCCTCTCGATGCGCAGCGGGCGTCACCACTTTTTTCCCAGCAGATCCTTCATCGCGACGTTGTCCAACATCGCATCCGCCAGCAACCGCTTCAGCTTGGCGTTCTCGTCTTCCAGCGCCTTCAGCCGCCGAGCCTCCGACACGTCCATGCCGCCGAACCTGGCCTTCCACTTGTAGAAGGTCGGCGAACTGAGCCCGTGCTTCCTGCACAGATCCACCACCGCAACACCCGTCTCCTGCTCGCGCAGGATCCCGATGATCTGCTCTTCTGTGAACCGTGATCGCTTCATTCTGTCCGTCCTTTCGAGAGGCGGACTCTAGCTATTCCTGGAGGAGTTTCAGGGGGTCACGTCAATCCTTCACCTCGTCCGTGGTCGCGGCCCGGGCCGTATCGCCCGCCAGCCAGCGCTTGCCCGCCTCCATGAACTCCTTGGACCACACGTAGTACAGGCTCTGGGCGATA
>NZ_JBDNHO010000040.1:0-12680 GCF_041688735.1 Brevundimonas sp.
ATCGAGAACATGTTCGGCAGGCTCAAGGACTGGCGGCGCATCCACACCCGCTACGACCGATGCGCACACACCTTCATGTCTGCCATCACTATCGCCGCCACGGTGATCTTCTGGCTATGATCAATGAGTCCTGAGCCTAGTGGTCAGTGGTTGATGCCCCGCGATCCTGCGCGATCGGCTCCCTTCGGAACTTCGCAACCCCTGATCAGTAGTCACTAATCACTAATTACCCGACCGGCCACCCCGTCACCATTCCAACCCGGCCTCGCCCCGCAGCACCGCCTCCGCCTCATCCGTGTGCTTGTCAGCGCCGCGCTCATGCAGCACCAGCGGCGGCAACAGCCTCAGCGGTGCCTTGCCCGTCTTGATCGCCTGAACCAGCACACGCTTGGCCGGCTCATCCGTATACGGATGGATGGGTCGAATCGCGAACGAGCCTGCCTTCTCGCCGAGCAGCGCCAGCAGATCGGCCAGTCGGTCGGCCCGGTGGATCATCGCGATCCGCCCGCCCTCGCGCACCGCCTTCAGCAGGAACCACGTCCATGCCGCCAGCCCGTCGTCGGCCATCCATGCGTCCCGCTTGCCGGCAGAAGGCGCGCGCAAGGCCCCCGGATCGTCGAAGAAGGGCGGATTGCAGACGGCCCAGTCGAATGGCTCCAGCGCCAGCGCGCCAAACCCCGCCGCCACGTCACCGGTCACGATCTCGGCCTGCGCGCTGTTCAGCGCCGCGTTCTCGCGCGCCAAACCGGCCATGTCGGGATTGCGTTCCAGCCCGGTCAGCAGCGCCTCCGGTCTTCGCGCGGCGATCTGCATCAGCACCCCGCCTGCGCCGCAACCGGCCTCGATCACCCGTGCGCCAGGCGCGGCGTCGATCGCGGCCGCCAGCAGTGCCGCGTCCATGCCCGCGCGATAGCCTTTCTGAGGCTGGCGCAGCCGGACGCGCCCGCCCAGCAGGGCGTTCTCGACGATCTTGATGTCCGCGTTCTGGAACGGTGCGACGGTCACGTAGCTTGACCCATGATGACCCGATCACCATTGTGCGCCGCATCGTCCCGCCGCAAGCGCCGGCGCGATTTTCAGACGCGATCCTCCTCCGCGTCGTCCGTTCCGAAGAGTATGTCGTTGGACGCTGTCACGATCGCCGATTCCCGATCCAAGGGAGACGTCGGACCGCTCGTTCGGCTGGCGAAAGCCGATATGGCGGCTGTGGATGCGCTGATCATCGAGCGGATGCAGTCGCAGGTGCCGGTGATTCCCCTTCTGGCCGAGCATCTGGTCTCGGCCGGCGGCAAGCGGCTTCGCCCCCTGCTGGCGGTGGCAGCGGCCCGGGCGTCGGGCGCGACGGACGAAATAGCGGGGTCGCGCAAGCTGGCGGCGGCGGTCGAGTTCATTCACACCGCGACCCTGCTGCATGACGACGTCGTCGACGGCTCCAACCTGCGTCGCGGCAAGACGGCGGCCCACCTGATCTGGGGCGCGCCGTCCAGCGTCCTGGTCGGCGACTTTCTGTTCGCGCGTGCCTTCGAACTGATGGTCGAGACCAACAACATGCGGGCGCTGGGCATCCTCGCCAGGGCCTCAAGCATCATTTCCGAGGGCGAGGTGCTGCAACTGACCCGCGCCCACGACCTGAACCTGGATCAGGAAACCTATCTGCGGATTATTTCGGCCAAGACCGCCGAACTGTTCGCCGCCGCCGCCGAGGCCGGCGCGGTCGGGGCAGGGGCCGATGAGAAGTCGATTCAGGCCCTGCGCGCCTACGGCCTGAATCTCGGTCTGGCCTTCCAGCTGGCCGACGACGCCCTGGACTACGGGGGCTCGTCCGAAGTGCTGGGCAAGAACGCCGGCGACGACTTCGGCGAGGGCAAGGTCACCCTGCCGCTGCTGCTCGCCGCCGCCCGCACGCGTGGGCGCGAGGACGCCTTCTGGGATCGCACGATCAACAAGGGCCAGCGCAGCGACGGCGATTTTCGCCGCGCCCGCGAATTGGTGGTCGGCTCCGGCGCGGTCGGCGTGACCCTCGATACGGCCCATCAATACGCCGAAGCCGCCAAGGCCGCGCTCAAGGTCCTGCCCGCCGGCGACTGGCGACGCGCGCTGGAGCAGCTGGCCGATTTCGCGGTTTCGAGGGCCGCTTAGAACCGCGAACGGTCCTTCCCCCCGCAAGCGGGAGAAGGAGGATTACCGCAACCCGGCGCAAAACCGCTGTATCCGGCGGCACGCCTCCTCCAGCACCGCCTCGCTGGTCGCGTAGCTGATGCGGAAATACGGGCTCAATCCGAAGGCCGAGCCCTGCACCACCGCCACCCCCTCGGCGTCCAGCAGTTCGGCGGTGAACACGTCGTCGCTGTCGATCACCACCCCGCCCTCGGTTCGCTTGCCGATCAGCCCCTCGATCG
Organism: Brevundimonas sp.; assembly: GCF_041688735.1. Taxonomy (GTDB): domain Bacteria; phylum Pseudomonadota; class Alphaproteobacteria; order Caulobacterales; family Caulobacteraceae; genus Brevundimonas. The sequence goes on from NZ_JBDNHO010000040.1 coordinate 2,400, forward strand.
ACGGATAGACGTAGAATGCGCCCTCGGGCGTGGCGCAGCGGATGCCCGTCGCCTGATTCAGCATCGACACGACCAGATCGCGCCGCGCCTCGAAATGCGTCGCCCGCTCGGCGATGAAGTCCTGCGGCCCGTTCAACGCCTCGACCGCCGCCCACTGGCTGATGGATGAGGGGTTGGACGTCGTCTGGCTCGCCACCTTGCGCATCAGGTCGATCAGCGCCTTGGGCCCGCCCGCATAGCCGATGCGCCAGCCGGTCATGGCATAAGCCTTGGACACGCCATTCACCGTCAGCGTCCGCGCGTACAGATCGGGCGCGGCCTGGGCGACCGTCCGATAGTCGAAGTCGCCGTAGATCAGATGCTCATACATGTCGTCGGTCATGATCCAGACCTGCGGGTGCCGACGCAGCACCTCGGCCAGGGCGACCAGTTCGGCCTCGGTGTAGGCCGCGCCGGTGGGGTTGGACGGGCTGTTCAGGATCAGCCATTTGGTGCGCGGCGTGATCGCCGCCTCCAACGCCTCGGGCTTGAGCTTGAACCCATCCTTCTCGTGCCCGACCACAGACACCGGCTCGCCGCCGGCCAGCAGCACCATGTCGGGATAGCTGACCCAGTAGGGCGCGGGCACGATCACCTCGTCGCCCGGAGACAGGGTGGCGACCAGCGCATTGTACAGCACCGCCTTGCCGCCTGGGGCGACGTGGATCTGGCTGGTCTCGTAGGTCAGCCCGTTTTCGCGCGCGAATTTGGCGACGATGGCGGCCTTCAACTCAGGCAGGCCGTCGACATCGGTATATTTGGTCTCGCCCCGCCGGATGGCCGCGATGGCGGCTTCCTTGATGTTGTCCGGCGTGTCGAAGTCCGGTTCACCCGCCCCCAGACCGATCACGTCGCGGCCCTCGCGCTTTAGCTCGCGCGCCCGGGCGGTGACCGCCAGGGTGGCCGAGGGCTTGACGCGAGCCAGAGCCCTGGACTGAAGCGCGGCGGACTGCAGGCTGGACATGGCAACTCCCGGGGACGGTAGCCAATCCTTACGCAGTTGCGAAAGAGCGATCAAATGTCGGGCCGGAAGCGGACGCCATACGCCGCATCGCACACTGTATCGGCACGCCATCGCCGCAACCGGCTCACCTGCGGATCGTTCACGTCTCCCCACCAAAAATCGGAGCATCTTGATGAAACTTCTCAAAGGCACGCTCGTAGCCGTCGTTGATGGAGAGAAGCTGGCGCTCTTCGAAAACACCGGGCAACAGGATATCCAGCTGAAATCCCGGCCGTCGCCGTCGATCGCGGAGCGCGCTTCGGGTGCCGCCGGGCGAATCTCCAGCGAGGCCAACCCCGACAACGACACCCAGGCTGAAGACGGGTTCGCCATGGGCGTCGCCGATGTGCTGAACAAATGGGTGCTGACCAACAAGGTCGAGCATCTGCTCGTCATCGCCGCGCCCAAGACTCTCGGTCAGTTGCGCAAGGGCTGGCACAAGGAAACCGCGGCCCGGGTCGTCGGCGAAATCGCCAAGGACCTCACCGGTCACTCCACCGATCAGATCGCCGGAGCCATCGAAAAGGCCTGAACCTGGCATCAGGCCTTCGGCAATCGTCAAGTGGACGCGGGCGTGGCGAACGATCGCTCGGCCTGCGTCCTGTCGCCGACACTCAAGTCCTGCGTGCTGCTCTATCGACACTTGACAACACTCTGACCTGCCAGCTCTCGCCCACGTCCACGGTGGATGTTAATCCCCACTCCATGCGCCGCGTCCTCGACTTCATCCTCAACATGGAAGGACGGCGTTGGCGGGCGCTGTTGGCGACGGCGCTGTTACTCGCCGCCACCCTGGGCCTGCTGGCCCTCGGCAAGAGTCAGCTCGGCCTCGCCGCCGAGGAGAATCTCGAGGCTTGGCTGCAGGGCTATCGCGGCAGTTCCTGGGCTTTCGCCGCCACCGTGGTCCTGTTCATCGCCGCAGCCTTCATCGGCGTACCTCAGTTCATTCTGATCGCCGCCTGCGTGGTCGCCTTCGGGCCGTCGCTGGGCTTTTTCTACAGCTGGGCGGCGACGGTGGCCTCGGCGGGCGTGACCTACTGGCTGGGTCGCGGGCCGACGGCGAGGCTGGTCGATCGGCTGGGTGGCCGGACGATGGGCCGGCTGAAGGGCTTCGTCGGTCAGAACGCCTTCTATGCCAGCTTCATGATCCGCAACGTGCCCTCCGCGCCCTTCATCGTCGTCAACATGGCGTTCGGCTCGACCCGGGCGTCGTTTCCGGCCTATCTGCTGGGCTGCGCTCTCGGCGTCCTGCCCAAGACCGCCCTGGTCGCCTTTTTCGGCGGGGCGGTGGTTTCGGCGGTCAGCGGCGACGGGGTGTGGACCTCACTCATCCTCGCGGGAGTCGCTGTGGTCTGGCTGGGTCTGATGCTGGGCGTGCGCGAACTGATGAAGCGTCGGGAACGGGCCACTGGCGACGGCGATTGACACAGTACTTGTTGCGGATCGTTCCACCCCCTATCTGGTTCTTATCCAACCGTCCTTCGGAGCCCCGTCATGCTGAAACTCTACATCTCCCCGGGTGCCTGCGCCCTGGCCTCACACATCGCGCTGGAAGAAGCCGGCGCGAATTACGAGACGCAGGTGATCGACCTGAGATCGGGTCAACAACGCATGCCGGACTATCTGGCCGTGAACCCCGCCGGCTCGACGCCGGCCCTGGCCACGGATCATGGGGTCGTCACCCAGAACCCCGCCATCCTCGCCCTGATCGCCCAGACCCATCCCGACGCGGGCGTCGCGCCGATCGATGATCCTTATGCCTTCGCCGCCTTCAACGCGCTGAACGGCTTCCTGTCGTCGTCCCTGCATCCCGCCATTGGCAAGGTGCTGTTCAGCCGCCCACCGCTCGAGGGCGAGGCGAAGGACCAGGCGGTGGAGCAGGCCCTGGCAAAATATCAGCTGGTCGAGGACCACTATCTGAAGGGCGACTGGGCCATGGGCGACGCCTTCAGCCTTGCCGATGGGTATCTGTCCGTGTTCACGCGCTGGGCGCGGCAGGCGGGCCTGCTGGACGCATCGCGCTTCCCCCGCCTCAACGGTCACCTCGATCGCGTTCAGGCCCGTCCCGCAGTGCGCCGCGTGCTGGAGGCCGAGGGGCTCTCGGCCGTCTGAAGCCGGGCTGACGTCATCGTGAACGCATCGGAGGCCACCTGCGGGGTCGCCGATGCGTTCGCATGCGCGGGGCCTCGCCAAAGGGCTTGTAATCGCCTTCTTACAAGGGCAAACGGGCCATTAGGTCGGTCAGGCGATTACGATCAGGAGGCGGTGCGTATGGGGATGCGCGCGGCCGGAGTGTCGCCGAAGCGGATCAAGTCAGACGCACGCTTCCGAGCCTCGCTCGGGGCCCGAACGAACGGTATCCCAGGCCCATGTTCTCGAGTATTTTCGGCGCCATCTCCAACGACATCGCCATCGATCTCGGCACCGCCAACACCCTGATCTACATGAAGGGCAAGGGCATTGTCCTGAACGAGCCGTCCGTGGTCGCCCTGCGCAACGTCGGTGGACGCAAGATCGTCCATGCCGTGGGCCTCGAGGCCAAGCAGATGCTGGGCCGCACGCCCGCCCACATGGAAGCCATCCGCCCCATGCGCGATGGGGTCATCGCCGACTTCGAAGTCGCCGAGGAGATGATCAAACACTTCATCCGCAAGGTTCATAACCGCAAGGGCTTCGTGAACCCCAAGGTCATCGTCTGCGTGCCGTCGGGCGCCACCGCCGTCGAGCGTCGCGCGATCAATGATTCCTGCCTCAACGCCTCTGCCCGCCGCGTCGGCTTGATCGACGAGCCCATGGCCGCCGCGATCGGCGCTGGCCTGCCGATCCACGAGCCGACCGGCTCGATGGTCGTCGACATCGGCGGCGGCACCACCGAGGTGGCCGTGTTGTCCCTGTCCGGCATCGTCTATTCGCGCTCGGTCCGCGTGGGCGGCGACAAGATGGACGAGGCGATCATCTCCTACATGCGCCGCAACCATAACCTGCTGATCGGCGAGACCACCGCCGAGCGGATCAAGAAGGACATTGGCACCGCCCGCATTCCGGCCGACGGCGAAGGCCTGTCGATCGACGTCAAGGGCCGCGACCTGATGCAGGGCGTGCCCCGCGAGGTCCGTATCTCCGAACGTCAGGCCGCCGAAGCCCTGGCGGAACCGGTGACCCAGATCGTCGAGGCCGTGAAGGTCGCGCTGGAAGCCACCCCGCCCGAACTGGCCGCCGACATCGCCGACAAGGGCATCATGCTGACCGGCGGCGGTGCGCTGCTGCGTGGTCTGGACGCCGAAATCCGCGACCATACCGGCCTGCCGGTCTCTGTCGCCGACGATCCGCTGTCCTGCGTCGCCATCGGTTGCGGCCGAGTGCTGGAGCATCCGCGCTGGATGAAGGGCATCCTGGACTCGGCGCTTTAAGGTTCAGTCCCCAACTCCGCCGCAAATCCCTGCAATCACGGCTTCGGAGCTGGTTTCCAACCGGCGCTGATTTTGCGGTAGGCTACGACATCGGCGGGGGGCGTCCCGCTGATTCCCTCTTTCCCAGGAAGGCGCGCCGTGGCGTTTCGCGACGGACCGTTCGAGAATATCAAGGTGCCGCTGGTCTGGACCGCGGCCCTGACTGTCGTCGTGGCGATCGTTGTCTGCGTCCTGCTGCTCATCAGCGACGTCCGCGCCCAGACTTCGCCCTATCAGCCGGTGCGAGCCGGGGTCGAGGCCGTGACGGGCCCCGTTGGCGGAGTCTTCGCCGCCCCGGTGCGCTGGTTCGGCCATGCCACCGATTATGTCGGTGGCTATTTCTTCGCCGTGTCCGAGAATCGCCGGCTGAAGCGTGATTTGGCGGAGTTGCAGCCCTGGCGCGACCAGGCCATCGCCCTCAAGAACGTCAATAGTCGCTATGAGGCCATGCTGGGCATCCGGCCCGACCCGCCGGTGGCCATGCAGACGGCCCGCTCCATCTCCGACACGCGCGGCCCCTTCTCCAACGCCCGGCTGATCGACGCCGGCTCGTCCAAGGGCATCAAGGTCGGCAATCCGGTCATCAACGAACAGGGCCTGGTCGGCCGCGTCGTCGGCACTTCAGGCCATGTCAGTCGCGTCGTGCTGCTGACCGATGTCGCCAGCCGCACGCCGGTGTTGGTCGATCGCACGGACGCCCGAGCCCTGCTGACAGGAGACGGTTCACCCAATCCGCGGCTTGAATTCGTCCGCGGCGTCGGCGCGGTCCAGGCGGGTGATCGCATCCTGTCGTCCGGCGACGGCGGCGGCTTCCCGCGCGGCGTGCCGATCGGCGTCGCCGCCAAGGGCGTCGATGGCTCGTGGCGGGTCAAGCTGTTCAGCGACCGGGGGGCCATCGACTATGTCCGGGTCATGCTGTTTGAGGACTTCAGCCAGTTGATCGGCGCGGACGACCTCAACGCTCCGCCGCTCGCCGCGCTCGGAACCCTGTCGGAAGCGACCTCGGCCCAGACCACCGCCATTTCCGACTCGGCCGCCCGCCGCGACGTCGTCCGCGCCGGCGTTGCCCAGGCCCAGACGGACGCCGCCGCCGCCGCCGCGACCGCGCCCGCGCCCGCCCGCCCGTCGCCGGTTCCGTCGCCCCCCGCATCGACCCCGCCCACGCCCCAACCCGCGACCGAGCCGGCCGCGCCGCCGCCGGGAGAGCCGGGATGAGACGCTCCGTCGCGGTCCGTATCGTCGGGCCGGTTCAGTGGATCGTCATTCCGGCCTTGATCACGGTCGCCGCCGCCATCGTGCTGGCGACGCCTGTTGAACTGTTCGGCCTGAACCTGCCCGAGCCGGTGATTCCGATGGTCCTGGCCTTCGCCTGGCCTCTGATCCGGCCTTCCGTCATCGCGCCGCTGGTCCTTACCGCCCTGGGCCTGTTCCTCGACATATTCACCTACGGCCCGCTGGGCCTCTGGGCGCTGGCCCTGCTGGGGATCTATGCGGTGGTCCTGGCCTCGCGCAGTTTCCTGATCGGCCGGGACACAGGCGTGTTGTTCGTCTGGTACGCGGCCTGTTGCGGACTCGCCTTCATGCTGGTCTATCTGGTGGTCAGCCTGATCGCCCGCAATCCGCCCAGCCTGCTCGCCCTGCTCGGCCAGATCGTGCCGACCCTGCTGCTGTTCCCGTTCGCGAACCACATGGTCGAGCAGTTCGATGATGGCGACGTGAGGTTCCGATGAACTCGGAACCCTCCATCTTCTTCTCCGACGTCAACGAGCGTCAGGGCTCCTTCCTGCGCCGGACCTTCGTGTTCGGCGGGCTGACGGCTCTCGGCGGGTTGGCCCTGACCGGACGACTGGCCCAGCTGCAGGTCATCCAGGCCCAGCAATACGCCACCCTGGCCTCGAACAACCAGTTCAATTTCCGCCTCGTACCACCGCCGCGCGGCCGCATCCTTGACCGCAACGGCGTCGTCATAGCCGGCAACCGGCCCAGCTTCCGCGTGCTGGTCGTGCGCGACGAGACCAAGGATCTGGACCAGACGCTGGACCTGCTCGGGCGTCTGCTGCCCGATACGATGGACCGCCGCCGCTCCATCATCCGCGACGTCAACGCCGCCCCGCGCTTCAGCCCCGTGCCGGTCAAGAGCGACCTGACGTGGGAAGAGTTCGCCCGCGTCAACCTTTATGCCAACGAGTTGCCCGGCGTGATGGCCGACATGAACGAGGCGCGCTTTTACCCGTCCGGCGGCGCCTTCGCTCACGTCATCGGGTATGTCGCCAAGCCCAATGACCGCGACATCAAGGCGATCAGGGACCGGGGCGATCAGGTCCCGGACATTCTCTATAATCCCGGCTTCCGCATCGGCCGTCTGGGCGTGGAAAAGTCGTTCGACCCCGACCTTCGCGGCGAGGCCGGCGGCACCCGCGTCGAGGTCGATGCGCGGGGCAGGGTGGTGGCCGAGGACATCGGCGGCTCGCGCCCCGCCGTCCCGGGCGAGGATGTGGTCCTGACCCTCGACGTCGACGTCCAGAACCGCGCGCTGGAGGTTTTCGGCGAGGAATCCGGCGGCTGCGTGGTCATGGATGTCCGCAACGGCGACATCCTGTGCATGGTCTCGGCGCCGTCTTTCGACCCCAATCTGTTCGTCGGTGGCGTACCCTCGCGCCTCTACAATGCCCTGCGCGACTATGAGCGCAAGCCGTTGCTGGACAAGGCCATCTACGGCAGCTTTCCGCCTGGCTCCACATTCAAGATGGCGACGGCGCTCGCCTTTCTGGACGCGGGTATCGATCCGGCCGAGAGGGTTTTCTGCACCGGCGGCTATCGCTACGGCAGCCGCACGTTCCGTTGCTGGAAGAAGACCGGCCATGGCTCAATGAACATGCACGAGGCCATCAAGAACTCGTGCGACACCTATTTCTACCACCTCTGCAATCGGGCGGGTGTAGACCGGATCGCCAAGGTCGCAGAGGACCTCGGCTTCAATCAGACCTATGAGATCGGGATCGCTGGTCAGAGCCGCGGCACCATGCCGAGCCGGGCCTGGAAGGCCGACTATGCGCGTCGCACCCGCAATCCCAATCCCGACGCTGGCACCTGGTATCCCGGCGAGACCCTGTCCGTGGCCATCGGTCAGGGCGCGGTGTCGGCGACCGCCCTGCAGTTGGCGGTGATGACCGCCCGCCTCGCCAACGGACGAAAAGCGATCAAGCCCCGTCTAGTTCGGTCCGTGGGGGGCGTGCAGCGACCGTCAGGTGCGGCCGTTCCAGACCTGCCTTTCAGCCAAGAACACCTCGACATCGTTAGGGCCGCAATGGCGGCGGTGGCGAACGATGTGAGAGGCACGGCCTACCGCGCCTCACAGCTCGGCCTTGGCGACATCCAGATGGCGGGCAAGACCGGCACGGCCCAGTCGCGCGACTATCGGGTCGGCGAGTTCAGGGGCCCCCGGAACGCCGTCTGGAGCCGCCGCGACCACGCTCTTTTCGTGGCCTTCGCCCCGCATGATGCGCCGCGCTACGCCATCGCCCTGATCATCCAGCATGCGCCCACGGGCGGCTCTGCCGATGCCGCCCCTCGAGCTCGCGAGATCATAAAGACGGTCCTGCTCAAGGATCCCGACATGCGGGCCCGGATCGAACGGCCCCTGCCGCCTGAAGCCGTCGCCCCCGACGGGGCCGACGAGGGCGCACTGGGTGCCGGCCCGGGCGGTGAGGTCACCGGCACTGCGGCTGCGGAGGCGGCACGGCCGGCTCCCTCACCGCGCCGCGCACCGTCCGCCACAACGGGCCCGCGACCCTATCTGTCGGAGCCACCACAATGACCGCCTCGGCCCTGACCCGCCCGGGCGAGCGTGATCGTCTTTCGACCAAGATCGCCGAACTGGACTGGCGTCTGGTCGGCCTGCTGTGCGCGGTCGCCTTCGTCGGTACGGCCATGCTCTATTCGGTCGCGGGCGGGGAATGGCGGCCTTGGGCGATCCAGCACGTCATCCGCTTCGGGGCGCTTTTGCTGGTGATGCTGGCGCTGGCCATGCTGCACCCGAAATGGTGGTTCCGCGCCGCCTATCCGATGTACGGCCTGCTGCTCGTTCTGGTCCTGATGATCGAGTTCACACCCCTCGGCTATGTCGCGGGCGGCGCCAAGAACTGGCTGAACCTCGGCTTCGTGCGCATCCAGCCCGCCGAGTTCATGAAGCTGGGCCTCGTCCTGGCCCTGGCGCGCTGGTACCATAACCACACCGCGCAAGAGGCCCGCTGGTCCTGGAAACTACTGTTTCCGGTGGCCATGATCGGCGTCCCGTTCCTGCTCGTGGCAAAACAACCTGACCTCGGCTCGGCCATGATCATCGGCCTGACCGGCGCCGTAATCATGTTCGTGGCCGGCCTCAGCTGGCGTGTCATCGCCGCTGGGGGACTGGCCGCCGTCGCCCTCATCCCGCCCTTCGTCATGTTCGGCATGCACGACTATCAGCGCAATCGCGTGCTGACCTTCCTCAGTCCGGAGTCTGACCCGTCGGGCACCGGCTACAACATCATCCAGTCCAAGATCGCCCTCGGCTCGGGCGGCGTGCTGGGCAAGGGCTATGGCCTGGGCAGCCAGAGCCAGCTGGAGTTCCTGCCGGAACGCCACACGGACTTCATCTTCTCCACGGTGGCGGAGGAGTTTGGCTTCGTGGGCTCGTTCGCCGTGCTCGCCTGCTACGTGGCCATCATCCTGATCGCCCTGCGCATCGCCTCACTGGCCCACAGCCATTTCGGCCGCATCGCCGCCGCGGGCATGACCAGCTTCTTTGCCCTGTTCGTCCTCATCAACGGGGCGATGGTCATGGGCCTGGCACCGGTGGTCGGGGTGCCGATGCCGCTGCTGTCCTATGGGGGATCGTCCATGATGACCATCATGTTCGGCTTTGGCCTGATCCTTTCGACCCGCGTGCACCGCTACGCCGAACTGCCCAAGGGGCATGGGCTGTTCTGATTGGACGTCTCGGGCGTTAGGCTGGAAGCATGACCAAAGCCAAAACCCAAGCCAAAACCAGGCCCGTCAAAGTCCGTTCCGCCAAACCCAGGGTCGCCGCGCCCGACGCTCCGGTCGTCGCGCATGCCTCGATGTTTTCGGATTGCGGCGACGCGCCGTGCCCTGAACCCCTGCTGCCGTCGGCCTCGCCCGAACGGACCGCCGCCCTGACCGACGGCGTGCGTATGCGCGAAAACCCCGCCGAATGGGCCTTCGTGCGCCTGTCCAAGCTGATCGAGGACTATGAGAAGGGTCTCGACAAGGATTACGAGATCGCCGCCACCGTCGTCGGCATGCCCGGGAGCGGCACCCTGACGATCGAGGATGTCGGCTTCTGGGGGCCGGACTTCATCCTGTTCCTGGGCAAGAACGCCGACGGCAAGCCGGTCCGGCTGATTCAGCACTATGCCCAGATCAACGTCCTGCTCGACGCCCGCAAGAAACCCGGGGAACGCGAGGCCCGCCGCATCGGCTTCCAGCTCTCGGAACTGGTGCAGAAGACCAATCCGAAATAGGGCGGCTGCCTTGGACGAAGAAAAGTTAGCGTGTTGCGTTCACCGGTTGAGACCACCACCCGGAGCGGACGTTCGAGCAACTCGGACATGATTCCAATAACGTCTCTAATCCGCCACCCGAAGACAAGCTAGGCTCAGGACCCATTAAAGGGATTCACACGGTCGTGGCGATCTGATTCACTGGTGGCAGGAGGAGCCTGTCATGAGTGATCTGTTTTGGCTGACGAACAAGCAGATGCGTCGGATCAAGCCATATTTCCCGCTG
>NZ_JBDNHO010000041.1:0-21774 GCF_041688735.1 Brevundimonas sp.
CACGCTCCCGAAGATCGTCCGAACGCGCCTTGCCCATAATAGCCTCCCAATCAGAAGACCCATGGACTCACGGTTCGGACCCGATGGGAATCCCCCGCTCGATCACATTCGATTCAACTCAGCGGGCGGCTGCTCTAGCCCCGAGCGGGGGGTGGTCGTTCGCATACGGCGCGGAAGCCGGCGGCGGCGAAGCGCACCATGTAGTCGCAGGCGGTCTCCAGGTCGCCCGAGCGGCACAGGCCGCCGGACAGGCGATCCAGCCGCCCCGTCTCGCCCAGCGTCAGCGTCAGGGCCCCCGACAGATTGTGCCAGGCCCAGTAGAGGTCCTGGTCGCGTGCCTCGGGCAGGACGCGGCGGATCAGGTCGATCATCCGGTGGATGGCGGGGTCATAGTATCGGGCCATGATCTCGCCGCCGAAGGTGGGATTGGCGTTGGTCTGGGCCACCAGCGCGGAATAGTGTTTCCAGCCTGGCCCGCCCTTCAGCGACCACTCGAACGGGGGACGCAGGAAGGCTTCCAGCAGACCCTCCAGGGTCATAGCGTCGCCCATGTTCCGCGCGTAGCGGTTGATGGCCTCGACGCGCTCGTTGTTCCAGATCTCTGCCCGGCGCAGGAAGACGGCGTCGAACAGACCTCGCTTGGACACGAAATAATAGTGGATCAGGGCGGTGTCGATGCCCGCCTCTCGCGCCACCTCGCGGATCGTGACGCCGTAGAATCCGTGTTTCGAGAACAGGTCCTCGGCCGCGTCCAATATGGTGTCGCGGGTGTCGGCCGTCCCTTCCGCGCGGGCCTTCGGCGGGCGGCCGCGTTTGGCGGGCGCCGGCGCGGGTCTGGCTACGGCGGGCGGCGCTTCCGGCTTGGTCATGGCGGCAGGCTAAGCCCTGATAAGGGGTGCGTGCAACGGCGCCACAGCCAAACAACAAGATGCCGCCCGACATGCGCCACCGTTTGACAGGCGGCTGAAAGCGGTTACGTTCCACTAAATCATTGAACGCTGAATAAAGGCGTCTCGGGCTGGAAATCACGGAATGGGGCTTCAAATGAACAGATACGTAAAGACCGCCTTGCTGGCGGGGGCCGCCTGGAGCGCGCTCTCGACTTTCGCCATGGCGCAGGACGCCGCGCCGCAGGACGGAGCATCGGCGCTCGACGACGTCATCGTCACCGCGCGCCGTCGCGACGAAGCGCTGAAAGACGTGCCGGTCGCAGTGTCCAGCCTGGGCGCGGAGCGGCTTGAAGAAACCGGTGCCACCGACATCACGGCCCTGCAGCAGCAGACACCGAACGCGACCGTGCAGGTCGCCCGTGGCTCCAACTCGACCCTGATCTCCTTCATTCGCGGCGTCGGCCAGCAGGATCCGCTGTGGGGCTTCGAGCCCGGCGTGGGCCTTTATGTCGACGACGTTTACGTCGCCCGGCCGCAAGGCGCCGTGCTCGATGTCTATGACATCCAGCGCATCGAGGTGCTGCGTGGTCCGCAAGGCTCGCTGTACGGGCGCAACACCATCGGCGGCGCGATCAAATATGTGACGTCGCGCCTTTCGGCTGAGCCGGAACTGACCCTGCGAGGCGCCTACGGCAGCTACAACCAGATCGACCTGCTGGCGAGCGGCAGCCTGCCGCTGGCCGACAATCTCCGCATCGGAGGCGCGATCGCCAGCTATGACCGCGACGGCTACGGCGAGAACCTGAACACGGGCGCTGAGGTTTACAACAAGGACGTCCTGGCCGGCCGCCTGAGCCTGGAATGGGAACCGCGCGACGATATCATGGTCCGCCTGGCCTATGACCGGGTTCAGGATGACTCCAATCCCCGCCACGGCCATCGGGAAGTCGCTGGTGTCGGCGTCGGTGCCGGGATCCCGGCCAACGTTTACGACACCTTCGCCGGCGTCGGCGACACGAACTCGGTGGAGAACCAGGGCCTGGCCCTGACCCTTCAAGCCGAGATCAACGACAACTGGACCTTCAAGTCGATCACAGCCTATCGCGACGGCGACACGGAAACGGTCATCGATTTCGACAACACCCCGGCGCCGACGCTGGACATCCCGGCCTTCTATTCCGACGAACAGATGACGCAGGAATTCCAGTTCCTGTTCGACTACGACCGGGTTCAGGGCGTGGCCGGCTTCTTCTATCTGGACGGCACGGCCTCGGGTGCCTTCGACACGATCCTCGGCAACCTCGGCTTCGCGATCGGCACGGGCGGCTCGGTGAAGACCGAGAGCTGGGCCGGCTTCGCCGACGTCAACCTGGACTTGACCGACCGCCTGCATCTCGGACTGGGCATGCGGTACACCCTGGACGACAAGACGGGTCAGGTGTTCCGAGCCAACTATCTGGGCGCGGCCCGCACGCCGCTGCTGGGCGGCACGGCCCGTCCCACGCTCGGCGCGCCTCGCACCAACTACACGAACAGCAACTCGTTCGACAATTTCTCGCCGAAGGTCTCGCTGTCCTATGATCTGTCGGATGACATCACGGGCTATGTCTCGTTCTCGCAGGGCTTCAAGTCGGGCGGCTTCGACATGCGCGGCGACGCCACCTCCACGCCGCAGACCGTCAACGGTTATGATCCTGAAACAGTCGATTCCTACGAGATCGGCCTGAAGGGTTCGCTGTTCGACCGTCGCCTGTCCTTCAGCTCGGCCGTCTTCCAGAACGACTACCAGGACCAGCAGGTGACCACCCAGGTGCCGATCATCGTTGGCGGCGTAACCACTGGTATCGCCAGCTTCGTCGACAACGTCGGCTCGTCGACCTTCAAGGGCGCCGAAGTCGAGGCCCGGCTGGTCCTCACCGACTGGCTGACCGCCAACCTGGCCGTCGGTTATCTGGACTCACAGTTTGACGAGTTCCTGCGCTTCAACCTGGTGACCAGAACGTTCGAGGACATCTCCAGCCAGGTCGTCCTGCAGAACGCGCCGAAATACACCGGCTATTTCGGCCTGACCTATCGCGGCGAGATCGCCGGCGGCCAGCTGGCGGTGACCCCGTCGGTCAGCTACCGCGACGACTACAGCCAGTTCGAGTTCCCGAACCCGATTCTCGACCAGGAGGCCTATACGCTGGTCGACCTGTCGATCCTCTGGACCGATCCGGGCGACCGCTACACGATCGGACTGTTCGGCAAGAACCTGACCGACGAGGCATACCGCGTGGGCGGCTACAACTTCCCGGGCGCGGCGTTCAACAACTCGCTGATCGGCTATTACGGACCGCCGCAGACTTTCACCGCCTCGCTGCAGGTCAAGTTCTGATCCTCAAGACGACTCCTGAAGCCTGATCGCATCTGATCACGGGCGGCGGTTCAACGAGCCGTCGCCCTTTTTCTTTTGCGTCGGGCCACAGCCCCGCTACCGTCACAGCCAACCAGAAGACCAGGTCGAGGGAAACGCCATGAGCACGACGGACCAGGGCATCGGCCCCGCCGCCAATCCGGGCTATCGCGCCTATGTGCTGGCGCTGTTGATGGTCGTCTATACCTTCAACTTTATCGACCGGCAGATCCTCGCCATCCTGGCCCCCTACATCCAGGCCGATCTGGGGTTCGACGACGAGATGATGGGGCTGCTGGGCGGCCCGGCGTTCGCCATCGTCTATTCGACCCTGGCCCTGCCCATCGCCTGGCTGGCCGACCGGATGAGCCGCGTCTCGATCATCAGCGTGTCGCTGGCGGTGTGGAGCGGTTTCACCGCCCTGTGCGGACTGGCCACGAGCTTCTGGCCCCTGTTCGGTGCCCGTATGGGGGTCGGCGTCGGCGAGGCGGGTGGGGTCGCGCCGTCCTATTCTCTGGTTTCCGACTATTTCCCCAAGGCGCAGCGGGCCCGCGCCCTGGCCGTCTTTTCGTTCGGCGTGCCGATCGGAACGGCGCTGGGCTATCTGTTCGGAGGTATACTCGCTGCCCTGATTGATTGGCGCGTGGCCTTCGTCGTGGTGGGCCTCGCCGGGGTGCTGCTGGCTCCGGTGCTGAAACTCACGGTCAAGGATCCGGTAAGGGGCGGCTTCGATCGGGCCGAGCCTGTCGCCGGGGCCGCCGAGACGGAGCATGTCCCAACCAAGGCGGCCGGTTTTGGCGAGGTGTGGGGGATCCTTCTCAGGAAGCCCAGTTTCTGGTTCCTGGCCTTTGGTGCGGCCTGTTCGTCGGTCTACGGCTATGGCTCGGCGTTCTGGCTGCCCAGCTTCTTCGAGCGGTCGCTGGGCATGGCCGGGGTCGAACGTGCGGTCTATATCGCCGGAATTGCCTTTATCGGCGGCACCGCCGGTATCTGGTTCGGTGGCTGGCTCGCCGACAAACTGGGCAAGGGTGCGGCCAGGTTCTGGTATCCGCTGGTCCCTGCGCTCGGCTTCATCATCGCCGTTCCGTTGTTTTTCCTGGCCATGAACGTCGAGAACAAATGGCTGGCCTTCGCCTTGTTCCTGGTTCCACAGGCGCTGAGTCTGGCCTGGCTGGGGCCGGTCCTGACCGCGATCCAGCACCTGGTACCGGCCCATATGCGCTCGACCGCCTCGGCCAGTTTCCTGCTGATCAACAATCTGGTCGGCATCGGTCTGGGCATCTATCTGCTCGGGGCCGTGTCCAAGGCCCTGACCCCGATCTACGCCGAGGAAGCGCTCCGTTACTCCCTCTATGTGGGTCAGTGGTTCTATGCGCTGGCCGCGATCCTGATGATCCTGGCCTCGCGCAGCCTGAAGAAGGACTGGGTAGACTGATTGCGGGGCGATGGTTGCGCCTGCGAAGGGGCGACGCCTATAAGCGCCGCAACTCCCCCCAGCAGTCCGGCGGCCCCTCCCCATGAACATCCACGAGTATCAGGCCAAACAGGTCCTGAAGGGCTTTGGCGCGCCGGTCGCCGAGGGCGTCGCGATCACTTCTGCCGATCAGGCCGAGGCCGCCGCGCGGTCGCTGCCCGGCCCGCTTTATGTGGTCAAGTCACAGATCCACGCGGGTGGCCGAGGCAAGGGCAGGTTCAAGGAACTGGGCCCCGACGCCAAGGGCGGCGTGCGCCTGGCCCGGTCGATCGAAGAGGTCGTCTCCAACGCCAGGGAGATGCTGGGCAATACGCTGGTCACCGCCCAGACCGGTCCGGCCGGCAAACAGGTCAACCGCCTTTATATCGAGGACGGGGCCGACATCGAGCGTGAGCTTTACTGCTCGCTGCTGGTCGACCGCTCGACCGGGCGCGTGTCCTTCGTGGTCTCGACCGAGGGCGGCATGGACATCGAGGCGGTCGCCCACGACACGCCCGAAAAGATCGTCACCATCGACATCGATCCGCAAGCCGGCGTCACCGCCGCCAATGTGGCCGAGATCAACACCGCCTATGGCCTGAGCGGAACGGCTGCCAGGGACGGCGAGACCCTGTTCCCGATCCTGTACAAGGCCTTCGTCGACAAGGACATGGCCATGCTGGAGGTCAATCCGCTGATCGTCATGCCCGACGGTCGCCTGCGGGTGCTGGACGCCAAGGTCAGCTTCGACGGCAACGCCCTGTTCCGCCAAGACGACATGAAGGCGCTGCGCGACGAGACCGAGGAAGACGCCAAGGAGATCGAGGCCTCCAAATGGGATCTCGCCTATGTCTCGCTGGACGGCAACATCGGCTGCATGGTCAACGGGGCCGGCCTCGCCATGGCGACGATGGACATCATCAAACTGTACGGCAAGGAGCCGGCCAATTTCTGCGACGTCGGCGGCGGTGCCGGCAAGGAAAAGGTCGCGGCGGCGTTCAAGATCATCACCGCCGACCCGGCCGTCCAGGGCATCCTGGTCAACATCTTCGGCGGCATCATGAAGTGCGACGTCATCGCCGAGGGCGTGGTCGCGGCGGTGAAAGAGGTGGGCCTGAAGGTGCCACTGGTCGTCCGCCTGGAAGGCACCAATGCCGAACTGGGCAAGAAGATTCTCAACGAGAGCGGCCTGGCCATCACGGCGGCGGACGACCTCGACGACGCGGCGCAGAAGATCGTCGCGGCGGTGGGCTAGTGCTTCTGGCGGCCTCTATAACCGGAGCGCTGCTTGCGGGCGGCTTATCCTTGCACGAGGAAACGTCGACGGCATTCCGGTTGTTCCGGGATGTCTGTCTGGCGAGCGACGGTGACCGAAGCCGGATAATCGATGCCGCCGGGGAAAACGGGTTCGCAATACAGGTCGGCGTCCGGCCGCGCGCATTCGGCAGGCTCACCAACGCAGTCATGCTGCCCTGGACCGGGGACGAAATGAAGACGGCGCTCTTCATTGGCTGGCGTGGACCGCTCCTGTCCTGTGTCATCACTTCACGACGTGGCGACCAGCCCGACTTCACCGAAGACGTCGAGTCATGGACAGGTTTTGAGGCCGACCCCGCTCGAGTCAGCGGATCAGTTACCAACTACTTTTTTACCCAGACCGAGCGCGGCCGCGAGTCGATTGGCGACGCCACGCCAGAGCAGCAAAGCGCTTTCCTCGCTGATGGATCTTTCCGCGTCCTGTGGACATCCCGGACCGATGAAGCCGTCACCCTTAGTTTCACAGCGCCGCCGAAAGGCGATGCGCCTACCTCGACCGCCAGCGAATAGCCGGAAGAAAATCATGTCCATCCTCGTCGACCGCAATACCAAGATCATCGTCCAGGGCCTGACCGGCAAGACCGGCGGGTTCCACACCGAGCAGGCGCTGGCCTATCACGGGACGCAGATGGTCGGCGGCGTGCACCCGACCAAGGGCGGCCAGACCTGGACCGGGTCGGGCGGCGAGACGCTGCCGATCTACGCCTCAGTGGCCGAGGCGCGCGACGCGACGAAGGCCAACGCCTCGGTCATCTACGTCCCGCCGGCGGGGGCCGCCGACGCCATCATCGAGGCCATCGAGGCCGAAATTCCCTTCATCACCTGTATCACCGAGGGCATTCCGGTGCTGGACATGGTGCGGGTCAAGCGCCGCCTGGAAGGGTCGAAGTCGCGCCTGCTGGGCCCCAACTGCCCCGGCATCCTGACGCCGGACCAGTGCAAGATCGGCATCATGCCAGGCTCGATCTTCAAAAAGGGCAACGTCGGCATCGTCTCGCGTTCGGGCACCCTGACCTATGAGGCGGTGTTCCAGACCACCAACGAGGGCCTCGGCCAGACCACGGCCGTCGGCATCGGCGGCGACCCGGTCAAGGGCACGGAATTCATCGACGTGCTGGAGATGTTCCTGGCCGACCCCGAGACCCAATCCATCGTCATGATCGGCGAGATCGGCGGCGGGGCCGAGGAAGACGCCGCCCAGTTCCTGATCGATGAGGCGAAGAAAGGCCGCTCCAAGCCTATGGTCGGTTTCATCGCCGGCCGCACCGCGCCCAAGGGCCGGACCATGGGCCACGCCGGGGCCGTGGTCTCGGGCGGCAAGGGCGATGCGGAGTCCAAGATTGCGGCCATGCAGGCGGCCGGAATCACCGTCTCGCCCTCTCCGGCGCGTCTGGGGACGACGCTGGTGGACGTGCTGAAGGGCTAAAGATTTCCTTCTCCCCTTGCGGGAGAAGGGAAATTTGTTCGCATTTGCCCCCCTTCGGTCATGACCCATAAGGAAACAGCGGCTATATCAGCGTCACCGGTCGCAAGCAGACGCGCGCGCGCCGCCCAAGGGACGTGACGATACGATGGCGGACGATGCCGGTCGGCTGAACCAGGTCTTTGCCGAGACCAGCTTTCTGTATGGCGCGAACGCCTCGTTCATCGAGGACCTGCACGAGAAATGGGCGACCGATCCGTCGTCCCTCTCGACCGAGTGGCGCGCCTTCTTCGACCAGCTGCGCGACACCGCCGAAACTGTGAAGGCGTCCAGCGGCGCGGGGAGCTGGGGCCGTCCCGTCACAACCGAGCCGACCGAAGCCTCGGGCGTGTTCGACGGTCGCTGGCCAGCGCCGAAACCCGACCCTGCCAAAAAGCCGGTCGCAGCCGCCGCCGAGCCAGCGACCGCTGCGGCGACCGCTCCAGCCGACCCGTCCAGCGCGGTCATTCGAGCCGCCGCGCACGATTCCATCCGCGCCCTGATGCTGATCCGCAGCTATCGCGTGCGCGGCCATCTGCAGGCCAACCTCGACCCGCTGGGCATCGAGCTGCCGACCAGTAATCCGGAGCTGACCCCCGAATTCTACGGCTTCAGCGAGCCCGACCTTGACCGCCCGATCTTCCTGGATGGCGTTCTGGGCCTCCAGACCGGCACTATCCGCGAAGTGATGGCCCTGCTCAAACGCACCTACTGCGGCACGCTGGGCATCCAGTTCATGCATATCGCCGAGCCGGACGAGAAGAAGTGGCTACAGGCGCGCTTCGAGGGATCGGACAAATTCGCCCAGAACGGCTTCACCCGTGAGGGCAAGCTGGCCATCCTCAACAAGCTGATCGAGGCCGAGGGCTTCGAACGGTTCCTGCACAAGCGTTTCCCGGGAACCAAGCGGTTCGGCTTGGACGGTGGCGAGGCCATGGTTCCGGCGCTGGAGCAGATCATCAAGCGCGGCGGTGCCCTGGGCGTCGACGAGGTCGTCTTCGGCATGGCCCACCGGGGCCGTCTGAACACGCTCGCGGCCGTGATGGGCAAACCCTACAAGGCCATCTTCCACGAGTTCCAGGGCGGCTCGACCGTGCCCTCGGACATCGAGGGTTCGGGCGACGTCAAATATCACATGGGCGCATCGTCGGACCGCGAGTTCGACGGCAACACCGTCCATCTGTCGCTGACCGCCAACCCGTCGCATCTCGAGATCGTCAATCCGGTGGTGCTGGGCAAGGCGCGGGCGAAACAGGCGTTCGACATCCGCGAGGCCGCCGCCCAGTCGGCAGACGACGCGGGCGAGCAGCTCGCGCTGGACCGCTCCAAGGTCATGCCGCTGCTGATCCATGGCGACGCGGCCTTCGCGGGCCAGGGCGTGGTCGCCGAATGCTTCGCCCTGATGGGGCTGAAGGGCTACCGCACCGGCGGGACGATGCATTTCGTCGTCAACAACCAGATCGGTTTCACGACCAGTCCGCGTAACAGCCGCTCCTCGCCCTATCCGTCCGACGTGGCCCTGATGGTCCAGGCGCCGATCTTCCACGTCAACGGCGACGACCCGGAAGCGGTCGTCTTCGCCGCCAAGGTGGCTACCGAGTTCCGGCAGAAATTCCACAAGGACGTGGTGGTGGACATGTTCTGCTACCGCCGCTTCGGCCACAACGAGGGCGACGATCCGACCTTCACCCAGCCGCTGATGTATTCGAAGATCCGCGCCCTGCCGTCGACCCGCGAGATCTATGCCAAACGGCTGGTGGCGGAAGGCGTGATCGATCAGGCGGGCGTGGACGCGGAAGTGGCGCGCTTCGAGGCCTTCCTCGACGCCGAGTTCGAGGCGGGCAAGACCTTTGAAGCGCACAAGGCCGACTGGATGGACGGCCAGTGGCAGGGAATCGGCCTGCCCGAGGGCGATGAACGCCGTGGCGAGACCTCGGTCCCGGCCGCGAAGCTGTCGGACCTCGGCCACCGGCTGACGACCACGCCGAACGACGTCGACGTGCACAAGACGCTGAAACGGGTGATGGAGGGCCGCCGCGAGATGATCTCGACCGGCCAGAACATCGACTGGTCCACGGCCGAGAGCCTGGCGTTCGGCTCGCTGCTGGACGAGGGCTTCCCGGTTCGCCTGTCGGGCCAGGATTCGGTGCGCGGCACTTTCAGCCAGCGCCATTCGGGCATCGTCGACCAGACCACCGAGGCCCGTTACGTCCCACTGAACAACATCCGCGACGGCCAGGCCGAGTTCGAGGCGATTGACTCCGCCCTGTCGGAAGAGGCCGTGCTGGGCTTCGAATACGGCTATGCCGTCACCGACCCCAACACCTTGGTGATGTGGGAAGCCCAGTTCGGCGACTTCGTGAACGGCGCGCAGGTCGTGATCGACCAGTTCATCACCTCTGGCGAGCGCAAATGGCTTCGCATGTGCGGCCTGACCATGCTGCTGCCCCACGGCTATGAGGGGCAGGGGCCGGAGCATTCCTCGGCCCGTCTCGAACGCTTCCTGCAGCAGTGCGCCGAGGACAATATCCAGGTCGCCAACTGTTCGACCCCGGCCAACTATTTCCACATCCTGCGCCGCCAGATGCACCGGCCGTTCCGCAAGCCGCTGATCATCATGACGCCCAAGAGCCTGCTGCGGCACAAGAAGGCGGTCTCGACGATCGCCGACATGGCCGAGGGCAGCTCGTTCCACCGCGTGCTGCACGACGACGCCCAGACGCGGCCCGAGGTCGCCGGGATCACGATCAAGGCCGACAAGGCCGTCCGCCGCGTCGTCCTGTGCTCGGGCAAGGTCTATTACGACCTGCTGGAGCGGCGCGAGCGCGACCAGGTCGACGACGTCTATCTGATGCGGCTGGAGCAGTTCTATCCGTGGCCGATGAAGTCGCTGCTGACCGAACTGGCCCGCTTCCCCGACGCCGAACTGGTCTGGTGCCAGGAAGAGCCCAAGAACATGGGCGGCTGGACCTTCGTCGATCCCTGGCTGGAGTTGACGCTGGAGAAACTGCCGGTGAAGTCCAGACGCGCGCGGTACGTGGGTCGTCCTGCCTCGGCCTCGACCGCCGCCGGCCTGATGAGCCGGCACCTGAAAGAACTCGACGCCTTCCTGACCGACGCCTTCGCCTGATACGCCCTTACCTGACCTAACGAGACCTGGACCCGACCATGGCCGACATCCTGACCCCCGCCCTCGGCGAATCCGTCACCGAAGCCACGATCGGCAAGTGGACGAAGAAGGCCGGCGACGCCGTCAAAAAAGACGAGGTCCTGGTCGAGCTGGAAACCGACAAGGTGTCGCTGGAAGTCGTCTCGCCGTCAGATGGCGTCCTGTCCGAAATCAGGGCCCCCGACGGCGAGACCGTCATACCCGGCGCCGTTCTGGGCGTGGTGATTGAAGGCGCCGCAGCGGCACAGACCGCCGAGGCTCCGAAGGTGGAAGCGAAGGCCGCGCCGGCACCCAAGGCCGAAGCCCTCCCGGCCGCCGCCTCGCCGGCACCGACCGCAGCACCCGCCGCCGCCTCCGTGGGGTCCGTCCCGATCATGACGCCGACCATGGGCGAGAGCGTCGCCGAAGGCACGATGGGGACCTGGCTCAAGGCATCGGGCGACACGGTCGCCAGGGACGAGATGCTGGTCGAGATCGAGACCGACAAGGTCGCGGTCGAGGTGTCGGCACCCGCCGCAGGCATCCTGACCATTTCCGCCGAGTCCGGAGCCACCGTCACGCCCGGCCAGCAGATCGGCAGCATCGCGGCCTCGGGCGCCGCGCCGGCCGCAACGTCGGCGCCCGCACCCGCCACGGGTGGTTCGGCCAACGCCGGCTCGGCGCAGGTCAAGTCGGGCGAGGACCCGCATCTGTCGCCCGCCGTCCAGCGCGTGGTGAGCGAGAACAATCTGGATCCCAAGGCGCTCGCCGCCACCGGCCCCAAGGGCAACATCACCAAGGCCGATGCCGTCAATGCGATTGGCGCAGCCCCGGCCCCAGCCGCCTCGGCTCCGGCCACGGCCCCCGCCCCGGCTTCAACGGTGCCCACCGCCCCGCGCGCCGACCAGCCGCGCGAGGAACGGGTCAAGATGACCCGGCTGCGCCAGACCATCGCCCGCCGCCTCAAGGAATCACAGAACACCGCCGCCCAGCTGACCACCTTCAACGAGGTGGACATGACCAGCGTCATGGCCCTGCGGACCCAGTACAAGGACGTGTTCGAGAAGCGCCACGGCGTGAAGCTGGGCTTTATGTCCTTCTTCACCCGGGCGGTGGTCGCGGCCCTGAAGGAGATTCCGGCGGTCAACGCCGAGATCGACGGCACCGACCTGATCTACAAGAACCACTATGACATCGGCGTCGCCGTCGGCACCGAAAAGGGTCTGGTCGTGCCAGTCCTGCGCGATGCGGATACGCTGTCGCTGGCGGGCATCGAAAAGGGCATTGCCGCTCTGGGCAAGGCGGCCCGCGACGGTGCCCTGACGCTGGACCAGCTGCAGGGCGGGACCTTCACCATCACCAACGGCGGCACCTATGGCTCGCTGATGTCGACCCCGATCCTCAACGCGCCGCAGTCGGGCATCCTGGGCATGCACAACATCGTCCAGCGCCCGATGGCGGTGGACGGCCAGGTGGTGATCCGGCCGATGATGTATCTGGCCCTGAGCTACGACCACCGCATCGTCGACGGCAAGGAGGCCGTGACCTTCCTCGTCCGCGTCAAGGACCTGCTGGAAGACCCGGCGCGGGCGTTGCTGGATTTGTAGGGTCAGGCATTGGGAGCGGAGGAGTGAGCGATCAATGATCGAGATCGCCCGTTTCGCCGATGTCTATGAGGCCGAGATCGCTGCCGCTCGGCTGCGGGCGGACGGCTATGACCCGGTGCTGGGCGGTGCCGAGCATGCGAAAGCCAACCCTCTGGTGCTTCAGGCGCTGGGCGGCGTGAATCTGTCGGTGCCGAACGAGCAGGCCGCCGTGGCGCGGACGCTGCTCGACCGATTGCGGAGCGGTGCGGAACGGATCGAAGACGCCGACCCGGTCCCGGACAACCCGGCGCGCAAGGCTGGTGCGCTCGCCCTGCTCGCGGCCATCGGGCTCGGATTTCTGGTCGGTTCCTGAGGTCCTGGGACAACCGCCAGACAGTGATCGGCACTGTCGTGACTGCGGCATTGCGGCCTTGTCATCCCGCATCACCGCTTCGCGGTGTCCGGGATGACAACGAGTCCAACCTTTGTCGAAGGCAGATGAAGCTAGCCTGCGTCCCGGTCCGGCCGGCCCCGAGCGCCCAGAACCGCGTCCGTATCCTGCCCAAGGGCCGGCGGCGCCCGGTCATAGGCGACCGGGGTCAGCGACATCCGAATGGGGTTGGCGACCGTCCGCACCGGCGCGCTCAGGTCGGCCCGCGCCTGCGTGACCTCCAGCCCGCGATGCTTCGCCTGTGGCTCGTCGAACACCTGATCGACGGTGTTCACCGGTCCGCACGGCACGCCTGCCGTCTCCAGCGCCGCCATCAGCGCCTTCATGGTCAGACCGGCCGTGATGGCAGAGAGCTCGGCGGTCATCGCCGCGCGGTGCTCGATGCGCAGGGCATTGGTCAGGAAGCGCGGGTGGGTGCCCATGCCCGCCGCGCCCAGCGCCCCGGCCAGAGCCCGGAACTGGCTGTCATTACCGACCGCGATCACGACCATTCCGTCCGCGCACGGAAAGGGCTGATAGGGGGCGAGATTGGGGTGGGCATTGCCCATCCGCGCCGGCACCTGGCCCGAGACAAAGAAATTGGTCGCCTGATTGGCCAGCATGGCCGCCTGGACGTCGAACAGGGCGATGTCGATATGCTGACCCTCGCCGGTCGCGCGGGCGTGCATCAGGGCCGCGAGAATGGCGTTCGACGCATACAGGCCGGTGAACAGGTCGACGACGGCGACGCCGACCTTCATCGGCTCAGCCCCAGGCGCGCCGTCCGGCTGGCCGGTGATCGACATCAGCCCGCCCATGGCCTGGATCATATAGTCATAGCCGGCGCGGTGAGCGTCCGGCCCGTCCTGACCGAAGCCGGTGATCGAGCAATAGACGAGGCGCGGATTGATCGCCGACAGGGCGGCGTGGTCGAGGCCGTACTTCTTTAGCCCGCCGGTCTTGAAATTCTCGACCAGGACGTCGCAGGTCTTCGTCAGTTCACGGATCACGGCGGCGCCTTCGGGTGTGGCGATGTCCAGTTCGACCGACTTCTTGCCCCGATTGGCGCACAGGAAATAGGCGGCGTCGCCCTTGGAGCCGTCCGTCTTTGTGGTGAAGGGCGGCCCCCAGTGGCGGGTGTCGTCGCCGACGCCGGGCCGTTCGATCTTGATCACCTCCGCGCCGAGATCGGCCAGCATCTGCGTCGCCCATGGCCCGGCCAGCACGCGGCTGAGGTCGAGGACGCGGACGCCGGAGAGGGGGCCGGACGGCGCGGTCACGCCTATACCCCCTGCTCGGCCGTCTCGGCCTTGTTGAGGCTGACCTGACGAGCATCCAACGCGGCCTGTTTCCTGACCGCTGCCTTGCGCGACGCCATGTTCAGCGCCCCGACCCCCGCCGAGAAGGCCATGGCGGCATAGATACAGCCCTTGGGCCCATGGGCGCCGAAGCCCTCGGCGATCAGAACCATCTCGATCCCCGGCACCACCTCCATCACGATCAGGGTGACCAGCGCCGCCCAGGCGGCAGGGTCCGAGAGAAGCGGAATAATGCTGTCGAACATGGTCGGCGTGATCCTGAACTTGAGCCCGAACGCGCTTGTAACGTCCAGTCAGCGGGTGCGGCAATGGCGCGCGGTCCGGCGCGATGTCTCGGCCGGCTGTCGACCAGTTGAGCCGGTCAGCCCTGGCCGGTCGGGGCAGGCACCTCCCTGACCAGGGCGCCCGCGCCGCCGCCAGCGATCACCGCCTGACGCACCGCCGCCGCACCGCCGCCGCATGGCTGGCGAAGCTCTGGGCCTCGACATAGATACGGCCAGCCTGCGGACAGGCGGTGCGGATCCAGCCGCGGCGGCCCAGCTGATCCAGAGCTGCTGCGACATCATCGCCGGTTGCTGCGGCGGTAGAATGCCCTGCTGCCCGTAACGTCAGCGGCTGATTGAGGAAGACGTCCGCTCCGAACAAGGCCGGGCGCCTTTTTCGTTTCGACCCCGTGGCGGCCTGCCCCTGTAGCGGCCCGGCTCGGTTGCGGCCCAAGGGTATGAGTGCTATCAGGCGCCCGGCTGAGCCGGAGAGCGCGTTGTGGGACGCGGCTTCGGCGTGCTTTATTCAAGCATTTCAGGCCTTTGATCGGCGCGCAATCCGCCGCCGGTCGCAAACCCGAACGCTAACCCGCGCGGACCGTATTGTGGCTGACGATTACAGGACGACGAAAGTCGGCGAGCGCTACGCACAGGCGCTGTTCGACCTCGCTGACGAAACGGGCGTCCTGGACGCCGTGCGCGCCGATCTGAAGTCGCTGCGCGCCGCGTGGAACGACAGCGCGGACCTGCGCCGCCTCGCCAACTCGCCGGTGATGGCCGCCGAGGACCAGCAAAAAGGTCTGGTCGCCATCGCCGACAAGGCCAGGTTCAACGGCGTGACCCGCAACTTCCTCGGCCTGCTGGGCCAGAACGGCCGCTCGGGCGATCTGCCCGCCGTCATGGCCGGTTTCGACCTGCTCCATGCGAAGAAGACCGGCGTGGTCGCCGCTGAGGTCGTCTCGGCCCAGGCCCTGACCGCCGCACAGATGAAATCCATCCAGACCGCGCTCCGCACCTCGCTGGGCAAGGATCCGGAAATGACCGCCCGCGTCGATCCGTCGATCCTGGGCGGCCTCAAGGTCAAGGTCGGCTCGAAGCTTTTCGACGCCTCGCTGAAGACCAAGCTCGACCAGATGAAATTCGCCCTCAAGCGCGCGTAAGCCGCCCCGATCAACACGACCGCCGGCGCCCCTCGCGGTGCCCGACAAGACGATAACAGAGAGCCTCTCATGGACATCCGCGCCGCCGAAATCTCGGCCATCCTCAAGTCGCAGATCGCCAATTTCGGCGTGGAAGCCGACGTCTCGGACGTCGGCCAGGTGCTGTCGGTCGGCGACGGCATCGCTCGCATCCACGGTCTGGACAAAGTCCAGGCCGGCGAGATGATCGAATTCCCCAAGGCCGGCGTGAAGGGCATGGCCCTGAACCTGGAGCGCGACAACGTCGGTGCCGTGATCTTCGGCCAGGACAACCAGATCGCCGAGGGCGACGAGGTCCGCCGTCTGGGCGAGATCGTGGACGTCCCGGTCGGCAAGGGCCTGCTGGGCCGAGTCGTCAACCCGCTGGGCGAGCCGATCGACGGCAAGGGCCCGATCCAGTTCACCGAGCGCCGCCGCGTCGACGTCAAGGCACCGGGCATCATCCCGCGCAAGTCGGTGCACGAGCCGATGCAGACCGGCCTGAAGGCTATCGACACCCTGATCCCGATCGGCCGCGGCCAGCGCGAACTGATCATCGGTGACCGTCAGGTCGGCAAGACCGCCGTCGCCATCGACACCATCCTGAACCAGAAGAGCACCAACGCGGCTGCCACGTCGGAAGGCGAGAAGCTTTACTGCATCTACGTCGCCATCGGTCAGAAGCGCTCGACCGTGGCCCAGATCGTCAAGACGCTCGAGGAGCGCGGCGCGCTGGACTACACCATCATCGTCGCCGCCACGGCGTCCGAGCCGGCCCCGCTGCAGTTCCTGGCCCCGTTCTCGGGCACGGCCATGGGCGAGTTCTTCCGCGACAACGGCATGCACGCCCTGATCGTCTATGACGATCTGTCCAAACAGGCAGTGGCCTATCGCCAGATGTCCCTGCTGCTGCGCCGTCCGCCGGGCCGCGAAGCCTATCCGGGCGACGTCTTCTATCTGCACAGCCGCCTGCTGGAGCGTTCGGCCAAACTCAACGCCGACTACGGCTCGGGCTCGATGACCGCCCTGCCGCTGATCGAGACCCAGGCCAATGACGTGTCGGCCTATATTCCCACCAACGTAATCTCGATCACCGACGGCCAGATCTTCCTGGAATCCGACCTGTTCTACCAGGGCATCCGCCCGGCCGTGAACGTCGGCATCTCGGTGTCGCGCGTGGGCTCATCGGCCCAGACCAAGGCGATGAAAAAGGTCGCCGGCTCGATCAAGGGCGAACTGGCCCAGTATCGCGAGATGGCCGCCTTCGCCAAATTCGGCTCGGACCTCGACGCCTCGACCCAGAAGCTGCTGGCGCGCGGGGCCCGTCTGACCGAGCTGCTCAAGCAGCCGCAGTACAGCCCGCTGACCATGGAAGAGCAGGTCGTCTCGGTCTACGCTGGCACGCGCGGTTATCTGGACGGCATCGCCGTCGGCGACATCGGCCGCTTCGAGACCGAACTGCTGGCGCGCATCAAGTCGTCGAACGCCTCCCTGCTCGACGGCATCCGCACGAAGAAGGACCTCACCGCCGAGCTCGAAACCGAGCTGAAGTCGGTGCTGGAAGCCTTCGTCAAGACGTTCGCCTGAGCCCTGACCGGATAGCGAGAGAGTAGCCCCGGATGGCCAGCCTCAAGGAAATGCGCAATCGGATCGGAAGCGTGAAGTCCACGCAGAAGATCACGAAAGCCCTCAACATGGTCGCCGCGGCCAAGCTGAAGCGCGCCCAGGACCAGGCCGAAAGCGCGCGTCCCTATGCCCGCAAGATGGCGGCCGTGATCGCCAATCTGGCCGCGGGCGTGTCCGGCGACGGAGCGCCAAGGCTGCTGGCCGGCACGGGCAAGGATCAGAAGCACCTCGTCGTCGTCGCCACAGGCGACAAGGGTCTGGCGGGCGGTTTCAACACCAACGTCATCCGCGCCGCGCGCGATCGAATCAACAGTCTGATCGCCGCCGGCAAGGACGTCCGCATCATCGCCGTGGGCCGCAAGTCCCGCGACGGCATGTTGCGCCTGTACGGCGACAAGCTGGTCAAGACCTTCGAGATGAGCGACCACAAGGTTGTCGGCCTGCCCGCCGCCGAGCCGATCGCGGCCCTTATCGCCGAGGAGTTCGAGGCCGGCCATGCCGACGTCGTGACCCTGTTCTACAGCCGCTTCCAGTCGGTCATCGCCCAGGTGCCGACGCCCAAGCAACTGATCCCGGCGGTCGTCGACGGCGACGCGGCGCCGATCGACCTGAACGGCGCGACCTATGAGTATGAGCCCTCGGAAGAGGAAATCCTCGAGACCCTGCTGCCGCGCAACATCACCACCCAGGTGCTGGCCGCCCTCTACGAGAACCAGGCCAGCTTCTTCGGGGCCCAGATGGGCGCCATGGACAACGCCACCCGCAACGCGGGCGACCTGATCAACGCTCTGACGCTCAGCTACAACCGCAGACGCCAGGCCCAGATCACCACCGAACTGATCGAGATCATCGCCGGGGCCGAAGCGCTGTGATCTGACAGCATTGACAGCAACGCTAGCAATCATCATCTAGAGACCATGGCCACCCTGACCGTCCGAAACCTGCCTGACGCGACCCGTGATGCGATCCGCATCGCGGCGGCGCGCCATGGGCGGAGCATGGAGGCGGAAGTGCGCATGGCGCTGGAGACGACCTTCAAGTCCGCCAAGCCCGTTCTGACCCCTCAGGAGCGTCTCGCGCGCATCGATGCGGCTGTCATGAAGGCCTATGCGGGCAAAAGGCCTGACTGGACCGTCGATGAATTTATCGCCGAGCGCCGCCAGGCCGCGGAGCGGGGCGAATGAGCGTGATCGACGCCTCCGCTGTGCTGGCGGTCATCAAGGGCGAGCGGGGCGCGGAAGCCGCTGTCGGCCACCTGCCCGACGCGGTCATTTCGCACGTAAACCTGGCCGAGGTGATCGGGCGGCTGGCGCGCGACGGGCGCGATGCCGCCGAGATCGACGCCATTCTGGACTCGCTTGACCTGAACGCCGTTGAAACCACCGCCGGCCAGGCACGACGCGCCGGCGCGCGGGCCACGATCAAGGACCTGTCGCTCGGCGACCGGTTCTGCATCGCTCTCGCCGAAGAGCGCGACGAACCCCTCATCACCGCTGACACCGACTGGGCAAAGCTCGATGTCAGCGTTCCCCTCGAAATGATCCGATAAGCCCAAGGCCGCAACAGATGACCGACACAATCAAGAAACCCGCCGCCAGGAAACCGGCCGCTCCCAAAGCCCCCAAGGCGGCCACCGCTGCGACCGGCAATGCCGTCGTCACCGCCGGCACCGGCGTGGGCCGGATCGCCCAGGTCATCGGCGCCGTGGTCGACGTCGAGTTCACCGGCCAACTGCCGGCGATCCTCAACGCGCTGGAAACCCAGAACGTCGACCAGAAGACCGGCCTGCCCTTCACCCTGGTTCTGGAAGTCGCCCAGCACCTGGGAGAGAACATGGTCCGCACCATCGCCATGGACACCTCGGAAGGCCTGACCCGCGGCCAGCCCGTGACCGACACCGGCACCTCGATCCTGGCCCCGGTCGGCCCCGGCACGCTCGGCCGCATCATGAACGTCGTCGGCGCGCCGATCGACGAACAGGGCCCTATCAAGACCACCATGTACCGCCCGATCCACCGCGAGGCCCCCAGCTTCGAGGAGCAGTCGACGTCGTCGGAAATCCTGGTCACCGGCATCAAGGTCATCGACCTGATGTGCCCCTACACCAAGGGCGGCAAGGTCGGCCTGTTCGGCGGCGCCGGCGTGGGCAAGACCGTGACCATGCAGGAGCTGATCAACAACATCGCCAAGGCCTACGGCGGCTATTCGGTGCTGGCGGGCGTGGGTGAGCGAACCCGCGAGGGCAACGACCTGTATCACGAGATGATCGAGTCCAACGTCAATGTGGACCCGGCCAAGAACGGCGGCTCGACCGAAGGCTCGAAATGCGCCCTCGTCTATGGCCAGATGAACGAACCTCCCGGCGCCCGCGCCCGCGTGGCCCTGACCGGCCTGGCCCAGGCCGAATATTTCCGCGACGAAGAGGGCAAGGACGTCCTGCTGTTCGTCGACAACATCTTCCGCTTCACCCAGGCCGGTTCCGAAGTGTCGGCGCTGCTGGGCCGCATCCCGTCGGCCGTGGGCTATCAGCCGACCTTGGCCACCGAGATGGGCAATCTGCAGGAGCGGATCACCTCGACCAAGAAGGGCTCGATCACCTCGGTCCAGGCCATCTACGTCCCCGCCGACGACCTGACCGACCCGGCCCCCGCCGCCTCGTTCGCCCACCTGGACGCGACCACGGTGCTGAACCGCGACATCGCCGCCCAGGCCATCTTCCCGGCCGTGGACCCGCTGGACTCGACCAGCCGGATCATGGACCCGCTGGTCATCGGCGAGGAACACTACCGCGTCGCCCGTTCGGTCCAGGAAGTGCTGCAGCAGTACAAGTCGCTGAAGGACATCATCGCCATCCTGGGCATGGATGAGCTGTCGGAAGAGGACAAGCTGATCGTCTCGCGCGCCCGCAAGATCAGCCGCTTCCTGTCGCAGCCCTTCTTCGTCGCCGAGCAGTTCACCAACGCGCCGGGCAAGTTCGTGTCGCTGGAAGACACGATCCGCTCGTTCAAGGGCATCGTCGCCGGCGAATACGACCACCTGCCCGAAGCCGCCTTCTACATGGTCGGTGCCATCGAGGAAGCCGTCGAGAAGGCCCAGAAGCTGGCTGAGGACGCGGCATAGGGATGGCCGGCAAACTCTCCTTCTCCCTCGTCTCGCCTGAGCGCGAGGTCTTCAACGGCCTCGTCGACCAGGTCGACGCGCCCGGCGTCGAGGGCGATTTCGGCGTCCTCGCCGACCACGCGCCCTTCATGACCGCCCTGCGCGAAGGCGTGGTCACGGTCATCGACGGCGGCTCGCGTCGACAGTTCGAGGTCCACGGCGGCTTCGCCGACGTGACCCCGGCCGGCCTGACCATCCTGGCCGAACAGGCCTCAGAAGTGGCTGCGGCCTAGTGTTTGTTATCCCGGACGCGGCAAAGCCGCGATCCGGGAGGCCGATGCCCATGATCTCCCCTCCCGGAAGGCGCAGCGCGCCTGTCCGGGAGCCGGTCTGACACGACCCGTATCCCGGTTCAGCTCTGCGAGCTGCCCGGGGTTTTTATTTTGGAGACCTGTCCCGTCCCGGCTCTCCGCTTCGCGTCGGCCGGGATGACAAGGCAGGGCGCCCTTGACCGCCCGGGCGAAGGCCCCAGATAGCAGCTTCAGACGAGGCCACGTCCTCGCCCCGGCGATCTTTTAGATCGCGGGCAAAGTCCGGGACGGCCCGGCCCTTTGCATGGAGGGCTGCGCCCATGGCCTGGACCTATCTTCTCATCGCCGGCCTGCTCGAAATTGTGTGGGCCTATTTCATGAAACAATCGGACGGGTTCACCCGTCTGTGGCCGAGCGTGGCGACCCTGGCCTTCATGGCGGCCAGCTTCGGCCTGCTGGCCCTGGCCATGAAGTCGCTGCCGATGAGCTCGGCCTATATGGTCTGGACCGGCATCGGCGCGGTCGGGGCCTTCGTGGTCGGCGTGGTCGTCCTGCAGGAACACCTCAGTCTGTTGCGGGTTCTGGCGGCGCTGCTGATCATCAGCGGGATTGTGCTGATGCGGCTGGCTCCAACGCAGTGAGGCGTGCAGCGATCTAGATCAGAAGCGACGCGAAGGCGGTCACGACCTGTTCGTAGGCGGCGCGCTTGAACGGCACGATCAGGTCGGGGGCGTCGGACAGCGAGCCCCAGCGCCAGGCGTCGAACTCGACCTCGCCGTGGGCCTCCAGATCGATCTCGGACTCTTGGCCGGTGAAGCGGAAGGCGAACCATTTCTGCTTCTGGCCCAGCCATCCGCGCGCCTGTTTGGAGCCGCCGTAGCCTTCGGGGAAGGCATAGGCGATCCAGTCGGCGGTCTCGGCCAGCAGATCGACGGAGGTGATGCCGGTTTCCTCGGCCAGCTCGCGCCGCGCGGCGGCCAGGTGATCTTCGCCGGAATCGACGCCGCCCTGGGGAAATTGCCAGCCGTGCGGTTCGGGCGTGTCCGAGCGGCGGCCGTACCAGGCGCGCCCGTCCGGATGGAACAGCACGACGCCGACGTTGGGGCGGTAGCGGGAGAGGTCGGTCATGGGGTGTGGGGAAGTGACCAGTGGTTAGTGATTAGGCTCAGGACTCATTGATCATAGCCAGAAGATCACCGTGGCGGCGATAGTGATGGCAGACATGAAGGTGTGTGCGCATCGGTCGTAGCGGGTGTGGATGCGCCGCCAGTCCTTGAGCCTGCCGAACATGTTCTCG